>CAKRRS010000003.1 GCA_934394665.1 uncultured Acetatifactor sp. | reverse complement strand
CTACCTGCTACCCAGTAAAGACCCAGACCGGATGGTAATGTGAAGCAGAACCATGCAGACATCAGAGGCATGATCATGTTCATGGTCTTCATGGAAGAAGCCATTGCTGCAGCCTGATCATTACCATTAGAAGAAGTATCCTGCTGTGGCATCAGCTTTACGTTGATCCACTGTGTCAATGCAGACAAAACAGGAATAGCAATTGCACCAATTACTAATAACCATGCACCGTTTACCCATGCTTCCTTCAACAGATAAGAAGGAGAGTTACCAATGTTCAGTCCCAGAAAGTTATTATATTCTTCCAGTTTGCTTACCGTATTGGTTACATCATTCGCAAGCGAAGGAAACTTCTCACTGATACTTGCAAAATCAGCGGTAGATGCTTTGTTCAGACAGTCAATGATCGTATTCTGAACATATTCACTATGTGTTCCTGCTACAAAACCTGCATTGGTAAACTGCTTGCTGTACATAGCGGAATTCGACAGATTCTGAACCAGCTCTGTTGCACCTGCAGTATCAATAATATTGTCTACCAAAGGGAAGAAAGCTTCTTTTACTCTTCCAACATAAGCGGGAATTGCATAAATTACACGATACAAAGCAAACAGAATCGGCATCTGGATCAACATGTACAGGCAGCTGCCGGTAGGCGATACTCCGTACTTTGCGTAGATTGCCTGAATTTCCTGATTCTGTGCTAACTGTGCATCCTGATCTTTACGATTCTTGTATTTTGCCTGAACTGCCTGAATCTCAGGATTCATCTTAGCAGAAAGCTTGGAGAATTTCTGCTGCTTGATGGTAAGAGGCATCATTAACAGGTTCACAACAATTGTAAAAAGAATGATTGCAAGACCGATATTAGGAATACCGATCAAGTTCAGAACTTCAAAAATTCCTTCCATTATCTTACCAAGCAGCCAGGCTACCTGACCGATAATGAATGTGGAATTCTGTGTCAAAAGAATACCGTTCATTTATCCTCCTAATATGTGCCATATTCTATCTGAATGTTCTCAGGGTACAGGGTCATATCCTCCCTTAGAAAAAGGATTACACCTCAAGATTCTCCATACCGCCAAAAGTCCTCCTTTGATCACACCATATTTTTCAATGGCTTCCAGACCATATTGAGAACAACTGGGAACATAGGGACACTTCGTACCTTTGTACGGTGAGATATATTTTTGATAGAACCTGATCATGGCGATAACTATTTTTTTCATATATTTATCTTTTTAATCCTGATAAAAATAAATTTTTATCAGATGATGAAGTTTTGCAAGATGCAACAGGGCGCTTTCCGCTTCTTCATATCCTATGGAAGCTGCCGCCGGTCTTGCAATGATTACCATATCCAAACCACTATTGAATACACTTTCATGTAATCTGTAACTTTCTCTGACCAGCCGGGTGATCCGGTGTCTTACGACACTGTTGCCGACTTTCTTACTTACACTGATTCCGATTCTGTTCTTATCAAGGCCATTTTCCTTCACATACATGATAAAGTACTTATTGGCATAGGATCTGCCATTCTTGTACACAAAACGGAACTGATGATTTTTCTTTAATGATTCCGAAAACTGCATGCACTCCTCCAACCGTGAAAGTTAAGAGAAAAAAAGGTCACATTGCTGTGACCTATGCGGATAATTTCTTTCTTCCTTTTGCACGTCTTGCTGCTAAAACTTTTCTTCCACCGGGAGTACTCATTCTGGCTCTGAAACCGTGAACCTTGGAATGGGAACGCTTTTTAGGCTGAAATGTCATCTTCATGGAAAGGCACCTCCTTCTCTAAACCTTCTTATATAAAAAGGTAAACATATTTTTCATCATTTAGGCACATAAAAAATGTACCTTCCTTTCGGAAAATAGCATATTGATTGTAATGTAAAAGCCTGTCAATGTCAAGCAAAAATCAATAAAAATGCTGAAAAATCAATAGAAAACAGACATTTGAAAATTCTAAAAAAAATTTAAAATGAGTTATCCACATAGATATACACCGTATTTACCCACAAACAAGTTATCCACATGCTGTTGATTATTTGTGGATATTTATTTTTTTCACATGGATATTTTGTGTAAAACACGTGCAAAAGTGGACAAGTTTAGCATAAATGTGGATATCCTGGTTTTTCACAGATTTATCCACATATACACATCACTATCCACAATACCTGTTTATATGCCAAGTTATGAACAACTTTATCAACAGATTGTGGATAACTTTATCCATGGCCTGTTCATAACTTACATTTGAATTATTTTTAATTCTATTATACAATGAAATGGAGTTTCGCAAGCACACAGGCTTGCCCGGGAGGAAATAATGGACGCTATTAAAGAAAATTGGACAACTATTAAAGAAGCTGTCAGAAGAGAATACAGTCTCTCTGACATTTCTTATCATACATGGGTAGAACCATTGGAGTTTCATAATGTAGTAAATGATGTGGTAAGCATCATTATCCCCTCCGATCAGGCACATGCTTTGAATTATATTTCTTCTAAATATAAGAGCTTTTTTCAGGTAACCATTACCGAGATGTTTGATCATCCTTATGATATCAGCTTTATTTTGGAAAAAGATGTTCAGTCTGAAGAACCTGCGGAGAATGAAATGTCTGCTCCAAGTCAGATTTACGGCATTAATTATGAAGATGCTCATCTGAATCCGAAATATAAATTTGATACCTTCGTCGTAGGCAGCAATAACAAATTTGCACATTCCGCATCCCTTGCCGTAGCAGAATCTCCGGGAGAGGTGTATAATCCTCTCTATTTATACGGAGGACCAGGACTTGGCAAGACTCACCTGATGCATTCTATCGGTCATTTTATTTTAGAACAGGATCCTGACAAGAAGGTACTCTACGTCACCAGTGAGGAATTTACCAATGAGGTAATCGAATCTATCCGTAGCGGTAATGCTGCTTCCATGACAAAGCTGCGTGAAAAATACCGTAACGTTGATGTCCTCATGGTCGATGACGTACAATTTATTATAGGTAAGGAAAGTACACAGGAAGAGTTCTTCCATACTTTCAATGCTTTACATGCTGCGCACAAGCAGATCATTCTGTCTTCCGATAAGCCGCCCAAGGAAATGGAGACTTTGGATGAGAGATTCCGTTCCCGTTTTGAATGGGGTCTGATTGCAGATATCCAGCCGCCCGATTACGAGACACGAATGGCTATTTTACGTAAAAACGCGGAGACCTATGACCGTCAGATTGATGAAGAAATCATCAAATACATTGCTACAAATATTAAATCCAATATCCGTGAGCTGGAAGGTGCCTTTAATAAGATCATTGCCTTTGCCAAATTAAATAAGGTAGATCTGACACTCTCCCTGGCGGAAGAAGCTCTGAAGGATGTTATTTATCCGAACAAGCCCAAGGAGATTACTCCTACTCTCATTATTAATGTCGTAGCGGAACATTTTGGCGTAAAACCGGAAGATATTACTTCCAAGAAGAGAAATTCCGAGTTCGTACAGCCCCGTCAGGTCGTCATGTATCTGTGCAGAGAGCTGACCGATACTTCCTATACTAATATCGGCAAACTGCTAGGCAAAAAGGATCACACTACGATCATTCACGGTGTAAATAAGGTAGCGGCTGAGATCAAGACCAACGAAGACCTTAAGAATAAAATTGATATTATCACAAAGAAGATAAACCCTTCTTAGTGTAGATATTTTTTTATATTAAGAGGACAAGTTGTGTATATCTTTGGGATAAGCAGTGTCTTACTGTTGATAACTTATGAAAAGGCATTTGAAGGTGAATTTCAAGGTGTGAATAAGTGAAGAGTTATTCTTAGGTTATTCTGTGAAATCCACTAAGATTTCCATTCCCTTTTGCCTTGAAAAATAGTATAATAAGACTGGTTATGCACATATCAACATGCCTTATTAAGGAGATTACGAAATTCTTTTAATATTTTTATATAACGCGTGCCTACATGCGCCCACATCAACCGGAAAGGAAGTTATGCACCTATGAAAATCATCTGTTCTAAAACGGATCTTTTAAATGGTTTACAAACAGTATCCAAAGCAGTTCCCAGCAAGACAACCATGTCTATTCTGGAATGTGTCTTGGTAGATACTACAAATGGAGATATTAAATTAACAGCCAACGATATGGAGCTTGGTATTGAGACAATTATTGAAGGACAGATCGTAGAAAAAGGGATTATTGCACTGGATGCAAAAATGTTCCTGGATATTGTACGTAAGCTTCCCGACAGTGATATTACAATTGAAACAGATGCTTCTTTCAAGACCCTGATCACTTGTGAAAAAGCTAAATTTACAATCATTGGTAAATCCGGAGAAGATTTTTCTTATCTTCCCGTGGTAGAAAAAAATGACAGTATTGTAATGAGTCAGTTTACTTTGAAGGAAGTTGTAAGACAGACAATCTTCTCTATTTCCGATAATGATAATAATAAACTGATGACAGGTGAGCTATTCGATATCAACGGAGAAGAATTTAAAATTGTATCTCTGGACGGGCATCGTATCTCTATCCGTAAGATTCAGTTAAAGAACAGCTATGTTCCCAAAAAGGTAGTTGTTCCTGGAAAGACCTTGAATGAAGTGAGTAAAATTTTACCCGGAGATGCAGAAAGTGATGTAACAATTTCATTTACGGATAAGCATATTGTGTTTGAATTTGATCAAACCGTTGTAGTATCCCGTCTGATTGAAGGAGAATATTTTAAAATTGACCAGATGCTCTCCAGTGATTATGAGACTAAGGTAAAGGTAAATAAAAAAGAGTTTTTGAACTGTATCGATCGTGCTACGCTTCTGGTAAAAGAAGGCGATAAAAAGCCCATTATTGTAAATATTACAGACAATGGTATGGAGTTAAAAATTAATTCCGCACTGGGAAGCATGGATGAAGAAATCGATATTCAGAAACAGGGTAAGGATCTGATGATCGGATTTAACCCGAAGTTTTTAATTGATGCGCTTCGTGTCATTGATGATGAGGAAGTAGATCTGTATATGGTAAATCCCAAGGCTCCCTGCTTTATCAAGAATGCAGAAGAAAGCTATATTTACCTGATTCTTCCCGTGAATTTCACAACAGTCGGTTAAAAAAATAAAACAGAGGTTGAATAAATGCATACAATCCGTTTAAAAGATGATTATATTAAGCTTGGACAGGCATTGAAAGCAGCCGGAGTCGTAGAGTCCGGCGTGGATGCCAAGTTTGCCGTTCAGGACGGTCTGGTAAAAGTAAACGGACAGACCGAAACACAGCGTGGCAAAAAGCTGGTATCCGGAGATAAAGTGGAATATGATGGTGAGACCATCGTAATAGAGTAAGCAGGTTACTATGATCATCAAATCAATTGAATTGGCAGATTACAGAAATTATGATTCTCTTGTGATGCAGTTTGACCGTGGAACCAATATTCTCTACGGTGATAATGCGCAGGGCAAGACAAATATCCTGGAAGCAATCTATGTAGCTGCCACGACAAAATCGCATAAGGGAAGCAAAGACAGAGAAATTGTCAATTTCGACAAGGAAGAGGCACATATCAGGACTTATCTGGAAAAAGACGGAAAAGAGATCCGTGTGGATATGCATCTGAGAAAGTCCAAATCCAAAGGAATTGCCATTGACGGTCAGAAGATCAAAAAAGCAGCTGATCTTCTGGGACTTTGTAATGTCGTCTTTTTCTCCCCGGAAGACCTTGGAATCATTAAAAACGGTCCTTCCGAACGGAGAAGATTCGTAGATATGGAATTATGCCAGCTGGATAATTTCTATCTCTATAATCTCAATCATTACAACAAAATCGTAAATCAGAGAAATAAGCTTCTCAAGGATATGTACATGAATCCTGATCTGAAGGAAACATTGACTATCTGGGATATGCAGCTGGTGTCTTACGGAAGTAAGATCATAGAGAGAAGAAAGCTGTTCGTGGAACAGCTCAATGAGATTATCTATGATATTCATAAAAAATTATCCGGCGGCAGAGAAGAAATCCGTATCCAGTATGAGCCGGATGTAGAGCTGGATGAATTCGAAAGTAAGCTAAGAAACAGTCAGGATCGGGATATGCGCGCCAAGATGACCTCTGTAGGTCCTCACAGAGATGATTTTTCTTTTCTGGTAGGGGACGTGGATATCCGGAAGTTCGGATCCCAGGGTCAGCAGCGTACTGCTGCTCTCTCACTGAAGTTGTCGGAAATAGAACTGGTAAAAAAGATAACAAAAGATACTCCTGTTCTGTTACTTGACGATGTATTGTCTGAACTGGACAGTAACCGGCAAAACTATTTATTAAACAGTATCGGGGATATACAGACGATCATTACCTGTACCGGTCTGGAAGAGTTTGTAAATAACAGATTTGAAATTAACAGAGTATTTAAGGTATCCGCAGGAACTGTAACTTGTGTCAATGAAAACATGGGGCTGCAGTCCGAAGAAAAGAATCCCACCGATACCTATAATTTGGGCAGCCTGTAGGGCAGAATGTGAGGAATCATGAGCGAAGAAAATATGAACAATACCGCGGTAGAACATGAATATGGCGCGGATCAGATTCAGATATTGGAAGGACTGGAAGCTGTAAGAAAGCGTCCGGGAATGTATATCGGTACCACATCCAGCAGAGGACTGCATCATCTGGTATATGAGATCGTAGACAATGCGGTAGATGAAGCTTTGGCAGGATTCTGTGATACCATTGACGTCACAATCAATGAAGATAATTCTATAACAGTTATCGATAACGGCCGAGGTATTCCGGTAGGTATCAACCATAAAGCAGGCATTCCTGCGGTAGAAGTCGTATTTACGATTCTGCATGCCGGCGGTAAGTTCGGCGGTGGGGGATACAAAGTATCCGGCGGTCTGCACGGTGTAGGTGCATCTGTTGTAAATGCCCTCTCCAACTGGCTGGAAGTAGAAATCTGTCAGGGCGGAAAGGTATACAAACAGCGTTACGAAAGAGGACATGTATGCTATCCGTTAAAAGAGATCGGCACCTGCCCTATGGAGAAGACCGGTACCAAGGTTACTTTCCTGCCGGATGATACGATTTTTACTGAGACAACAATATATGATTTTGAGGTATTGAAGAGAAGACTCAGAGAGATGGCATTCCTGACCAAGGGACTGCGCATCATCTTAAGAGATAACCGTACGGAGGAAGAAGCTTCTCTGAACGGAGATTCAGTAACTGAGGGTTCTGTGGCAGAAGCTATGTCCACGGAACATGAGAAAAAGCAGATCAGTGAACTCCTGCAGCGTGCCGAAGCAGATACCAAAGATGCAGCCACACAGTCAGAAGACGGAACTACGGCAGAGGCTTCTGCAGAAGCTGTTGCGGATAATTCTGCAGACAGCGAAGCATTTGCGGATGCTTTTGCTACCTCCGAAGAATCTACCAAAGCCCACACTGGCGGCAAGATTGGCAAGATACATACCATTACTCTGGAAAACGGTAAGAAGCAGAAAGTCGTTGAATTCTACTATGAAGGCGGTATCAAGGAATTTGTTGCTTATCTGAACAAGAGTAAAGAGCCTTTATACGAAAATATCCTGTATTTTGAAGGTGAGAAGAACAATGTGTATGTGGAAGTATCCTTCCAGCACAATGATTCTTATAACGAAAGTGTATTCAGCTTTGTAAATAACATCAATACTCCTGAGGGAGGTACGCATTTACAGGGCTTCCGTAATGCTATTACGAAGACTTTTAACGATTATGCCAGAAGTGCAAAGCTGTTAAAAGACAGTGAGCCGAATCTGTCCGGTGAAGATATCCGTGAAGGTCTGACTGCTATTGTCAGTGTCAAGATCGAAGATCCCCAGTTCGAAGGACAGACGAAACAGAAACTGGGTAACAGCGAGGCAAGAGGTGCAGTTGACAATATTGTCAGTGAGCAGCTGACTTACTTCCTGGAGCAGAATCCGCAGATTGCAAAGTCTATCTGTGAGAAGTCCATTCTGGCACAGCGCGCCAGAGAGGCAGCCAGAAAGGCTAGAGACCTCACCAGAAGAAAAACTGCCCTGGATACTATGGCTCTGCCCGGTAAACTGGCAGACTGTTCCGATAAAGATCCGAAGAACTGTGAAATCTACATCGTAGAGGGAGATTCTGCAGGAGGAAGTGCGAAGACCGCACGTTCCCGTGCAACACAGGCTATCCTGCCCCTGCGTGGTAAGATTCTGAATGTAGAGAAAGCAAGACTGGATAAGATTTATGCAAATGCCGAGATCAAGGCAATGATTACTGCTTTCGGTACCGGTATCCATGAAGATTTTGATATTACCAAGCTTCGTTACAACAAAATCATCCTGATGACCGATGCCGATGTCGATGGTGCACATATCAGTACTCTTCTGCTGACCTTCATCTATCGGTTTATGCCGGAGCTGATCAAGCAAGGACATGTATTCCTGGCGAAGCCGCCTCTGTATAAGCTGGAGAAGAACAAGAAGGTATGGTATGCCTACAGTGATGAAGAACTCGACAGCATCTTAAGCGAAGTAGGACGTGACCAGAATAATAAGATCCAGCGTTACAAAGGTCTGGGTGAGATGGATGCGGAACAGCTCTGGGAGACCACCATGGATCCCGAGAGACGTATTCTGCTCCGTGTCAATTATGATGAAGAGACGGAATCCGAACTGGATCTGACCTTTACTACCCTGATGGGCGATAAGGTAGAGCCCAGAAGAGAGTTCATTGAAGAAAATGCCCAGTTTGTTAAGAATCTGGACATCTAATAACTATTAAGAGCCGGACAAATAGCCTTAAAAAGGCGTTTTGCAAATCAGAATCTGAATAGTTAAGGAATTCAATAATAGAAAGTCGCAACGCGACAGATTGTGAGGAAACATGAACGACGATATTTTTGATAAGCCTTCGGAGGCTGAGATTGATAAAATCCATGAAGTCGATCTGAAAGAAAAAATGGAAACTTTCTATATCGACTATGCCATGAGTGTTATCGCATCCCGTGCGCTTCCGGATGTGAGGGATGGTCTGAAGCCGGTACAGAGACGTGTACTCTATTCCATGATCGAACTGAACAATGGTCCCGACAAGCCGCATCGTAAGAGTGCCCGTATTGTCGGTGATACCATGGGTAAATATCATCCTCATGGTGACAGCTCCATCTACGGTGCATTGGTTAATATGGCACAGGACTGGTCTACGCGTTATCCTCTGGTAGACGGTCACGGTAACTTCGGTTCCATGGATGGTGACGGTGCTGCGGCAATGCGTTATACCGAGGCAAGACTTTCCAAGATTTCCATGGAGCTTCTGGCTGATATCGGTAAGAATACCGTAGATTTCGTGCCTAACTTTGATGATACCGAAAAAGAGCCTGTAGTATTGCCCAGCCGTTATCCGAATCTGCTGGTCAACGGTACTACCGGTATCGCCGTAGGTATGGCTACCAATATTCCACCTCACAATCTTCGTGAAGTGGTACAGGCAGTTGTTAAGATCATTGATAATCGTGTGGAAGAAGACAGAGATACCACGATGGATGAGATTCTCCCCATTGTAAAAGCTCCTGATTTTCCTACCGGTGGACTGATACTGGGTACCAGAGGCTGTGAAGAGGCTTATCGTACCGGTCGTGGTAAGATCAGAGTCCGTGCGGTAACGAATATTGAGACACTTCCCAACGGTAAGAGCCAGATCATTGCTACGGAACTGCCCTACATGGTAAATAAGGCAAACCTGATTATCAAGATTGCCGAGCTGGTGAAATTAAAGAAAATTGACGGTATCACAGACATCCGTGATGAATCCAACCGTGAAGGTGTCCGTGTGGTAATTGAGCTTCGTAAGGATGCCAATGCCAATGTCATTCTGAATCAGTTATATAAGCATACACAGCTGCAGGATACTTTCGGCGTGATCATGCTGGCGCTGATCAACAATCAGCCAAAAGTCATGAACCTTCTGGAAATGCTGACTTACTACCTGAAGCATCAGGAAGATGTCGTTACCAGAAGAACAAAATATGATCTGAACAAAGCAGAGGAAAGAGATCATATTTTACAGGGTCTGTTAAAGGCTCTGGATTTCATTGATGAAGTTATTACCATCATCCGCAGCAGTCAGAATGCACAGATTGCAAAAGAACGTCTGATGGAGAGATTCGAGCTGTCTGATGTACAGGCACAGGCTATCGTAGATATGCGTCTGCGTGCCCTGACAGGTCTGGAAAGAGAGAAGCTGGAAAACGAGCATCAGGATCTGGTGGCGAAAATTGCGGAGTTGAAGGCTATTTTGGCAGATGAAAAACTGTTATTGGGAGTTATTAAGACAGAGATAACCGCTATTGCCGAGAAATACGGTGATGACAGACGCAGTAAAATCGGTTATGACGAACTGGATATTTCCATGGAAGATCTGATTCCGAAGGAAAATACTATCATTGCCATGACAAGCCTCGGTTACATCAAACGTATGACCGTAGATAATTTCAAGGCACAGAACCGCGGCGGACGCGGTATCAAGGGCATGCAGACCATTGATGAGGATTATATCGAGGATCTGCTGATGACAACGACGCATCATTATCTGAACTTCTTCACCAATATGGGAAGAGTCTATAGATTAAAGGCTTATGAGATTCCGGAGGCAGGACGTACCGCAAGAGGTACTGCTATCGTGAACCTCCTGCAGCTGGCACCCGGTGAGAAAATCACTGCTATGATTCCTATCCGGGAATACAGTGATGACAAAAATCTGTTCATGGTAACCAAGACCGGTATTGTGAAGAAGACGCCTCTGATGGAGTTCTCAAATGTCAGAAAGAATGGGCTGACCGCTATCAATCTTAGAGAAGAGGATGAACTGATAGAGGTGAAGATCACAGACAGTAACAGTGAAATCTTCCTGGTAACCAAACAGGGTATGTGTATCCGCTTCCAGGAGACTGATGTAAGGGCTACGGGCAGAGCTTCCATGGGTGTCATCGGTATGAACTTATCTCCCGGAGATGAGATCATAGGTATGCAGTTACAGACTCAGGGCAGTGACCTGCTGATCGTATCTGAAAATGGTATGGGTAAACGTACCTCTATGGATGAATTTACCGTTCAGAAACGTGGCGGTAAGGGCGTAAAGTGCTACAAGATCGTGGAAAAGACCGGTGATGTGGTAGGTGCCAAGGCTGTGAATGACGATAACGAGATCATGATGATCACTACCGAGGGAATTATTATTCAGCTGCGTGTACAGGATATTTCCACGTTAAGCAGAATTACTTCCGGTGTCAAGCTGATCAATCTGGATAACGGAGTCAAAGTAGCTCAGATTGCCAAGGTACGTGAGAAGCTTTCCAACGGTGACCATGAATTTGACAATCTTGAGGAAGCCATGGAAGAAGTAGCGCAGGAAGCAGGTTCTGAGGATGAGGACGAAGCAGAAGAAAATCTGATTTTCCCCACCGAGGAAAATGAAGACGATGAGTAATATATTTTCAAAATAAGTATTTATGTTGAGCACTTTTATATTGCAGATGAAGGGTGTCTGTGATATAACAAAAGTGCTCAATTTAATGAGTCTCAAATATCAACAAACGGATATTTTGCAAAACAGTGTATAAAGTGCATTGACACAAATTCGTGAGCTTATTAATGTAATAATAAAAGAGAGGCAGAAAAATGGAATCTTATAGTATTTTCAGAGATCTGGCAATTATCATTGTATTTGCCAAATTATTCGGTATTATTGCAAGAAAATGTAAAGCACCACAGGTTGTAGGTGAAATCGTTGCCGGTCTGTTGATCGGACCCAGTGTACTGGGGCTGGTACAGCAGTCTGATTTTCTGATCCAGATGGCGGAAATCGGTGTTATTTTGCTGATGTTCTCCGCAGGTCTGGAGACGAATCTGAAGGATCTGATGAAGACCGGTTTTGTGGCATTTCTGATTGCCTGCATGGGAGTATTTGTGCCTTTGGTCGGCGGAACTTTGTTATATATGGGATTTTACGGTGTGGCACCATGGGGTTCCGAAAAGTTCTATGAAGCTGTATTTATCGGTGTTATCATGACGGCTACCAGCGTAAGTATCACAGTACAGTCATTAAAGGAACTCGGCAAGCTCAAAGGAAAAGTCGGTACGACGATTATGAGTGCCGCAATTATCGATGATGTCATCGGTATTATCGTACTTACCTTTGTCATTGGATTCAAGAATCCGGATTCCAATCCGGGAAGTGTGGTTATCTCTACGCTCCTCTTCTTCCTGTTTGCGATTGGTGTTGGATTTGTATTGTTCAAGGTATTCCAGTATCTGGATAACAAATATCCGCATACAAGACGTATTCCTATTTTAGGTCTGGCGCTCTGCTTTATTTTTGCTTATGTGGCAGAGGTATTTTTCGGTATTGCGGATATTACAGGTGCTTATGTTGCAGGTATTATCCTGTGCTCCATTCGGGATTCAGAATACATTGCCGAGAAGATGGATATCAATTCTTATATGATCTTCGGTCCTATCTTTTTCGCAAGTATTGGATTAAAGACCAGTTTTGACCATCTGAATGGAGAATTTGTACTCTTCTCTATCGGATTTGTCGTTGTAGCATTACTGTGTAAGATCATAGGCTGTGGTCTGATGGCGAGAATCTGCAGATTCAAGGGACCGGATGCATTAAAGATCGGTGTCGGTATGATGACCAGAGGTGAAGTTGCTCTGATCGTGGCACAGAAGGGACTGTCTGTGGGAATGATAGGTTCTGAATACTTTACAGCAGTTATCCTGTTGATCATTGTATCCAGTATTTCCACTCCTATCCTTCTTAAGATTCTATATACGAAACATGCGGAAATTGATTAAGGTATATATTTCCTTCACCTTTTCAGCATCTACTGCTTCATAAGCATTCTTCCGGCTGATATCATAAGAGAAATCCACGTCCTGCAGGGAGGCAGTCACATCCGGCTGCCACCTTCTGCAGGATGTATGAACCTGCTCTATCTTTGTATATTCCATCAGAGCTTTTACGTTTTGTGCATTTACGCCGCTTCCGGCTAAAAATGTGATTTCTTTACCATATTGGCTTTGCAGTATTTTTAATTGATTTCTGCCAGACCAGACATCTGGTGCACCACCGCTGGTGAGGATCCGGTCTGCACCAAGGGAGATCAACGCTTCCACTGCACGTTCCTGTTGCGTAACACAATCGAATGCCCGGTGAAATACAGCTTCTTTTCCGGCACTATGGATGATATCGATCATTTCTTGTGTCCGGGTAATATGAATGGCATGATCCTCTGTCAGAAATCCGAAAGCAATGCCGTCGGCTCCGTGCTCTAAAAGTATGCGGGCATCCATGAGCATGGTCTGATATTCATCCTGTGAATAGCAGAAGCCGCCGCCTCTTGGGCGGATCATTGTTACAATAGGGATGCTGCACTGTTCTTTTGCACAGATCAGATTAGCCAGAGAGGGAGTGAGACCACCCAGGTAAAGTGCACTGTTAAGTTCTACCCGGTCTGCACCATTTTGCCAGGCGTTTTTTACATCTTCGAAACTACCGCAGCATATTTCCAATAATCCTTTCAAAACAACCCCCTCAATCAATACATGCCATTATTGCTTATGACTCTTATTTGCTGCCTCATTGATCAGTGCCGTAATGGTGTTAATGGCATCCATCTGATGGCTGCGGCTCATGGCTTCCACATAATTCTGACGGTTAAAGTACAGCTCGTGTAACTTGTCTACCAACAGATTCGTCGTAATATCATCCTCATTCAGTACAATAGAATACCCCTGTGCTTCGAAAGAAGCCGCATTTAACAGCTGGTCTCCGCGGCTGCTGGCAGCCGGCAGAGGAATCAGAATGTTAGGCTTCTTCAATGCCAGAAGTTCACAGATAGCGTTGGCTCCGGCACGGGAGATCACTACATCTGCCATGGCAAAAATGTCTTTTAATTCTGACTTAATGTATTCAAACTGCTTATAACCGGGAGTATTCAACAACAGGTTATCGATTTTGTCCTTACCGCAGAGATGTACCACCTGAAAATCCTCCAGAAGCTTTGGCAGAGCCTCGCGGACAGCCTTGTTTACATTGGCAGCGCCCAGACTTCCGCCAATGACCATAATGACAGGCTTATTCGCCGTAAATCCGCACATATTCAGTCCTGCGAGCTTACTGCCCTGCGCCAGTTCGGCACGAATGGGAGAACCGGTGAGTACTGCTTTGTCAGCCGGAATATTTTTCATGGTCTCAGGAAAATTACAGCATACCTTTTCCGCTACCGGAATACACAGCTTATTCGCAAGTCCGGGAGTCATATCGGATTCATGAATGATGCAGGGAATATGTAGGGAAGCTGCGGCACGGACAACAGGAACGCTTACAAATCCACCCTTGGAAAAAACTACATCCGGCCGGAATTCTTTTAGATAATTTCTGGCTTCCACAAATCCTTTCATGACACGGAACGGATCGGAAAAATTTTTAGGATCCAGATATCTGCGGAATTTCCCGGTAGAAATTCCGGTATAGGGAATATTGAAATCCGCAATCAGTTTTTTCTCTATGCCCTCGTAAGAACCTACGTAGGCAATCTCATATCCTGCCGCCTGCAGTGCAGGTAATAATGCGATATTCGGCGTTACATGTCCTGCAGTTCCGCCGCCGGTTAAAACTATTTTTTTCATAATAATCCCAGTGCCTTTCAGTAATATTACTGCGCGATCATTTCTTCCAGAGCATGAGCCAGCTGATCAGGGCAAGAAGTAGACTTGAAACCACAGCGGATGCCCTTCAGACGGCTGATGGCTTCTTCGGGGGTCATACCCTTTACCAAGGCGCTGATGCCCTGCAGATTACCGTTGCAGCCGCCGGTGAATTTTACGGAATCGATAATGCCGTCCTTTAATTCAACATCAATAGAAGTGGAACAAGTTCCTTTTGTCTTGTATATCATATGTAAACCTATCCTTTCATTTCCATATTTATGAAGATTCAATGCATACTTTAAAATCAGATTTTACCATTCCTATTTCATATAATTTAATAAAAGGGTTTATGAATAATTAGGTATTATTTAAAATACTGTCGGCAAAAGCCGAAAAACCGGATATATCCGATTCGCGTTAAACATTGAACAATCATATAGATTCTAAGAAAAAATTATAACAGATTTTGGACAGTTATACAAGAATTCTGAGGATGTTTTCTTTGCATGAAAAATGTAAAAGTATTAGTTTTTCTGTCTGCCTTCGTAGAAAAATAACGATGAAAAAACGTACAAAATAAGACATATATACGTTATACTCTATAGGTGACAGAAAGGAGTCTGATGATGTTTACGATTTTCAAAGAAGAAAAAATAATTACTGCCGGAATTTTAGTATTTTTAGGTCTCAGTATTCTGGTTCGTCTGCTTTTGGCAGGAGTTTACCATACAATGATAAAAGAAACGGACAATATGGCAATTACAAACAACCGGCTTCTGAAGCAATGTAAAGTAAAGTTCGCAAATTGCTATCAGTTGAATTGCGGTGTGGCAAACATTCCGGTATTTGTGGACAAGTTTTTGAATCGTTTGTCTTTTTGGCATCTGTCCTTTGATGGCTGGTATCATTTATCCGGTCAATGTATGCTGATTTCCGTTGTGTTTTCCGGTGTGGGAATCTGTAAAGGAATCATGGACGGGAGAATGCTGGGCGAGATATTGCCATTCTATATTGTAAGTTTTTTGGGATTATATCTCTATTTTTCCTTATCGGCGATGATTGATATTAAGGGAAAACGCAGAGTATTGAAGACGAATCTGATCGATTATCTGGAAAATCACTTGTCCGGGAGAATCTCCGTCACGGAACAGGATTATGAAAAATTGTATGGACCGGGAAGTCTTGGGGAAGAAATCGGCAAAGTTAGAACTGACAGAGGAAGATTGCGGAGAACGAATGACAGAAGAACCGTAGAATTGATGCCGATTCACGGCAGAACGATGCAGATGCCGGAAAATTTAATGGAAGAAGAAAATAAAATATCTGAAAAGACAGAATACGAAGAAATACAAAAACGAGAAGAGGATTCCGCTAAGGTCACGGAAGAGGAATTACAGGCACTTTTACAGGAACTTCTTACCGTATAGAAACAAAAATAGAAATGAAGATTTTTCAAAAAAGGCAGAAAACTTCGTTGTTTGATAGATATATCTTGAAAATGGAATGTAACTTTGTTAAAATATAAACGGATTTTTTAAGTAAGTAACGCAAGAATGCGTGATATATCTGAAAGATATAAGGAGGAGCATTATGAGCAAACAAGTTACATTTGATTATTCCAAGGCCGGCTCTTTTATCTCTGAGGAAGAGATCGGTTACATGAAGAAGCTTACCCTGGATGCAAAGGAGACTCTGGTATCCAAGACCGGCGCAGGCAATGATTTTCTGGGATGGATCGACCTTCCCGTAGATTACGATAAGGAAGAGTTCGCACGTATTAAGGCAGCAGCGAAGAAGATTCAGAGTGATTCCGACGTACTGTTAGTCATCGGTATCGGCGGTTCTTATCTGGGAGCCAGAGCAGCGATCGAGTTCTTAAGCCACAGCTTCTACAATGTGCTGGATAAGAGTGTACGTAAGACTCCGGAGATCTATTTCTGCGGTAACTCCATCAGCTCCACCTATCTGAAGCACCTGATGGATGTAGTCGGCGACAGAGATTTCTCTATCAACATGATCTCCAAGTCCGGTACTACTACAGAGCCCGCTATCGCTTTCCGTGTCTTCAAGGAGAAGCTGGAAGCAAAATACGGCAAGAAGGGTGCTGCAGAGAGAATCTATGCTACTACTGACAAGGCTAAGGGAAGCTTAAAGCATCTGTCCGATGAGGAAGGTTATGAGACCTTCGTAGTACCCGATGATGTCGGAGGACGTTTCTCCGTACTGACCGCTGTAGGTCTGCTTCCTATCGCTGTCAGCGGTGCTGATATCGACAAGCTGATGGAAGGTGCAGCAAGCGGAAGAAAGCGTGCACTGGAGAATGATTTTGAAGAGAACGACGCATTGCAGTATGCGGCTCTGCGTAATATTTTACTGCGCAAGGGTAAGAGTGTTGAAATCCTGGCGAACTACGAGCCCGCTGTTCACTATGTAAGTGAGTGGTGGAAGCAGCTGTTCGGCGAGAGCGAAGGCAAGGACAACAAGGGTCTGTTCCCCGCAAGCGTAGATCTGACCACCGATCTGCACTCCATGGGTCAGTTCATTCAGGACGGTTCCCGTATCATGTTCGAGACCGTTATCAACATCGACACTCCGAGAGAGGAGCTTACTATTGGCGAGGAGCCTGTAGATCTGGATGGTCTGAACTATCTGGCAGGCAAGACCGTTGATTTTGTCAATAAGAGTGCTATGAACGGAACCATTCTGGCACATACCGATGGTCAGGTTCCCAACTTCATGGTAACCGTTCCCGAGGTAAATGAGTTCTATCTGGGTGAGCTGTTCTACTTCTTTGAGTTCGCATGTGGTGTCAGCGGATACCTGCTGGGTGTAAATCCTTTCAACCAGCCCGGTGTAGAGAGCTATAAGAAGAACATGTTCGCTCTGCTCGGTAAGCCCGGTTATGAGGCACAGAGAGAAGAACTGCTGAAGAGACTGTAATTGTTACAAGCAATCATATATCTGCAAAGCATAAAAGACAGCGTAATGAATTGATTTCATTACGCTGTTGTTGTATTATAAGCTTATATTTTATGGATAATGAGTGTAAGAGAGTTAAGATGCTTGTATCATTGATGAACATGATACGAAGATGTTTATGTGACTTAGAATGATGATTCAAATACTACAAAAGAATAGGAGAGAACGGTTAAAATGAAGATTGTATTGCTGGAGAGAAACAGTGCGGGTACGGATGTACCGGTGGAATGTTTTAATGAACTGGGAGAAGTAACATCCTATCCCAATACGGTTACGGTAGAAGAAGTGGCAGAGCGTGTGGGAGATGCGGATGTTATCGTCTGCAACAAGGCTCCGATGAGAGAAGAATCCCTGAAAAATTGTCCGAACGTGAAGTTGATCTGTGAACTCGCTACCGGATATGACAACTGCGACCTGGAATATTGCAAATCCAGAGGCATTAAGGTCGCAAACGTAGTGGATTATTCCACGGCTATGGTAGCACAGCACACCTTTACTCTGGCACTGGCTCTCGGCCAGAAGCTCCCCTATTATGATAATTATGTAAAATCCGGTGCTTACAGTGCGCAGGATCGTTTTTCTAATTTTGATCTTCCTTTTTATGAATTGGAAGGCAAGACCTGGGGCATCGTAGGAATGGGAAATATCGGTAAGAGAGCCGCAGCAATCGCAACAGCTTTTGGTTGTAAAGTAATCTTCTATTCCATTACCGGTAAGAGCAACTGTACAGAATATCAGCAGGTAGATAAGGAAACTCTGTTAAAAGAAAGTGATTTTCTGTCCCTGCATTGTCCTCTGAGTGATCTGTCCCGCAACTTCATTGATAAAGAAGCACTTCGTAAGATGAAGAAGACAGCAATTCTTATCAATGTGGCGCGTGGTCCTGTGGTAAATAATGCAGATCTGTATGAAGCACTGGTAGCCGGTGAGATTCAGGCAGCAGGCCTGGATGTACTGGAGAAGGAGCCGTTGGAACTGTCCAATCCTCTGAGTGAATTGAAGGACAGCAATAAGCTGATTATCACACCGCATCTGGCATGGGCCAGCGTGGAAGCAAGAACCCGCTGCGTACAAGGTGTCTATGAGAACATCAAGGCATTTATGCGCGGTGAGAATCGGAATGTAGTGAATTTGTAAGTATACAAAAACAACCCGTTGGTTATTGACCAGTGGGTTGTTTCTAAAATAAATATCTTTCTTATAATTTTATTCCTTATCCAATTCTGACTGCAATTTTATCCTAATTGGCAATAACATAAGATAGCCGATCAACCCATATAGAATTCCGTTTAGTGCAATGGATATACTTATGTTCATTGTTTCAAAAAATAAATCATTGATTTGCCCAATAGGCCTGATTGACATAAAACTGATGCAACTGACTAAGCCACCTACTGCGAGCATGGTATTTCCCACCAGCTTCATTGCGCAAATCGACTGTACCAAATCATTCCTCTGATATTTTTTCCCAATTAAATATGAAAATACACTTATAAAAGGCTTTAACATTCCTGTACCAATCAGATAGATAAGTGTAATTCCTATCATTGCCGTCAGTGTAATTGCGTCAAAGTAAAGATGATACAGATGCCATCCCATGTTAGAGCCTAACAAAAGCCATAAAAAAAGGAAAAAAAACATAAAAGATACTAATATTCCAGGCAGAGAATAACGTTTCTTATTCTTCAATAATTCAGTTTCTTCTATTAATTTTACAATATTTTCATCTGCTTTTTCCTGTAACTCTAACTCAGCAATACGTTCTCCCAATATCAATTCATTAATGTTGATATCCAGTAGTTGACATAATGGTTGTATTGATGATAATTCCGGAAGTCCTTTTCCACATTCCCATTTTGATATGGTCTTGTTGCTTACTCCTATGGCATCTGCTAATTGCTGTTGAGTCATATTATGTTCTTTTCTTAGTCTTGCAATAAAGAGACCTATTTTTTTCTGATCCATGTATTTTCCCCCTTTTCGGTATGCTTAAGTTTATAATAATAAAATGTATCTATTATGACAATCTCTGAGCCGTAGACTTTTGTCTACGATGCAAGGATATACTTATTGCCACACCATTCTGCAGGCATTTACATAAGCGGTAGACAGGATTATTAAAGGAATACATCCTTATATGTACAAAGTTGAAAAACGTATCAACAGATTAAGCAAGATTAAAAAATAAAATTATTCGTATAATATACATAAATATCTGCTGGAAGCTTGCATTTCCAAGGATATTTGTGTATATTTGTAATTACGGTTTTCAACAATGAAAAATGAAATTAATGTAGGATATTATCGCGTAAGCGTGGATGCTACAGGAAATGAGGATGACATGATAGAAAAGATAAAAGCACTGTGGATCAAATATGAAGAAATCATTGCGTACCTGATCGTAGGCGGACTGACAACAGTCGTAGCATGGGCAGCGAAGTTTTTAGCAAATTTCCTGTTGTTTGATAATACAATGTATCCCACACCGTTCCAGAACATTGTACTGAGTATTATTAACTGGGTAGCCGGTGTTATTTTTGCCTATTTCACGAATCGTAAGTTCGTATTTAAGAGTAATGCGCCGATGCTTTCTGAGGCTCCGAAATTCGTTCTTTCCAGAGTATCTACTTTGATACTGGATGTAGTAGTGATGCAGGTGCTGACTGCAATCGGTGTAAACCTGTTGGTTGCAACCTTTATTTCCGCTGTACTGGTTATCATTGGCAATTATGTGTTCAGTAAGCTGTTCGTGTTTAATAAGAAAAAGGACGGCGAAGCGGAAGAAACGAAGTAACAGATGTAAGGCGACAAAAGTTACATCGGATATTATAAAAAGGATATCATTATATAAAAAGCAGTTCAGAATCGGAGAAAAATCCGTAAAATTCTGAACTGCTTTTCTATTACGTAGAAGATATGTCCTGTTCACTTGAAAAGGAAAGAATCACAAATAACATTATGCGAGATAAGCCTTTAACAGTTCCAGTGTAGCGGCAACGGCATCTTTATGGGAACGCTCATAGCCGTGGGAGGCGTAGACACCGGGACCGATGAGTCCGTGTCTGGCGTCGATACCGGCGCTTAAAGCGGCATCGGCATCGGAACCGTAATAGGGGTATACATCCGCCGCATAGTCGATGTGATTGTCCTTTGCGGCCTGAATGAGACCTTTTACGACATCATAATGATAAGGTCCGTGTCCGTCCTTGACGCAAATGGATACCTGGCGGTCTGTGCATTCCAGGCCTTCGCCGACACAGCCCATATCTACGGATAACAATTCTTCCACATCTTCCGGTGCAGAAGCGCAGGCACCGTGACCGACTTCTTCAAAGACGGTAATATGCTGATAAACCCTACGGGCCAGCTTTACATCTTCCTCTTTTACATATTTTGCAAAACCTAATAAAATAGCGGTGCTGAGCTTGTCATCCAGAAAACGGCTCTTGATATAACCGGATTCCGTGATGTGGGTGCGGGGATCCATACAGACAAAGGATCCGTTCTCGATTCCCAGTGCCTTGACTTCTTCCTTGGTGGAAACCTTTTCGTCCAGCAGGACTTCCACAGAGTCAAAGGTACGCTCGGACTTCTGGTAATCACCGTTTACATGAATGGATGCATCGGTAAGCTGTACCGTACCATCATATACTTTGCCGTCCAGAGTGTATACACGGCAGTTTTCTGTCTCGATATTGTTGGCATTTAATCCGCCTACTTTGGTCAGGCGGAGGCGACCGTTGCTCTTGATCTCGGCAACCATACCGCCGAGGGTGTCTACGTGAGCCATGGTCAGGACAGCATTACCCTTACCGCCGATTTCTACGAGGACACCGCCTTTTTTTGTCTTAACCGGTTTGTAGCCGAGGCGTTTGTATTCTTCGCAGAGATAGTCGGTTACCTTCTCGGTAAATCCGGAAGGACTGTCGATGGCAAGAAGGGCTTCTGCCTGTTTTAAGATATATTCTATATATTTCTTTTCTTTTTTCATGGAAATGATCCTGTCTTTCATCATAATCTTGATTTACAAACCGCTGCGTTCTGCAACGAATCTGCAACGGCAGCAGTGGGGATGCTGTAATACTCTGTCATCTGTCTCAGATCTGCGGCATCATAGCCTCTACCAACTTAGCGGAATGCAGTGCTGCCGCCTTCTCGAAGGTGGGATAATCCATCTCGGCACTGTCATCTGCTTTGTCGGAAATAGCACGGATAATGACAAAGGGAATGTTGTTCAGATAAGCACCATGGGCAATGGAAGCACCTTCCATTTCAGCGCAGTCGCCCTGAAATTCCCGAATCAGCCGTTCCTTGACATCTTTGCTGGAGATGAACTGGTCACCGCTGACCACGCGTCCGGTATGAACGTGAATGTCCGAATTAACTTCGAGACAGGTGCTGACAGCAACATCAATGAGGTGCCGGTCAGCAATAAATTCCCGGCAGCCCAGTTGAGGTACTTCCCCGGGCTTGTAACCGAAGATCGTTGCATCCACGTCATGATGCAGAGCGTCTTTGGAAATCAGGATGTCTCCGATATCCAGAGCAGCATTTAAAGAGCCTGCGACACCGGTATTGATGATGGCAGTAATCTGAAAGAGGTCTGCCAGAATCTGTACACAGAGAGCAGCATTTACCTTCCCGACACCGCAGCGGACAATCACAACGGGAGTACCGTTCAGTGTACCTTCGTGGAATTCCATGTTTGCTTTGGTAATGATATTCGTGGTGGTCATGTGAGCTTTCAAAGTTTCCACTTCCAGCTCCATGGCACCGATGATTCCGATTTTTTTCATGAGTATCTCCTAATCTTATTATTATATGATGTCGGGTCCATCCCAAAACTTTGATGCTTGCGGATTGTTCCGTGCTGTGTACTCCCACAATTCTACTCAACATCCGCATATCGTGGGATCATCAGCCTGCTTTTATGCTCATGTGGGCTTGGACTTTTTGACACTGGCTTTTATTCGGGATATACCAGGCGGCTGTTATCAATATTGTACAGTACGTTATCCAGATAGCGTTTTGCCAGATAGTTGGCCATGCCCAGATTCATATCCAGATAGTTACCGCAGTCTTTGGGAGAGGCACCGGGAACTTCGCCCTTGTAGTCGCGGACAAATTCAAACATTTCCACCATCAGAGGAACGATATCCTTAGAGGTAAGATCGCCGGCTAACAGCAGATAGAAGCCTGTACGGCATCCCATGGGACCGAAGTATACGGTTTTATCCTTATATTCCGGATGGTTGCGCAGGAAAGTTGCCCCCAGATGCTCGATGGTGTGTACTTCTGCGGTATTCATCACAGGCTCTTCATTGGGGCTGGTCATACGCAGATCAAAAGTAGTGATGACTTCAGCACCGATATGATCCTTACGGGATACATAGACACCGGGCTGCAGTTTGATATGATCAATGGTGAAGCTTGCTATTTTTTCCATAATATCTCCATTCCGCACAATCACCCAAATGTTTTGTAATTGCGCTTTTTCTCTGCATAGTATACACTAATTTGGTAGAAATGAAAATAGCCTGCAAGGACATTCGGCAGGAGAAAATGACGAAGAACTTGGAAAGGAAGGACTTAATAGATGAAACATTCAGCAGATTACTATATCGAACATTTACAGATGGAACCTCACGTGGAAGGAGGATATTTTAAGGAATGTCTTCTGGAAAAAGAGGAGAGAAACCTGTGGAGCAGTATCTATTTCATGCTGGCGAAGGGAGAGGTATCTCATTTTCATCGCCTGAAATCCGATGAGGTGTGGTACTATCATGACGGCAATGCCTTGACCATCTATATGATCGACGAGACTGGCAAGCTTACTGCGGCGAAGCTGGGGCTGAATCTGGAAAAGGGTGAAGTCCCCCAGATACTGGTACCGAAGGGAATGATTTTCGGTTCCGCCATGGAAGAGGAAGGATTCAGTCTGGTGGGATGTATGGTATCTCCCTGTTTTAAATATGAGGAGTTTGAATTGTTTGGACGGGAAGAATTGTTGGAAAAATATCCTGAACATAAAGAGGTAATTCTCCGTTTAACCAGAGAGTAAGCGCTTACATTCACAAATTAGCGTAATAAAGCGTTGTAATACACTGATTAGTATGCTATACTGACCTCGCGTGCAACGATTGTACGTGAGATAACTATTCAGAATTTCAATTGCAAGAGGGTAGCCGGGATATCCGGCACAGTAATGCAGGAGTTCGGATAGCAATACAGATGAGAGGGAGAAAAATAAATGAAAAAATTAGTTGGTGTTGTGTTGGTTGTAATGTTGACATTTGGTCTGGCAGGCTGCGGTCCTGTGGACAGTGCGATACAGAATCTTGCAAGTGCTGCTGCAAACGGCGGAAACGATGTGGTAACCGCAGATGACGACGGCTATGCAGAGGGACGTATCGGAGATGTAATGAAGACTTATTTCTTCAATTACACCGTAAACAGTGCTTATACCTGTAATGAATATGAAGGATATACACCGTCCGAAGGCAATAAGCTGTTAGTAGCAGAATTGACTATTAAGAATACAGACCGTTCTACCGTTACCATGTATGATACCGATTTCCAGATCCAGTGGGGCGACGATGACAATGACGATGCTTTCGATGCACCGATTACTTATTATGGCAATACGGTAAGTGATGATCAGCTGCCGGAAGAGTATGATCTGTCTGTAAACGAAGAGAGAACAGGTCTGCTGGTATTTGAAGTGCCGGAGGATTCCAAGGATTATTCCATTTCCTATCTGGAGCAGTTCTCCAATGATACTGAGGGAGATGTATTCTTCGTATACTTCACTGCAAAGGATAAGTAAAGCTGACAGATATGTGAATGAGAGACCGAAGTACTGTGGATTGCAGTGCTCCGGTCTTTTTTCGTGTTTATTTTTAATTTATAATTATATAATTTTTCCTTAATTGACATACTTATATCTAAGTGTTATAGTACAACTAGAACAAGGGAGAGGAAGAAAGATCAAGAGATCACAAGAAGATCGGGATCAGTCATCCAGTACCGGTTCGGAAATCCGATGGCGTTTGCCAGAGGATGGAAAAGGTAAGAGGTATCGAAAGACACCGACATATGTTTAATAGAAAAGGAGAGATGACTTATGTTATTACCTAGCATTTTTGGAGAGAACTTATTTGATGACTTTTTTGATGATGTACCTTTCTTTGACAACAGAGCAGAGAATCAGATAGAGAAGAAGCTGTATGGCAGACATGCACACAACGTAATGAAGACCGATATCAAGGAGACCGATGACAGTTATGAACTGATCGTTGATCTGCCCGGCTTCAAGAAAGATGAGATCAAAGTATCTCTGGAGGATGGTTATCTGACCATCGAGGCTGCCAAGGGTCTGGACGAGGATGAGCAGGAGAAGAAATCCGGCAAGTACATCCGCAAGGAGCGTTATGCAGGTGCCTGCCAGCGTAGCTTCTACGTAGGCGACAATCTGACTCAGGAGGATATCAAGGGTGAGTTCAAACATGGTATCCTGACCCTGAATGTGCCTAAGAAGGAGGCAAAGCCTGCGGTAGAGACCAATAAATACATCGCAATCGAAGGATAATCCTTTAAATAAAAAAACCGTTGCCCCGTGAGGGACAGCGGTTTTTTTTCGTGTACGATGAGCCAAGTACAGATTTGTGCCTGCACAAGAATCTGTATGTGGCGGATATTCAGGACAGCTGGCGTTTCCGCAGGACAGCCCGTTCCTTTTTTATAATATACTGTTCCAGTCCCGGCACCGGATTGTTCAGGCGGCAACCGTAGAGGAACAGTCCGTTTTCCAGTTCCTGTATCCGTGCCACGAGACCATAGAGATGAAAATTGAAATTCTCAGCGGTCTCGTCCATGTGGTCATTCAGAACCGTATGGATCGTCTGGTTGACCTCTAATTTTAAGTCTTCCCTGCTGACCACGGAAAAACCGTTATAGCTGATATCCTTAATAATGGCATCGTGGGCGGCACGGTTCAGACCGCATTGTACGGCAGTCTCAATGCCAACATAGCATCGGTAGCTTTGTCGTCGGTTATAGGTCTTGCTTCCGGCAATGGAGGAGACAGTATAGCACAGTGTTCCATCGGAAAGCTTTACTACATTGGTGGTCACGTTTTTGAACAGCTGCGGTTTATCCTCCGGAAATGTGACAATGAGATCTACAATCAGGCCTTTTCCACGGAAAGAGATAATTTTATTATCAGTAAACACACCCTGCGCCAGCAAAGTGTGCCTGTGAGGATATACTTCCAGAATTTTGGATTCAAATTGAAGCTGTTCGGTATTAAGATTGATCAAAAAGCTAAGGGATAACCCTGCTGTCAAGTCATCGATCTGCATAAGTCCGGTGGTCTCCCATCTTTACAAAATCATTCAGTTCACCATTTTTGCATTCGGATAAATCCGTTCCATCCGGGCATCCGGATAATGCGTATCTAAAAATTGTTCCAATCCGTTAAGTTCTGTGATCTCTACGGAATAGAAAGTATCGTTGCGCTCCGTATATCTGGCAAGCGCCAGCGCAGAGATCAGCATATTGACAATCATAAATACTATCAAAATATTGCAGACAATTGTGCCGGTCCTTTTCGGAATCTTTTCGATCCAGCCGGAAAGCTTCGGATAGATCAGTTTCAGCCATACCACAGCCGCAATGCCCCAGAAGAAGCAGTACAAGAGGTTGATACGACCGCCTAAGTTAAAGGCAAATCCGCTGTAGTCCCAGAAAATCGTACCGAAGACCATTTCCGTGAAGACGCTGCAGATGTACTCATAGGCACCACCGAGCAAGGTTCCGGCTATGAAGATGGATCCATCACTCTTATTACGGTAACGATAAAGGAGCAGTGTTAGGAAGGCGCAGCCCAGACCCCAGACAATACTGAATGGACCGTAGATGACACTGCTGCGGCTCATCCAGACACCTGCGGTGATGCGGCAGAAGATCGTCTCTGTGATATCACCTAAAAAGGCACCGATGAAGAAGAGGGAAAACAATTTATAAAAGCAGCAGCCCTCGGCAAAGATAGTGGATTTTTTGCGTTCAGCTCTTGCTTTTACCAGGGCATCCAGACTGATGGAAGGATAGGATTTCTGCAGACGTTTCTGCATATATCTGGTCAGAGCATTTTCCAGGAAATGGGAAGTCTCGCCTAATCCTTCGGTGATCTGATCCAGCCGTGCGGTCTGCTTTTCTAATGCATAGTCCGCACGGTGCTTCGCCTGCAGCTGTAAGCTTATCGTGGATAGGGCGGAACCGATGGTGTCTAACAGGAGCAGCCCTCCGAGGATTAACAGAAGTATTACGGAGAGAAGATGCGGAATGCGGTCAAACAGCCCGCACAGCAGCGGATCCGCAAACATCACGGTCACAACACTTAAGGCGCCCCACAGCAGGGATAACGGCAGGCAGATATAACCGCCGATGTTATAGCGGAAGCGGGAATAATCCCACAGCTTTTTCTTATAGACCTTTTCAAAAAACATTCCCGTGGAATATTCCAAAAGAGAGGACAGTACAAAGCCGCCCAGGAATAGGAAGAATGGATACTCCGTCAGCTCCGGCAGGAAGATCTCGAACAGCATGGCACCGAAACCATAGATCGGGCACAGGGGACCCGCTATGAATCCTCGGTTGACGAATTTCCGATGCTGCACCGCAGCAGAACATACCTCAATACACCATCCGATAAAGGAATAGAAGAAAAACAGCCAGAACATGGATAACCAGGATATCGTCATAAGGGCACCTCTTTCGTGGAAAAATGTCGAACATTGTCTTGTTCCATCATATCACAAAGAAGAAAAGTAGACCATGACTAATTATGATGATGGAAAAGTGTACAAAAATGACCTAAAATATTGAGGAAAAGTGGAAAATGTGGCATCTCTGATATCAGAGATGCTTTCAAAAGGTGAAGGGTAGAGAGGTGAAAGAGGATGTTGGAAAGACGGATAGGACAGGAAATTCGGAATTTTCTGAACAGTGATCGGAGACTGAAAGAGGAAAGATATGCCATTCCACAGGCATTGGTATTCTGCAACGAGAATATTACCTGCAGGGATAAGATCACATATCTGCCGATTTATATGATTGGATTTCTGGAAAAAGAGAAAATAGAAGAATATATTTACTCAATTGATCTGAGTGCACTTCAATAGAATAGGAAAACAACAAAAGCCTGAGGCTTCTTTTTCAGAATCATTCAGGCTTTCATTATCCGCAAGGATATTCACCATGGAATCTTTGATCTGTACAAGCCATCGACATATTCTTCGGTAGGCTCTTAAGATCTCAGAAATCTTGGCGATATGATTTAACTCATCCCATTCATTGATTGTTAGACCGTCCTGCTGCAGACCTTCTTCAGGCAATGTCATAATTCTTGTCCTCGTGTAATGCCTTCATATAGTTGTTGTAATAGGTCTTATCTTCGGTGACTGCATAAGACTGTACGGCAGAGGTCAGCGTCTTGGAACCCAGACGGTATTGGTTCATATACATGGTAGCTTCCAGCTGTTGGGAATTGATCCGGCTCAGATATAGATTGGATCCCACGAACAGGATCATCATGACGATACTGATGATCAGTATCCGATAGGTAGACCTTGTTAAAAAATATAATAAAAAAGCGTAAAATTATTATGAGGACCACCGGTGATGGCTTGCATCCTATACAGGAAGATGGTACTATAAAATGTAAGAAGCATGATTCGGAAAAGAGAAGATAACGGTAAAAATAACGATAAATATAGAACCAGGGGTGGTTACATGAAAAAAAGAATAGTTGCCGTGACTTGTGTGCTGATGCTTTGTCTGGGGTTGATCGGATGTGGGACTGAACGAGCCGACAAAACGCAGCAACTGATCCGGGGTGCGGCACCGGGGTATAATGACGGTCTCATCCGGGTGGGGATGATCCAGACGGGAAAAGAGTCTGACTGGAGAGATGCCAATACCAATGATTATCTGAATACGTTCACCAAAGAAAGAGGCTACGATTTAATCTATATTGACGGCAATTCCAGTTCGGAGCGCCAGGTAAAAGCCATGTACGATCTGATCCAACAGAAAGTAGATTATATTATCCTGCAGCCCATCGTGGAGACCGGATGGGAGAATGCCATACATGCCGCAAAGGAAGCTGGGATACCGGTCATCGTAGCGGACCGTAAAATCGCTGTGGATGAAACGGAATACGTGTCCTGGATCGGTTCGGATTTTGAAGAGGAAGGGCGGAAAGCTGTAACGTGGCTGGATCAGTATTTAACAGAGCAGGGACGGGAAAACGAGACAATCCACATTGTCCTGCTGGAAGGAACCGAAGGAGCTACCGCTGCCATCGGAAGAACGAACGGTATTTTACATGGAGTGGAGGAACATCCGAATTGGACCATCGTAGATAGGGGATGTGCCAATTTCACTCAGGGAGAAGGCCAGACCTATATGGAAAATCTGCTCAGCAAAGGAACGGTAAAGGATATTGATGTTATCATTTCGGAAAATGATAACATGATCTTTGGTGCCATGAAAGCACTGGACCGGAACGGCATAAGCTATGGGCCTGAGGGAGACATCATTATGATCTCCTTTGACGCTTTGCACGAAAGCTTTGAAAATATGATGGCGGGAAAATTACATGCCACCGTGGAGTGTAATCCGCTGTTGGCATCCACGGTGGAGACGGTCATAGAAGAACTGGAAGCCGGCAGAGAGGTGGATAAGATCTATAACACTGAGGAAAACATCTATACCTATGAAAATGCAGCCGACTATATAGATCAGAGAAAGTATTGATTTCCGAGGATTACGAATGAAAAAATCATTAAAATATAAAATCGTTCTGGCTATTGTTATCATCGTATGCATTATGGACGTGAGCTTCATATTTGTAAACTACGTCAATTATATGAATGTCAATCGGAATTACACAGATTCTCTGGCGCAGACTGTGGCGAATACCTGCAGGCTGGTGGTAGACGGAGACAGCGTAACGGACTATCTGGACAACAGACGGAGAAATACGGCTTATTACGAGGTATGGAATAAACTCATTGACTATCGCAACACCAGTGAAAATGTATTGCAGATCAGCGTGGTCAATTTCAGGGATGGCGGAGGATGTTATGTGTATGACACAGATCTGACAGAAAACGGAGCATTTTTAGGAGATATCCGCCCCTATGATGAGGTACAGAATGCTATAAAAGACGAGTTGATCGCATGTGAGGAAATAGAACCGTTGGAGTATAACGGAAGAAGCGATTACTACATTCCGCTGAATTCCTCATACAATATTCCGGTGGCTTATATTATCGTAGGAATTTCCACAGAAAATGTCAGAAGGGAGCAATTGACTTATTTAGGGTATATTACCATCATTGTTACATCGATTACGGTGCTTTTCGAAGTCTTTATGATCTGGTTTATGCAGCACAATGTACTGGGACCGTTAAATGCCATGTCCAAGGCGGCTTCCAGCTATTCTATTGACATTTTGCGGGATGGTAAGGAATCTCCCATCAGCCGGATGAACATCAGAACCGGAGATGAACTGGAACGGCTGTGTGAATCCATGAAGAAAATGGAGCATGATATCATTGCGTCCAGTTCCCAGTTGGCTATTGCCGATTGGAACAGCAATCATGACAGCATGACGCAGCTCTACAACAAGAGACACTACAAAGAACAGTTAAAAGAACTGCAGAATGACAGTACCATCGGTGTAATTTATTTCGACATTGACAATTTGAAACGCATGAATGATACCTTCGGACATGAAAAAGGCGATGCTGTGATCCTGAAAGCAGCGGAATTTATCCGGAGATATCTCACGGAGCAGGCAAGCGGATTCCGTATCGGCGGAGATGAATTTGTAATGCTGATCAGAGATTGTACGGAAGAAAAAGTACAGGAACTGGTAAGTACCATGCGTGGAGATGAGAAAGGAAATTTATCGGATGTAACAGCAGAGTTTTACTGCCGTCTTGCAATCGGCGGAGCCTTTCGCAAGACAGCAGAAACTCTGGAAGAAACCATAAAACGGGCAGATGATGAAATGTACAAGAATAAACATTCCGTGAGAAAAGTCTGAAATTTCAGGCTTTATTGAATAGTCAGCCGGAAGCCGCCATCATTGCCCTTCAGCCGGATCCGGTACAGATCATGATCCCATGCCGTTTTCAAACGTGCGTCCGTGATCGGTAAAGTTTCTATGGCGAGCAGATCAGCCCCTTCGAAGAAGGCAGATGCTTCTCCGATGGAGAGTTTACCGTCAGAAAGAATAACAGGTTTTTTATAAGTAATAAAATTAAGAATAACATCTTGTGCATTTGTATGGTCTTCCAATACGATAGTGTTGGAAGGCTTTTTTAATGTCACCTTGCGGACATAGGTCAGGTCCGGTACAACGGCTCCGGCATCGGGATAGGCGGCAGCCAGTTCCATGGAAACAGAGGGTTCTGTGGAGCTCAATTCTGTCATCACATTTTCCGCACGGTATTCCGCACCGTCCTTCTGATCCGTGCCGCAGATCGTAGGCAGATTATGATAGCCGGACTGCATGGTCCAGATCTCGTAACGTCTGGGAGAGAAGGTCTTCCGGGTGTAGGTCTCCACACCGATATCCGCCAGAACGGGCAGCCCTTTTTTGTATAAGGTGATGCTGCCGGTATCATTGTGATTGTGGCTGTCGGCGTTGTCACCGGCTTTGACTGCCAGATCCATAGTATCGGAATGCACGAGGAACAGCCCTACGCTGGGATAATAGACATCCCGGTGGGAAAGCGTTCCGGAAGTGTCCTGTTTCATCAATTCCTCATAATGAAATACAGTCTGCATACGATAGAACAGATTCCCACCGTTCACTTCATCTGTGACAAGCTGACCCTGTCCCGCCTGGAAATCTTTTGCGGCGAACAGGCAGAGATCTGCCTGCCCGGTGGCTTTGCCGAAGAGATATTCCCGAACCCCGGCGCGGCCGGCGATGGGAGAGCAGTCAGCAAAATTGAAATAGTATTTATCATCCACATGCACATTTAAAATGTAGGCAGCGATATTTTTCACTTTTTCCCATTGGAACAGGGAAGCAAAATGTCCGTCGGTCACGGTATCCAGTACCGTCATGGCACCGTACAGGCACAACCCCGCATGGCGATAGTACTGGGCACCTTCCTCACAGCAGCCGTCGTTGCCGTAATCCTTGAGAAAATAATCACAGCTTTCAGCTGCTTTATACAGAATCGCCTGCAATGTGACAACTGTGTCAGACGTATTCTCCGGCAGGAACAACGGAGCATTTCCGCAGAATGTGCGCACCGGAGAGGACAACCGAGAGGACATTTCCACACTCCAGGGCATCAGAAACGTGGTCAGCAGTACATTCTGTGTACACCATACGGTCCAGTTACACATAGGCTCATCGTCATGTCCCATCCACCAGAAATGTGTGGTCAGGTAGGGCAGCAGGATCCGTCGCTTCAGATTGTCCTCAATGCAGGTCAGGATATAGGGGCTGACCGCATTCAGATCGTCTTCCAGCAGATAAGCTGCACAGGCCAGCAGTGCGCCGGTCTCACAGGCGAACAGATCCATGATGGGTCTGGTCACATCCGGCAGGATCAGCTGTGGGGTATCCCGGATATAGGAGTTGTGTGCGGGAAGCTGCCAGGCACTCTCTTCACAGATAGAATAGATACCGTTGATAATATCATTCAGAAAACGTCCCTGATGCTCCACACATTCTGCCTGAATCAGATCATTCAGAGCATTGCGTTTGCTAAAATAGAGCGCTTCGAAGGCAGCGCGGTCACCGTCCCACTTAAAGCGCATATAATCCGTGGCACGAATCACCGGAAAAGAGTAATTCAGTTTTTCCTCACCTGCCTGAATCAGTTTTTCTTTTAATGACTCAGTGAGAGTCTCATAGGATGTCTGCATGGAAGCTTTCGGAAAAGGCCGGAAAGACTGAAAAGTACCATGAAAAGTTTCGGCTGTTTCCAAAAAGCGTTTTTCTATATTATGATTGGCATAAGCTGTTTTATTGTTCTGATTGTTCATCGTTATGCTCCGTTATGAATGTTGTCTGTGTTACAGAAAGATAGGTTGTAGTTAATTAAATTTCCCATTCACATATTCCGTGGGAGAGACACCCTCCACCCGTTTGAATACCTTACTGAAATAAAAAGCACTTTCAAAGCCCAGAGCCTCCGCAGCCTCGTAGACCTTCATATTTTCTGCTTCCAGCAGCCGTTTGGCTTCTGTGACCTTGCAAATGTTGATATATTCACTGAAGCCGGAATCGTTATATTTGCTGAACAGCTGGCTTAAGTAATTCGGGCTGATGCCGAAGACAGCCGCTACTTCGTTCAGGGATAAGCGCTCTCTTACATGCTCGTTGATATATTTCCGGACATTGGTCACGATGTGGTTCTTGTAATCTTTCCGTCTGGTCTGGAACAGATCGCACAGCTTACCGGAAAAGGTTTGCAGCCACTGGATCACATGATCCACATTGGACTGTTTGTACAGGGAACGATAGCCGTCCGGATCGTCTGCAAAAAATCCCGATACGATAGATTCGCCATCCTGCAGCAGGGAAATCGACAGATAGAGAATATTGCTGGCAGCGTCCAGAGCCTGCACATAGTGCCCCGGGTGATCCCGGAACAGATTGCAGATCGACTGAATCGTGTTATGCAAAATATCAGGATCATATTCTTCAAAGGCTCTGGTGAGATCATTCTTAAATAGGCTGATATTGAAGGAATTCTTAGCCTTTTCCTGTGAATGACCGGTATCAAATGCTACTATCGCGTCATGGGATTCCGTATTTTGAAAAATCTGTCTCGCGTACTGGTAGGAATCACAGATGGTACCAGGCGTCTGAACCGGGATGCCGATGCCGCAGCGCAGCGACACATTATAGTAGTTTTGCAGTGTTCCACTGATATTTTGCAGAATCTCCGTCAGATTTTCTACATAATCATCGGTATCTACGGCATCCGCAAAGCAAAAAATCAGTGCAAAATGGCGCAGATCCAGGGATAACGCATACAGCGGCAGATATTTACCGCCCAGCTCCCGGATCATCTGTAACGAACTGGTAAACAGAGGCATCTGTTTTTTGGCGGACATCTGATCGGCCTGGGGACTGAGAATCTCTCCGTAACAGCACACATAAGCACCATAGTCAAAGTTCAGGTTCAGATCCAGGCTTTGCAACCGGAACTGTTCTTCGGATTCGAACAGATCATGCAGGAGACTGATCAGAAACTTGTCATAAAAAGGATGAATATTTACGGCAGACATCTGTTTTTTCCGGGAACGGGAGATCTGTGTGAGTACCCGGTCTATGGCATTCTTCAATACTTCCGGGGTCAGCTCCAGTTTTACCAGATAATCGGACACCTGATAGGACAGAGCATCTCTGACCATCTGGAAATCCTCATAGCTGGTAAGAATTATAAAATAAGGACAATTTTCACCATAACGTTCCCTGCATACCTTTGCAAGATCCAGACCGCTCATCACAGGCATTTTGATATCCGTGATCACAATCTCAGGAGACTTTTCTTCGATGATCTTGAGAGCTGCCTGACCGTTCATGGCAGTGCCGCAGATCTCGATATTTAATTCATTCCAGTTCAGCATGGAGCGGATACCCGCCTGAACTAAAGGTTCATCATCTACGATTAAAAGCTGATACATAGTAACTCCGTTCTGGACAGATGTCTGTCCGGATTAAGTGTTTTTAGATGAAATAGTTTCAGATGAAACTATTTCATTGGCTTGCAGGGGAATATTCGGAATATGTATGGACATCGTCGTATATTCCCCTTCTTTGCTTTCTATGGTAATGCCGTATTCTGTACCGAATTGATATTGTAAGCGTTTATGTACATTGCTGACACCAATCTCCCGGAAAAAGTCCGCAGAGCTGTCGTCGTTGGAGATAAGCACCTGTGCCGCCTTTTCTGCGGTCATGCCAACACCGTCATCCGTGACATCAATACGGATTTTATCCGTGCTGTCCGGGGTCTCATATCCTACATGAATCTGAATCTGTCCGGCACAGCCTTTCGGTTCAATACCGTGGAAAATCGCGTTTTCCACCAGGGGCTGCAAAGTGAACTTGATGATTTCACTGTTGTACAGAGCCTCGTCATCCACCTGAATATCCATAGTGATGGTGCCGCCGTAGCGGTAGCTCTGGATCGTGAAATAATTCTCCAGCAGAGACAATTCCTCTCTGATATCGATCAACAGGCTGGTGCCTTTGGAAATACTTTTCAACAGTCGGGACAGGGAGGTGGTCATCTCGGAAATACCGGTTGCTCCCTGTATAGTCGCCATCCATTTGATAGAGTTCAGTGTATTATACAGGAAATGAGGATTGATCTGGCTTTGCAGCATTTTATATTCCAGATCCTGCTTCTGTTTCTCATCTTCCAGTCGTTTCTCCATAAGTTCCGATACATTTTCCGACAGATCATTGATTCCCCGTCCGATATCCCCCAGTTCGTGATCCCATTCCACAGAAGGGTCTCTGGAGAAGTCTCCGCCGGCGATGCGTACCATCCGTGTCTGCAGCCTGGATACAGGTACCGTGATCATACGATTCATCAGCAGCATCAGAACGACACCGATAGACAAAATGCCGATCAGGATGCAGGCAAGGATTCCCATGAACAAAACCGCCTGATTGGTCCGCTCCGCATGTGAAATACTCTGACTTAAGTAGCAGTCCGGCATATTTAACGGAGTGGTGACCAGAATCTGTTCTCCCATGGTAGCACTGTGGATTTTGGAAATCTGTGTGGTGCCCGTGAGAGAATATGTGCTCAGGTCATCCAGAATACTATATTCCGGCGTAAATTCCTGTAATCCGCCGTTTTCAAAAATATAGGTATGACCTGCAATCGTCAGATAGAGGAAGCTGTCTTCCGGACAGCTGTAATCCTTCAAAGGCATAGTGAAAAGATCAGTGGATATTTCGATAAACAGGTATCCGGCCTGTCTGTTATTATACTGATAAGTAATGGGACGGATCACTGGCAATACCTTACGTCCTGCGCGGTGAAACGGATCGGAGACAATGCCCGGAGAAAAATCATAATCGTCGGCAGTGAGCAATTCTTCATAATAAGGAAGCTCGGGGATAAGCTCCGCAAGATCTGCCGTAGAGGAATAAGTTGCAGTGACTACCTGCAGATAATGTTCCTGCGAGACAATGGCAATTCTGGGCATATAACTATAAGAAGAATTCCGGCTACATTCCTCATAAAAGGAATCATAAGTAGATACCGACAGGACAGAGCCGGGATTCGGATTATGCTCAATATAATTGGCAATATTGGAATCTGTCTGGCAATATCTGACCAACCGGTAGACTTCATCGATGCTGTTGTCCATAGACTCCGACAACAGGCGCAGGCTGGTCTCCGTGGACTGGATCAGGGTGTTCTGCAGATAGTGCCGGAATATGTAATAACTGAACAGGCTGATCAACAGGCACATTCCCAAAATGGCGCTCAGCGTGAAAATCAATATGCGATTTCGTATGCTTTTTGAGTGATAAACAGTCTTTTTCATGCATTCAGTATAACATAACGCACGAAAAACGGTAGTTGAAAAAGCAAGATGCTAAAAAAAGTGCATATTAAAATAAAAAAATACATCCTAAGAAAGTACTTTCAGAAAAAATGTAAACAAATTATAAAAAATTGTGAATACTATTATAAATTTTTCCATGTTATGTCCCGGTCTTTTTCGTTATACTTTAGTTACAGTCAAGGAACCGGTAACAACGGATCCGTAACAGACGTAACATAGTATCGAATTAACAGGAGGGTTTACATGAAAAAGAAAGTATTAAGTTTAGTACTGACAGCAGCCATGATGACAACCATGCTTGCAGGCTGCGGCAGCTCCGACAACGGCAGCCAGACAGCTTCCACAGGGGAAGCGCCCACAGCGAGCACAGAGGCAGCAGCTTCCACCGAAGCAGCACCTGCAGAAGAAGTTACCTTAAAGTGGGCTATCTGGGATCAGGAGACCACACAGTACTGGGGTGACATTAAGGACGCGTATGAAGCATCTCATCCCGGTGTAACCATTGAGATGGTAGACCTTGGTTCTACCGATTACATGACCGTTCTGGCAACGGAGCTTTCCGGCAGCGGATCCGATTTTGATGTAGTAACCGTCAAGGATGTACCCGGATATGCAACTCTGGTACAGAAGGGATCTATCCTTTCCCTGGATGATTACATCTCCAAAGATGGCGTGGATTTAAGCAAATACGCAGGTGTTACCGATCAGGTAACTGTAGACGGAAGCCTGTATGAGCTGCCTTTTAGAAATGACTTCTGGGTACTGTTCTATAACAAGGATCTGTTTGATGCCAAGGGTGTTGCTTATCCTACCAACGATATGACTTTTGATGAGTACGATGCTCTGGCAAGAGAGATGACCGATACTACCTTTGGTTCTCAGGTATACGGTGCTCATTACCACACCTGGAGAAGTGCGGTACAGCTCTTCGGTGTACTGGATGGAAAACATACCATCTTAGACGGTAACTATGATTTCTTCAAACCTTACTATGAGATGGTTCTGAATCAGGAAGCTGACGGCGTATGCAGAAAGTACACGGATCTGAAGACCGAAGGCTTACATTATTCCGCAGCATTCTCCGGTGGAGATGTAGCAATGATGAACATGGGCTCCTGGTTCATCGCAACCATGATGTCTAACCTGAAGTCCGGCGAATATGATTCCAGCCTGTGCGGTAACTGGGGTATCGTTAAGTATCCCCATGCAGAAGGCGTAGAGCCCGGTTCTACTCTGGGTACCATCACCGGTCTGGCTGTAACCACTGCAAGTGATACTCCCGATGCGTCATGGGATTTCGTTAAATGGGTAAGCGGTGAAGAAGGAGCAGCAGTCATGGCTTCCAGTGGTAACTTCCCTGCAATGATGACTGACGAAGTAGTAGACATGATCTCCGGTCTGGAAGGATTCCCCACCGATGAAGCCAGCAAAGAAGCTTTGACCGTATCCAACCTGTACCTGGAAGTTCCTTACGCTCCCAACGTATCCGAGATCAACTCCGTTCTGGATTCCTATCATGGAAGCATCATGACCGGTGAGATGAGCATTGATGACGGTATTGCAGCAATGAACAAGGCAGTAGCTGATATCCAGGCTCAGTAAGTTAAAATCTTCTCAGGTAAAAGTATAGAATGTTTGTTGAATGTTGAATAAGACTAAAGGGGTCGTACCTACGGCCCCTTTCTTATCAAAAAGACGCGAAAAATGACACAAAAAGCGTTTGGAAGGAGAATTGTTATGCGGAAATTAAGCCGTCAAACCAAAAGAGATCTGGTGGCCTACTCCTTTATTGCACCTAACTTTATCGGTTTCTGCGTATTTACCCTGATCCCCATTATCTTTGCCTTTGCCCTTGCTTTCATGAAATGGGACGGAAGCAATCCGATCCAGTGGGCAGGCATCAGCAACTTTACAAGACTGTGGAAAGATACTTTCTTTATCGCAGCATTTAAAAACACCATTATTTATTGTATCGGTACCGTGCCGCTGACCATGATCGCTTCCCTGGCACTGGCTATCGTGTTAAATCAGAAAGTAATAGGAAGAGGCGTGTTCAGAACCCTTTCCTTTTTCCCATATGTAGCATCTCTGGTAGCAATCACCGCAGTATGGAAAATGCTGTTCCATCCCTCTAAAGGACCTGTGAACAACATTCTGCTGAATGTATTCAATGTACCACAGGATCAGCTTCCCCAGTGGTTCACCGGCGGACTGGTACTGTTCTCCATGATCCTGTTCAGTGTATGGAAATACATGGGTTATTACATGGTGATCTATCTGGCAGGCTTACAGGGTATTTCTTCCGAGCTGTATGAAGCAGCCAGTCTGGACGGTGCGAATACCTGGCAGAAGTTCCGTTATGTGACCTGGCCGCAGTTGTCCTCCACGACTTTCTTCGTAGTCGTCATGCTGACCATCAACTGCTTTAAGGTATACGACATTGCTATCATGCTGGCAGGTGGCGGAAGCGGAGAACTGACAACGTCCGCAACCGTTCTTGTATACTACATCTATCAGAAAGCATTTATTGACTGGGATCTGGGCTACTCCAGTTCTGTAGCAATGGTACTGTTTTTGATGGTACTGTTCGTAACGATCATCCAGTTCCGCGGTCAGGCAAAGAGGGAGAAAGCATAATGGCAATCTTAGCTTTGAAGGTTCTCGATAAGGACAGCAACACCATCTGCGTCAGCAGTGGTGAGGGCTTCGTGGATCTGGTCTGCACCCACACCTATGAAGAGGGTGACCGGATCGTACTGGAGACCGACGAAAAAAATATACACGTACATTTACAGGTGGATGACGCTCTGGGAGATGCTTTCGTATACATAACCGATAATGTATCCTATGATGTTCCCTTCGGAGAAAAAAGGATCAGCATGTCGCCTAAAGTATTTTCCGGAAATAAACATTATCTCTATGCGGAAGTGGCAAGGGAAGACGAAATCACAGCTTATCGGAATCTGGCACTGAATCCGGCAGATCAGCATAAGGAGGTTCCCTGTTATCCCCACGCAACAGCCAATGTGGAGACCAGAGGTGAGAGCGTATTTGCAGCAAAAAACGCCATTGACGGTGTCCGGGCGAACCGTTCCCACGGAGAATGGCCCTATGAATCCTGGGGGATCAATATGCAGGATGATGCGGCCATGAAGCTGGACTTCGGCAGACCGGTACTGGCAGACAGGATCGTGCTGTACACCAGATCCGATTTTCCACATGACAACTGGTGGCAGCAGGTGACGATCCGGTTCTCCGATGGCAGTGAGCAGGAGTTCCCCTTAGAAAAGAGCAATCGCGCTCATGTACTTCCGATTTCTGAGAAAGAGATCACCTGGCTGGAGCTTTGTAACCTGATCAAAGCGAAAGATCCGTCCCCCTTTCCGGCACTGAGTCAGATCGAAGTGTACGGCAGGGTAAAATGTTAGGAGGCGCACAGATATGAAATCAGCACATAAAAAAGCCGTTTTAGGCAAAGTGATCGTATATGCGATTCTGATTCTGATCGCAGTGATCATGATTATTCCGTTTTTGTGGATGCTTTCCGCATCTATCAAGAGCGACAGAGAAGTATTCCAGATGAATCCGTTTGTATGGATTCCGGCGAATCCCAAATGGGACAACTATGTGAAGATCTGGACGAAGATTCCCTTTGGCAGATTTGTGGGAAATACCGTATACCTGACATTGATCGTTACTTTCTTACAGTTACTGACCAGCAGCTTTGCGGCATATTCCTTTGCAAAACTGGATTTCCGTCATAAGAACGGACTGTTCCTGGCATACATCGCAACCATCGCAATGCCTTGGCAGGTATACATGGTACCTCAGTTCATCATGATGAGAAGAATGGGATTGAACGATAAGCTGCTGGCTATGATCTGCCTGCAGGCATTCTCCGCTTTCGGTGTGTTCATGATGAAGCAGTTCTATGAAGGCATTCCCGATGATCTGTGTGAAGCCGCCAGAATCGACGGTATGAGTGAGTACCGGATCTATGCCAGCATCATGCTGCCATTGTCGAAGCCGGCACTGTCCACACTGACGATCTTCACCTTCGTGGCGACCTGGAACGACTATCTGGGACCCCTGATCTACTTAAAGAGCCAGGAGAAGAAGACCATCCAGTTGGGATTAAAAATGTTCATCAGCCAGTACTCTTCCGATTATGGTCTGATTATGGCAGGATCGGTATTGTCGCTGATCCCGGTACTGATCGTGTTCCTGGTATTGCAGAAATACTTCGTAGAAGGTGTTGCTTCTACGGGACTGAAGGGTTAGTGTTACGCTCAGGCGCAGGCAATATTCCATCCAGACACGCTTTTGCGCACTGGCTTTTGACATGGAAGAGACCTGCACCTGGGCTGTTTTTATATGAAAATAGTAACTGTTCAGAGTAAAAAGCAAGCATCGAAGATGCGGTTTTGCAAATGGAGTTCTGAATAGTTACTGAAAATAAATGTCAGAACGATAAAAAATCAGGAGGACAATAGAAAATGATTACGTTTGACGAGAAAAAATATTCTCAGATAACAGAAAAAGAGATCAAAGATGCGCTGCAGTTTTCCACGGAGCAGGTGATCCGGGATCTGCCGGAGTTTACAGAGCAGTTCCAGAAAGCTTACAGTGAGAACGGTTTTTATCAGCCGATTCCGAACAACTACTGGACCTGTGGGTTCTGGACCGGAGAGATTTGGCTGGCTTATGAATATTCTCAGGATGAAAGGCTGAAAAAAGCCGGGGAAGTTCAGGTAAAGAGCTTTTTGGATCGTATAGACAAGAAAATCGAAGTAGATCATCACGATATGGGATTTCTGTATTCCCCTTCCTGCGTGGCAGCTTATAAGCTGACCGGCAGCAAAGAGGGCAGAGAAGCAGCCATCAAGGCAGCAGACCAGCTCATCACCAGATATCATCCCGTAGGTGAGTTCATCCAGGCCTGGGGACCCATGGATGCACCGGAGAATTACCGCCTGATCATTGACTGTTTACTGAATCTGCCTCTGTTGTACTGGGCATCCGATGAGACCGGAGATCCGAAATACCGTGATATTGCGGAGAAACATATTCATACCGCTGTTGCCAATGTGATCCGTGAGGATTATTCTACCTGGCATACCTTCTTCTTCAATATGAAGACGGGAGCACCGGATCATGGTGCCACCTGTCAGGGTTACCGTGACGGATCCGCCTGGGCGAGAGGCCAGGCATGGGGTGTCTACGGTATGGCACTGGCTTACCGCTATACCGGCAGAAAAGAGTATATCGACCTGTTCCGTCATGTGACGGAATATTTCCTGGCACATCTGCCGGAGGATCTGGTACCTTACTGGGATCTGGAATTCACCGACGGGGATGACCAGCCGAGAGATTCCTCCTCTGCATCCATTGCAGCCTGCGGTATGCTGGAGATGGCAAAATACCTGGAGCCTGCGGAGGCAGAGCATTACATTACACTGGCAAAACAGATCATGCGGTCTGTCTATGTGGGCTATGCCGTAAAGGATCCGAAGGAATCCAACGGACTGGTGCTGCACAGCACTTACTCAAATCATTCTCCTTACAATACCTGTAATCATTACGGCGTGGATGAGTGCAATTCCTGGGGAGACTACTTTTATATGGAGGCATTGACCAGATTGGTGAAGGACTGGAGGGAGTACTGGTAATATTTTAAATTGGAATTTCGTTGAATGCTCAGACAAAAATGCCATGCCGAAGATGTTTGTCGTCGGAGACCTTACATCAAGGCATGTGTATTTTGACTGAGCTTTTATAGAACGGAGAATTTGGAGGAATAATCTAATGAACTTACATACCAAAAAAGATTTTCAGGACTGTATGTTATCTATCCTGGAGCCGTTAAAACCGTATTACAGTGAAGAAAAGGCGAGACTGACACTGGGCGTTACCATGGCGCATTACGACATCGGTGCCACCTGGATGGAGGCATTTTCCAGACCTCTGTGGGGACTGGTGCCCTTCTGGGCAGGTGGGGGAAAAGATCCGAAATTTGAAGAAATCTACCGGAAAGGTCTGACAGCCGGTACCGATGAAAAGAATCCGGAATATTGGGGAGAATGTACTTCCTTTGACCAGCGGTTTGTGGAAATGGCGGCAATCTCTTATGGTATCATGTTTGCACCGGAGGTGGTATGGGATCCTCTGACAGAAGTACAGAAGGAGAACCTCTGCAATTATCTGAACAAGATCAATGAGCATCCCCTGCCGGTCTGCAACTGGATCCTGTTTGCCGTATTGGTAAACATTGCCATGAAAAAGGTGGGGCGCAGGTACAGTTCCGAGATGCTGGAAGAATATCTGGAAGGATTGGAGACCTTTTATCTGGGAGAGGGCTGGTATCAGGACGGAGACTCCGGACAGAAGGATTATTACATTTCTTTTGCAATCCATTTTTACAGTCTGCTCTATGCGGTGGTTATGGAAAAGGATGATCCGCAGCGTGCAAGGAAATACAAAGAGCGTGCCATGGAATTTGCAAAGCAGTTTATCTACTGGTTTGATGAAGAGGGAGAGGCGATTCCTTTCGGAAGATCGCTGACCTATCGTTTTTCCCAGGTAAGCTTTTTCAGTGTGTGCCTGCTGGCAGGGCTGGAGCCGTTTCCTGTGCCGGTGATGAAGGGACTGATTGCAAGACATCTGCAAAACTGGCTGAAACGGCCGATCTTCGACAGAGATCATGTACTGACGATAGGATACGGTTATCCGAATCTGACCATGGCAGAGAGATACAATGCGCCCGGCTCTCCTTACTGGGGTATGAAGGTATTTGCCTTTTTACTGCTTCCCGATGATCATCCTTTCTGGAGTGCAGAGGAAGCACCGTTGCCGAAAATGTCGTCTGCTTGTCCCCAGAAGTATGCGGATCTGTTTGTCTACCATTACGGCAATCATACGACAGCATTCGCTCCCGGAGTGTACAGCCCCAACGGACACGGACAAATCGTGGCAAAATACGGAAAATTCGCCTATGATACCAGATTTAGCATCAGTGTGGCAAAGTCCGAATATGAGCTGCATGAAAATGCACCGGACAATATGCTGGCCTTCTGGATCAATGGGTATGTCTATGTGCGCCGGATCTGTGAGGCATCAAAGATCACGGAGACAGGGGTATGGTCCAAGTGGAGTCCTTATCCCGGCATCACAGTAGAGACGATGATCACTCCGGATGCAGGCGGACATACCAGAGTGCACAAAATCACCAGTGAGATCGAGTGCGTGGCATATGACTGTGGATTTGCTGTCAGCAGGGGAGATTTTGAAGAAGTCGGCTTTGCAGAAAAGGTAGATGGCGTATCCGCCCGGGCCAGCAATGAATTCTGCAGCTGTACCGTCAGCGCGGTACTGGATGATCATGCCAAAGCCAACGAAGTGGCCGAAAAGCCGCCCGTGGGCTACATGATCACCGCAGATCCCAATACCAACCTGCTGTACACCAAGACCAAGATCCCGGCAGTGAAATACCACATCAGCAAAGGAACTCAGGAAATCGTTACCAGAGTGGATGCGGAAGTGATTTAACTTTATATTGTTTTCATATTTGCAGTGTGGAAATCACAACATTTTTATGCTATCATACATATAACAGTAAGAGGTGATAGCTATGAAAATAGAACGAATTGATGACAAGACAGTAAAGTGCTTCCTATCCAATGAAGAATTGGAAGAGTACGAGATTGATTATAAAGATTTTGTGACCCGCAGTGAAAAAGCCAAAGAGGTCGTGCAGGAGATCATTGAACAGGCCGAGGAAGAGGTGGGCTATAAGCCGCCGAAGTATGCTTTTGATCTGCAGATCATGATGCTGCCGGATGAAGGTCTGGTGCTGGTATTTTCCGAGAAGGAACCTTTGGAGAACAAAAACGGTGCGCAGCTGCTGCAGGCTTTGCAGGAGATGAAAAAGGTCTTTGAAGAGAAGAAGGCAGAGATCGGAGCCACTTTAGAGAAACAGGCCCGGGAAGAAGCAGAGAGAAATGTTGCGAAGGGAAAGAAGAATAAAAACAAGGAAGAAGCAAAACCTCAGTTTGCAATCTTTGCTTTCCGCAATATCGGCCGGGTAATCGAATATGCTGCGGTTTTGCCTGCAAATCTGCGAATCGACAGTACTTTGTACCGGCTGGAAGACGGCACTTGCTATGTCTATGTAAAAAAAGGCGGTGCTTCCTACGAGCGTTACAGCAGAGCCTGCATCCAGGCGATGGAGTTCGCTGCCTTGTATGCTGCGGATGAGCAGAAGGTAAGGTATCTGGAAGAGCATGGGGAGTGCCTGATCCGTGAGAAGGCACTTCGTAAGCTGCGTGTATAGTATTTACTTACTACGTAAACATGCGTATTGCTGGAGTATGAGGTGGATTTTGAGTACTTGTAATCTATAGAATTATATGAATCTCCATTCTGCAGACACTTTTGCGCCGAAGGAATCGCGAGTCGTATTTGAGGAAGTCCAAGCTACAGCCGCCATATCCTCCGGCAGCGGTGCGGTAAAATGCATCTGTTCTTCGGTGATGGGATGACGGAAGGATAACTTCCATGCATGCAGTGCCTGGCGCTGTATCAATGCCATATCGGGATTGTACAGATAATCTCCGATCAGGGGATAACCTAGATATTTCATATGAATCCGTATCTGATGGGTGCGGCCGGTCTCTAAAATGAGAGAGACCAGGCTGTGCCCGTTTTTTTCGTCCAAAACCCGGTAATGGGTAACAGCGGATTCCCCTTTTTCAAAATCCACACAGCGCTCAATGATAGAACCTTCTTTTCGCCCTAAAGGTGCGGTAATCGTACCCTCAGAAGGCAGCACAGAGCCTTTTACAATGGCAAGGTATTCCCTTGTGATGCCGGAACTGGTCTTGTTGGCAATCATGGTGGACAACATTCCGGCACTGACATAATGCTTGGCTACGATGGTCAGCCCAGAGGTATCCCGGTCCAGACGATTAATACAGCGGAACACAAAGGGACAGTTCTGCTGTGCAAAATAATAGGCAAGGCCGTTTGCCAGAGAATTGTAATAATTGTTCATGGAAGGGTGGATCGGCATGCCTGCCGGCTTATTGATCACCATGAGATCCTCGTCCTCGTAGATGATATCCAGCGGCAGCTCCACCGGTGGGATTTTTTCCGAGGAATGTTCCTCGTGAATATGCAGAGTCAAGGTATCTCCCGGCTGCAATATATGATTCATGAAGCAGGGAATCCCGTTTGCCTGCACGGCGGTGGGGTCTTTTTTTAACTGCACCAGATTCTGGGAAGAAAATCCCTTCTGCTTCAGGAAATGGCTGACCGGCAGGGGTGATATGAAATGATCTGTTGTATAGGTTAATGTACGTTCCATAAAAATTGTGCTTTCTAAATTATTATTTATGATACATAACGATGGTATTTTTCATACTCTCTTTGCTTGGGCGGCTATCGTGATCAAATTTGCGGTACAATTTATCCACGGCGGCTGCTTTATACGGGTGAACTTATTGTATCATAACACAATTCCCACGTTGTAATAAACAGCTATTCTCAGGATCGGGCAAAATCGGACAGTCCAGGGAGCAAATAATGTCATTTCGAAAGCAGAGTATGTTTTCTATAATATCGTTAAAAGCACAAGTTTGTGCTTCTGCAAGCACAGATTATGAAAAGCTGATGCCCGAAGCAGAGGAATATTGCGACAGAGATTGGGTAACATAGCAGATTTGCAACGAAAACAATGAGTGAGAAAGGTATGGTGGTTTGTATGGAAAAATACGCATGGCGCGGAAAAATTGTACCGGGAATGCAGGAGGAATATAAGAAGAGACATGACAACATCTGGCCGGAGATGAAGGAAGTGCTGGCAAAAGCCGGAATCGTGAATTACTCCATCTGGATGCAGGGCGAAGAACTGTTTGGCTATTATGAGTGTGAAAAAGGCGTTGACTATGCGGCAAAGGTGCAGGCAGAGAGCGACGTGGTAAAAAAATGGGATGAATACATGAAGGATATCCTGATCATGGAGAAGGATCCTGTGACGGGAGCACAGCCTTTGCTTACACAGGTATTCAGTTTCAGATAAGGGAGGTTGTGGATATCTTATGGAAAAATATTACCTGGCCGTGGATATCGGTGCTTCCAGCGGACGACATATTCTGGGACATTTAGAGAACGGCAAAATCGAATTAGAAGAGATCTACCGTTTCGAAAACGGAATGGATCATAAGGACGGCAAGCTTCTGTGGAATGTGGAGCGGCTGTTCGTTGAGATCCTGAACGGAATGAAAAAATGCAAAGAACTGGGCAAGCTTCCGGTCAGCATGGCAATCGACACCTGGGCTGTGGATTATGTATTGCTGGATGAAAAAGATCAGATTCTGGGAGATACTTACGGCTACCGAGATCACCGTACTGACGGAATGGATGCGGAAGTGGCGAAAATACTGCCGGAGCCGGAACTGTATGCAAAAACCGGCATTCAGAAGCAGATTTTCAATACGATTTATCAGCTTATGGCAGTGGAAAAGAAGACCCCGGAGATTATGAAACAGGCGAAGACACTTCTGATGCTGCCGGATTATTTTGGATTCCGCCTGACAGGCAATAAGCTGTCGGAGTATACCAACGGCTCAACGACACAGCTGGTAGATCCGCATACTTATCAGTGGGATAAGGAATTGATCCAAAGTTTAGGTTATCCGGAAGAAATTTTCCTGCCGCTTAAGATGCCGGGAACCAAAGTGGGAAATCTTTTACCGCAGATCCGGGAAGAGGTCGGATATGATCTGGAGGTTGTATTGTGCGGAAGTCATGATACCGCTTCGGCAGTAATGGCAGTACCGCAGACGGAAGGCGACGGCATCTATATCAGTTCCGGCACCTGGTCATTAATGGGAATCGAATCTCCGGAGCCTATCATAACGAAAGAAGCGGCAGCTGCAAACCTTACGAATGAGGGCGGTTACGACCATCGTTTCCGTTTCCTGAAAAATATCATGGGATTGTGGATGATCCAGTCGGTGAGACACGAATATCAGGATGCCTGGTCTTTTGCACAGCTGTGTGACATGGCGGAGGAAAGCAGGGATTTTTCATCCAGAGTGGATGTGAATGATCAAAGCTTCCTGTCCCCGGACAGCATGATCGAAGCAATTAAGCAGTATTGCAAAAAGACCGGTCAACCGGTTCCGGAGACCGTAGGAGAGCTGGCAGCAGTGGTATATCGCAGCCTGGCACAGTCTTACGGAGAGACCGTAAAGGAGCTGGAAACCATTGCAGGCAGGACCTATGACAGTATCCACATCATCGGTGGAGGCTCCAATGCGGCTTATCTGAACCAGCTGACGGCGGATGCTACAGGGAAAACCGTATATGCAGGTCCCGGAGAAGCAACGGCCATCGGGAATCTGCTGGCACAGATGATTCATGCGGGAGATCTGGCAGACTTAAAAGGTGCCAGACAGTGTGTGAGAGATTCCTTTGAAATCAAGACGTATGTTCCGGTAAATTGAGAAATTATTCTTACAAATAAAGAATTATTTGCTTCCCGTATTGATTGGGAAAGAGAAGAAAATTTGAAAGAAGATAAAATTCTAAGAAGAAAAAAAGGAGGAGATTCAGAAATGTTAGTAAACACAAAGGCAAAAGTCGGTGTATTTTCTATTGCTTTGGGCGCATATCTGCCCCAGTTCCCTCAGTTGGTTCCCAATTTTGAGGCACAGTATGAGGATTTTAAGAAAACCATTCCCGATACCGTGGAAATTATCGACGGAGGTATGGTGACTACCAAGGAACAGGCAATGGCAGCCGGTGATAAATTTCGTGCGGCGGATGTGGATCTGGTATTTTTACAGCTGCTTACTTATGCGACGTCTTACAATGTACTTCCTGCGATCCGCGATCTGGATGTACCTGTGGTATGCGTCAATGTGCAGAAGAAGCTGGCTCCGGATTATGCCAACACGGATATTCCCATCTGGCTGGGTGACCTGTATGCCTGCGGTGCTGTAGGAGAGGCTGTTGCCGATCTGGAGCGCGCAGGGAAGAGACATGCGGTAATTACCGGTGTCGTGGAAGGCGGTGATCCCGAGGTAACAGCAGAGATTGCTGACTGGTGTAAGGCTGCGCAGGTCCGCAGACGCTTCCGTCAGACCAATATCGCACAGATCGGTCGTCCTTATCCCGGCATGATGGATCTCTATATCGACGAGACCAACCTGTACAACCGGATGGGATTGTATACCAAACAGTTCGACTGGGAAGATATGTGGGCAATTGCAGATAATATCACTGACGAGGCTGCCATCAAGGCAAAAGCGCAGGACATCATTGATACCTTTGAAGTAGAAGGCGGAGCAACGGCAGATGATGAAGATATCATCGATATGGCAAAGCATGTGCTTGCTTTTGAACAGTGGGCGAAGGACGAAGATCTGAGTATGATCGCTTCCCACTATGCCGGCAAAGCACAGGGCGTTGCGGGAAAACTGGATTCCATGCTGATCCCCGCATTTTCCATGCTGATCAAGCAGGGTACCGCATGTGCGGTGGAAGGCGATATGAAGGTTGCCATGGCAATGTCCATTTTGAAGACGATTTCCGGCATGGGACAGTTGTCTGAGATGTATTCCATTGATTTCAATGAGGATATTTGCATTATTGGTCACTCCGGTTCCGGCGATGCAGACATTTCTCTGGCGCATAAGCCGACCATGAAGATCGTAAAAGTATTCCACGGAAAAGTAGGCGGCGGATATCTGACACAGTTCTATCCTCCTACCGGACCGGTTACCTATCTTGCCATTACCCAGGACAAGGACGGCAACTTCAAGTTCGTGGTAGCGGAAGGTGAGAACCAGCCCGGACCGATTTTTACATTCGGAGATACCAATATGCGTACTAAATTCTCCATTCCTTGCAGAGAGTTCGTGAACCGCTGGAGCGAGGCAGGACCTACCCATCATATGGCAGCGGCAGCCGGAAGACATATTGACACGATTTTGAAGGTTGCAAAAATATTGAATGTACCGGTAGACATTATTACACGGTAGGGTATTAAAATGTCACACTCCCCGGGCATAGGTGCTTTTGCTGAAGCAATTGTAATACAGTAATTGTGATGACGGAATGCCAATAGTGTGTTGCAGATACATGGAATTAAATTAGTATGGACCGGAAGAAAATAGGTATAAGAGATATAAGATAGAAAGGCTAGGTAGTAACAATGAAGTTTTTAGATGCAGAATTTGTAAAGGGATTTATCAGAATGGCAGATGACGGATGGCAGCAGGGCTGGCATGAGCGTAACGGCGGTAACCTGTCTTACCGTGTAAAGCCGGAAGAAGTAGAGCTGGTAAAGGAGAATTTCCAGCCGAAGGAATATCAGCCCATCGGAACCTCAGTTCCCGCGCTGGCAGGCGAATATTTTCTGGTGACCGGCAGTGGTAAATACTTCCGTAATGTCAGTATTAAACCGGAAGATTCCATCTGCATGATCGAGCTGGATGACAAGGGCGAGAATTATCGTATTGTATGGGGACTGGTAAACGGCGGCAGACCTACCTCCGAGCTTCCCAGCCACCTGATGAATCTGGAAGTGAAGAAGCTGCAGGATCCCGAGTATCGTGTGGTATATCATGCACATACGACCAATATCATTGCACTGACCTTCGTTCTTCCTCTGGAGGACAAGGTATTCACCAGAGAACTGTGGGAGATGGCAACAGAGTGTCCCGTTGTATTCCCGGCAGGTGTCGGTGTTGTGCCCTGGATGGTACCGGGCGGCAGAGAGATCGCTGTTGCAACTTCCGAACTGATGAAAAAATATGACCTGGCAATCTGGGCACATCACGGAACCTTTGCAGCAGGCAAGGATTTTGATCTGACCTTCGGTCTGATGCACACGGTAGAGAAGTCCGCAGAGATTCTGGTGAAGATGCTTTCCATGCAGCCGAACAAGCGCCAGACCATTACCCCGGATGATTTCAGACATCTGGCAAAAGACTTCGGCGTGACCCTTCCGGAAGAGTTCTTATATGAAAAATAAAATCTTATTGATGAGATTTTAAGCGAGCCGCGTTGGGCGTCATATCGTACATTTTTTTGAACTGTTTGTAGAAAAAGTTCTGGTTTTCATAACCTACCGACAAAGCTATCTCAGACACCGGCAGTGTCGTGTGGGTCAGCTGATTCATAGCAACCCGCATGCGCTGCCTGGTTTGTATTTCTTTAAAAGTTGTGCCGGAGTATTTTTTGATCATACGGCTTAAGGACGAGGGCGTGTAACCGATCTGTCCGGCCAGTTCGTGAAGTGTTCCGGTATCGTAGTGCTCCATCAGATATCTGCGCACGACGACCATCAGGACATTGCTCTGATCATCTTTCTGATCCAGCAGAATGTTTTCCGCATTGCTTAAGATATGCATAAACAGGAGCGCAAAAGTCTGCTCGGAAAGTCTGTGCCAGTTCTGGGGCTGCTGCAGCAGCAGAAAAACAGCATTATGGATCAGGTTCTGGATACAGGGGTTGTCGGATACCGTAAAGTACAGATATTGACCGACACAGCTGTCACCCTCCAGAGCGTTGATGATAAAATCCGCCAGAATGTTATCCTTGTTGATCAGTGTCAGGATATTCTGGAAATAGGCCGGGCGGATAATGATATTGATGCCAAGGTCTTCTTTGCCGCAGGAAATGACCGAATGCTCGATATGCTGGTTCATGAATAACAGTTCTCCGGGACAGAGACGGATCTCTTCCTCATTTATGACATGCGTGACAGAACCGGAGAGACAATAGAAAATCTCCACATAGTCATGCTTATGCTTCGGAAAATCTACAAAACGGGTATGACGACGCAGAGTGATATCATCCCCGGAATGCTCCAGAAATTTCTCACTTTCCACCACAAAATCTTTTTTATCGGTATAAAGGTCTCTCTGAACGCACACATTTCCGTCCAGAATCTGTTGTTCCTCCGGTGTGATATATGCCGGATCCAGAAAATTGTTCTCGTACATAGATATCCCAAAGCCTTTCCTGACCTACAAAATATACAAATCTATTTTACAGGAAAGCAACAAAATCCTCAAGATGTCTGTAAAAAGTGATTCCGCGGATTGCATGCTTCTTTTTTCTGTTGTATCATTAAAATAATGAGCCCGGGCTCATTAGCAAACAAATAATCCCGCGAAGTGAGATGTAAAAATTCGTGAGTTTATGCAAAATATACGACCGACAAAAGAGGAGAATGGTTCATGGCGGATCAGGCGGTAAAAAAGATTATCTGCAATTCCTGCGGGGCGGAGTTTGAAGATACCCTTCCCAAATGTCCTTATTGCGGAAGCCTGAATTATAAAGGGGCGGAAGCAGAGTACCTGGGGAAACTGGAAGGTGTGCGCGAGGATATGCAGCAGCTGGAAAAGGTACCGGAGCAGGAACTGAAGGTAAAGATCAAGAAAAAGCAGAAGTTTGTAGTTAAGGTATTGATCCTTCTTGTAGTTTTGGCGGCAGCGTTTGCAGCGGTTGTTTTCGCAGCACGTTACACGAAACCGAGGGATGCAAAAGCAGACTACCAGTGGCAAAAGGAGAATTTTCCGGTACTTGACAGGTTGTATCAGGAAAAGGATTTTGAAGGCTTGACGCAATTTTACATACAGGCGATCGAAGAAGACAAGCCGATAGACGGATGGGAGCACGGTGGTATCTTCCCCAGACTGGTGAGCTGTCAAAGTGCCAAAGAATATCTGGAAATGGAACAGAACGGTGAAACGTTGCTGGAGTATCAGCAGGTACAGCTTCTGGACGACTATTGGACGATGCGTGGACTGGAATACGGCGGACTGAATCTGACCGACGAGGATAAGGAATATATAAGACCTTATGTGGAAGCTACGTTAAACAGCATGGAAGGCAGATATACGTTTACCGGGGAAGAAGAGACAGCATTTCTTGACAGACTAAAGAATAATTACGGATATCCCGGATATGAACTGTGTGAGGAATATGTTAAGAATCATAAGCAATAAAAATAAGGCAATGATTCAGAGGCAAAGCAACTTTCATAAAATTATGAATGAGGTTTTGAATCGTTACAAAATATGAGCAATAAGAATGATAAATGACAGGAAGCATAAGTGATACGAGTGACAAGAAAGGATCAGTAACGGCATGATGAAATGTAAATATTGCGGAGGTAATCTGACGCTGGAGCAGGCGTATTGTCCCCACTGCGGCAGACCCAACGAGGAAGCCCAACAGCATGTCAAGGACATGGAGCATTATAAGAGCAATTTTGAGGATACGAAAAGTGACGTCTACGAGGTAGCGCAGAAAAATACCGAGATTATGTCACATACGGTGATCATTACAGTACTGGTGATCTTGTGTGCTCTTGTATTTGTTGTGACCGTGAACAGTTGGGGCATCCACAGGGGACTGGTACAGCTGGATTCCAAAATACAGCACAGCAAATATGAAAAGCAGCTGGAGCAATACCTTGCGGATGAGGATTATCTTGGATTTTCCGCATTTTGTAACAGACATTATATCCGCGCTTATGATGACGGTTACGAAGAATATCGTCTGCTGCTTCAGACCAGTTCGGATTATAGTTATGCCTATCAGTTATTGATGCGGGCGGTAACATCGGAATATCCGGATCAGCTTGCCAACGAGATCTCACAATTGACGGATTCCTATGAGAGAATAGAGAGGGTGCTGCATCCTACAGAGGAATATGCCAAGAAACAGCTGCAGGAACTGGATGAAGAAAAGCAGCAGGCAATAGTACGTATGGAAGAAAACCTGAAGATACTGTATAGAACCTATTTTGGTATGACAGAGGAAGAAGCTGAGAACTTCGGACAGATGTCCAAGGCACAAAAGACCGTATTTCTGGAAGAAAAAGGCGAGGTGATGGGATATGGAAAATCTGTGGAATAAATTAAAACAGAGTCAGAAGCAGCAAGGAGCTCTGTGGCTCATGAATATCGTCATCGTAATATTATGCATTGTATTATTCCTCGGAGGTATTCAGATGATCAGCGCATTGCGGGATGCTTTTGCCAGACCTTCACGTGCAAAATATATGGAAAATCTGATAAGATACGAAAATTATGCGAATCTGTTGAATTCTTATCATGAGGATGTCGTCTATGGCGGACTGGTAACGGAAGCAAAAAAGGAATGCTACGGGGTCGCAAAATATTTTGAGGCAGCGTCCATGTACCGGGCTTACCTGGAGACCGGTGATACGGAGCGCGCAGCCGGAGAAAAGGAGAAAATGGATGCCGCATATGAAGAGATGGGAGACTGGAACATTGCAGCGGACAGCATCCGGGAAAAATTGGGAGTAGAACCTTGACAAATCCGTAAGGTATGCACTACAATCATCTACCCTGACTTCCGGCGTTTCTCTCAAAACCTAGTACTCAGCTGTCAGTCAGTATGGTAAATTCAAAAATATTTTCAATCTCTTTTCTGTCAGGTACAGTGCATCCAGATAAGATTTGGTGACAACGAAAGACATGGAGAAAATGGAAACGGTTATTGCTGTAACTACTTGAGCAAAAGGAAATTAATAAGATTAATGGGAAGTTTCCAAATGCTCAATTGATTTAGACGTATAATTGTGGTAAATGTGAATTGTCAAGCATGTTTGAATATAAGCAATATAACGCAACTGATAAGTGGTGACTGCTAAAGAGCAAGGCGTGATAGAACTGTATCAGGAGTAACTTGCTTTTCAATGCCCGGATGGATTGTTTCTCTGCAAAATCCCTATGATTTTTAGAATGGAGTATGTTCATTTTTGCTTAATTGCTTTTTAGATAACTTAATCGTATAATTGTATCATTGCTAGTACAATTATAGGGGTAAAGTTATGCAAAGGGAAGCATTTGGTAAACTACTGATAATTTTAAGGAAGAAGAATGGATTAAGTCAGAAGGAACTGGCAGAGAGGTTGTCGGTTTCTACGTCTGCGGTAAGCAAATGGGAGAATGGAAAGAACCTTCCGGATATGATGATGCTTAGTCGTATAGCAGATATACTTCAGGTATCGTGTGACGAATTACATAATCCGGAAAAGACATTGGAGAAGCTGGACAATCCTGAATTTCAAAAAAGGAATGTGGAGGAGGGAGATAAGGAGAATACGGATAACACAGGGGAAAATAAGGAATCAGAACCTGAACCCCAAAAGAAAAACTATGGACGAATTGTAAGAATGTCCTTTTTGATTGGAATATTGGCGATAGCTGCAGGAATGTTTCTGATATATATGGCAGGACATAGAAAACCTGCTTTTCAGCAGATAGGAACAAGGTATATTGATGATCCGTTATGGGGAAGGGTATATGAAATTGCGTATGTAGTAGATGGTGAAATGACGAATGATAGTATTAATGTGCATTTGGATGAAGTGAGAGCTACATTGAATCAAGAAGTAATAGATACCAATATTGTAAAGACGACTTATTATGATAATAAGGAAGACGCTACAGCATGGAAGGAAACAGATGTAGGAGGATATGTATTTCTGAGTGGAGAATGAAAGGATCGGATAGGATATGAATAAAGGTATATTTGCCATATTTTTTGTAGTAGCTGTTTTAAGTATTTCATTCCCGGTTAATGCGCAGAAAACTGCACAGCGGGTAGGAGAGGGATATACATCAGAAGGTATATATTATGAAGTATATGTTGCAGAAGATTTGGCGGAAAACGACATTGTCCTTTGCGGAGCAAGTGTTAGTGTGACGAGGGAAGTGATATATTCAGGGGTTGTAAAACCACAGAAAGAAATTTCATGGAGAGAAAAAATTAATGGAAGCTATTACTCAGGGGTTCTTACAATAAGTAAATATTCATATACTATAAGTCAAACAGTAGCTACGTATACTGGTGTACTTTATAAAGAATAGTTTAAGTTAAAGAGTGGGTTGCATCTATAGAAAAATTACGGATGCAACCTACTCTTTTTGCTATGAAATCTTTTATTAAGGGACTTGAGCAAAAGGAAATTAATACGATTAATGGGAAGTTTCCAAATGCTCAATTGATTTAGAAACATAATTTGTGGTAAATATGAATTATCAAGCATGTTTGATCGACAAGTAAAAGAAATATTTTAGAAAATGGAGGAAGGTAAGAAAAAACAAGTACAATAGAGCAGACGGATGTGCAGATATTAAGAATATGGTTTATAATACACATTTAGCAAATTTAGAGGTGTTTTATGAAAGTAAAGAGAAGTATAAGAAGAATTTTATTGGGGCTGAGTTTTTCACTTTTAATAGTACCGGCATTCACGATAAAATCATCGGCAGGGTTATTAGCAACGGATAGTGTGAGTGCTAACCATTATAATGTTGTGGCGTCAGGATATCTGGCAGTATATGATAACTATGCATATGCGACTACAAGCTATGCAAGAAGCGGTCCCGAAATTGGAGTAGGGGCGTCAATAGATGCAACATATCGTTATGGAGGTAAGAATCATGTATTAAATGATATAGATAGTTCATTAGGAGGCGGAGCAACTGCAAGGGTAGACATCTCTGTAATCGAACAGCCAACGGCGGCATTTTTGGATGTAAGAGGTGTACACGAGGTTTCTGTGACACAATTCCCTTCTGGATACTGGATGGATATTACAAGATGGACCAGATAATCAATTGATGACCAACTAGATGGATAAAACAGGAGATGCTATGCGGAGAATAAAAACCTATCTTATAATAGTAAACTTGATATTTCTGACAGGCTGCGCCAACAAGGCAATGCCGGACATATATGTAGAAAACTATGACTATCAATACAGACAATGGTCGGATAGCATAGCATTTCCTAAAGTCCAGCAGGGAAGCGATAACATCGTATATATATACAAGAATGGTTTTATCTATTACATGGAAGAAGGTAATGATGTTTTAGTTCCGCTGTGTAATAAGGTGGACTGCTTACATGACAGAGAGACGGATCAGCAGAAAATAAAAGAGTGTAATGCCTCTGTCGATTTGGAGGAACTGGCAAATATTAATCCGGATAAAGATATCGCAATTGCAAAATGCGGAGATTATCTTTATTGTATTCCGTTGAGCTGTTACGAAACGGATGAACGGATATTATACCGCTATGCTTTGGATGGAACAGCGAAAGATGCCGTGTACAAATGGGATGGAAATTCCAGCATCATTGTGAGCTGGATCATACATAGGAACAACTTATATTATGCAGAAAAAAGGTATTATGAGGAAGATGAGGAGATAAAGGTTGAATGTACAATAAAACAGTTATCATTAAATACCTTTTTTCATAGACCGGAGACCGTCTATACTGCGGAGGAGAATCTGAGAGTGCTTACTTGGGGAAATCTTCAGGCTTATGGAAATTATGTGTATTTTGAAATTATTTCTATGCTGCCCAAAGAGGGAGATTCCCAGAAGGAAGAAAATAATGGTTACGATTACGACAGGTTATATAATAAAACCTTTGTATATGATATACAGGCGGACAAAATTGAGGAATTACAGATTCCGGATATGCCGAAATCGGTGCATATTTTAGGGGTACAATTCTGGCAGGATCAGATCATCCTGGATCCCTATGATGATGAAAAAAGAGGTGATGAACCGATGCCGGTATATATTGCTGATCTGGATGGATCCAATATGAAGGTGTTATTGGAAGATGTACCTCAGGCAGGTTATTTTTTGAGTGATGGCGAATATTTATATTTTTTTGATGACTGGATGGAGAACATTGATGATTGGCTTCGGAATCCGGGAAAATATGTTGTGTATGACAAGGACATGCAGATCGTAGATACCTTTATGACACCATTAAATGAAAACGAGAGAGCACAGAGATTTCCGGTAGGTGACAGAAACAGGATGTACTTTACTTATGAGAAAGAAGACGGTACATGGGGAGTAAAGTGCTGGGAGAAAAAAATTGGAGAGTACTGGGGGAAAACGATTACACTGACGGAGATCATGGATCGTTAAAGGGGCAATTTGCATGAGGTTGACAGGATATGAAATAAAAAAAATGATGACGCAGATTCCGCTATGGATTGCATTTATTGGACTTTTCGTGGGGAATCTATTCCTGCTTTTTATGATTCAGAAAAAAGAAGCGGCCTATGTCTATGTATATCAGCAAAAAGATCAATATATTGCGTTTTGTGAAGGAAATGAACAGGCGGACGAGTTAGGCTTCTATGAGGCTGATCTGGAGGAACAGAAACGGTATCTGGACTCTTATCGGGAATTTATTTCACAGATGCAGGACAGGTCAAAGGCCATGGAAAATGTGATCTCCGAAGGAAATCATTATCTGACGGATAATATCCGCAAGACTTGTAACGATTTTTCGGCAGTTGCGAAAGCTTCTGTGACAGTGGACAACTGTTTTGGAATAAAGGCATTGGCGGAGTATCAGTACGGTATTTTCTTTGCTATTTCTTTTCAGGGAGTATTGACATGGTATTTATTATTTTATGAGAGAAATAGAAAGCTTTTTATTCTTATTAAAGGATGTAAAAACGGACATCATGTAACGGTGTATTCCAAGTTGTTTCTGCTATTATCGGGGGGAGTACTGTATACCTTGTTACAGGAAACCAGTGTTGTTTTGTTCCTGAAATGGATGTATGGATATGGCAATATGAACAGACCCGTACAGTCGGTTTCTCTTTTCCGCAACTGCCCGTATGTATTAAGCGTAGGGCAGGCCATAGGACTGCTTATTTTTCTTCGTGTGGGACTGTCCCTGCTGACAGGGTCTGTTCTTTTTATGGCGGGCATGCTGGTGAAATCGGAAACGGGAGCTTTCATTGTCATGATGCTTCCTATGATATGCGAATATGCAGCGTACCATTTCATTGTTGTCACGGGAACCCTGCGGGTATGTAAGATTATAAATCCTTTTTTCTATTGGGATATGAGACAGGCGCTGGGAAGCTATGTTAATTTCAATTTTGGGGGACATGCCATAGGAAAAAATGAAGTTGCGGTCAGTGTCTTCCTGATTATTTATGTGGTATGCTGTGCCAGCGGAATAAACCTTTTCCATAGAACCTGCCAGATCAGTGACAGTGGCCGGCTGGAAACGCTGATTATCAGGTTACGAAAAAAATGGAGCGTACTAGGGCATAGAAGGAATCTTGTATATTATGAATTTTATAAACTATTGATCCAGCAGAAAAAAGGAATTGTGATCATAATTGCCCTGTGGCTTATGATACAGAATGTTTTTGCTGTATATGCGCCACAATACTATGCGACGGCGAAAGATGCCGCCTACCATATGTACCTGAAAAATCTTTCCGGACAGCTGAAGGAGGAGACCCTGGAGCAGGTGGAAAACGAAAAAAGGCGGTTGGAGCAGTTACAGGAGCCCAGCCGGGAATCAGCTGAAATGTCAGGGACGGATGAAATAGATCGGTTACTGACGCAGTTGGAATGGCAGCGTTTGCATGAGGGCTTTCAGGAGCTGACAGATCAGATCCGGGGACTATCAGAAAAAGAGGGTAAACTTTCGGAAAAATATTTACTGGATGAAAAAGCTTACCTGGATATATGGGGAAATGTTACTCATGAAGTGCTTACCTGGTACGTAGGTGCGGTTCTGCTGCTGTTTTTACTGGGAGGGATTTACGGAGCAGGAGAGGAGAGCAACCTGATACCGCTGATCCGTTCTACCCGGAGAGGAAGAGAAGTTCTGGAGAGAAGTAAGGATCTGGCAGCAATCATATGCGTAGTATTTGTCTATCTGGTAACGGCTGCACCATTGTTTTTAAAGCTGCAGAATATTGATGGCTTTGCCACAGCAGGGCAGAAAATGTGTGATCTGGTAAATTGGAACTGCGAAAGCAGCATAACACTGGGATGGTATGAGACTTTCGTATTTGTCCTGAAATTCGGAAGCTTTCTGGCAGTAGGAATCCTGGGGCGGATATTGTACAAAAAGTTGAAACAGAGAATTCCGGCACTGCTGATGGAAAGCGGCATATTGATTATTGTTGTATTGCTGCTTTTGTATTTTAAAGGAAGCAGCCACATGATTCTGTTGAATATGATATAAAGGGTACATTATGGAATTAAAAATAAAAGATCTATACAAAAGCTATGATCATGGGAAAACGTATGCAATAAATGACGTATCTGCAGATTTTACACCGGGGATATATGGGATTCTGGGTCCCAACGGCGCAGGGAAAAGTACAATGTTTGGTATGCTGACGGATAATTTGCGCCCGGATAAGGGAAGCATAACGGCAGACGGAGAAGATATTTATAAGATGGGAGCGGATTACCGGGCGAAGATCGGGTATATGCCACAGCAGCAGAGTCTTTATGAAGCATTTACTGCAGAAAAGTTCCTTTGGTATATGGCTGCTTTAAAAGGAATGAACAGAAAAGATGCCAGAGAACAGATTGAAAATTTATTAGAGGTCGTCAATCTGAAAGAGGAACGGTATAAAAAGCTGAAATACTTTTCAGGTGGTATGAAACAGAGAATCCTGCTAGCACAGGCGCTATTAAATGATCCGGAGATATTGATTCTGGATGAACCAACGGCTGGGATGGATCCGGAGGAAAGAATCCGGATACGAAATTTTATCAGTGGCTGTGCAAAGGATAAGATTGTCCTTTTAGCCACACATGTAGTAGCGGATGTGGAAAACATGGCCAGAGAGATACTGCTGATAAAGAATGGGAAGATTGTCCGGAGGGATACTCCGCAGAAATTTTTGGCTGAATTGGAACATAAAGTTTATAATGTGTTGGTTACAGAGAGGGAAGGGGAAGAATACCAGAACAGTGGAGCCAAGATCATAAGTGTTACATTAACAGAAAAAGGACATCGACTGAGGATCATCAGTGCCGATGCCTTGAAAACTGGTAATGTGGAAGAAGTTTATCCCTGCCTGGAAGATGTATATTTATATTGGATAGATAGAGAATGATCTACGGTAGTTGTAAAACAACTGATACATTTCCTTTAAGGAGAAGTTCTAAAATTCAATAGCAGACAGACTTGTCTTAAAACTGCCAGAAAATGGAATGATGCTGCGATAATAAAAATTGTATGAAAATCTAGTACTCAGCTGTCAGTCAGCATGGTAAACTCAAAGATATTTTCACTCTCTTTTTCTGTCAGGTACAGCGCATCCAGATAAGATTGGTGACAACGAAAGACATGGAGAAAATGGAAACGGTTATTGCTGTAACTACTTGAGCAAAAGGAAATTAATACGATTAATGGGAAGTTTCCAAATGCTCAATTGTATTTCTAAAGAAAATCTGTTATTGTTTCTTACGATGGAAGATAAGTTGTAAAAATTTGGGATTAAGTGCATAATAAAGCATTTAATCCCAAGTTATATGAGGGAAATTGTATGTTAATAAAAGTGATTAAGAAGCAAACCATTTTTTTATTAAAACAAAAAGAAGCAAGTCTGACATTTATATTACTTCTAGCGGTAGTGCTGGGGAATTATATAACGAATGTTCTCACATTTAGAGGTACTGATGTTTCACAAATGTATCAGCCAATGAAGTTATTAGCGCTCAGCCTGAATAAAGTATATTTTAGTGCAAACATTCAATTATTAATTGTGATGATATACCCTATCTTGGTTGCTGTACCTGCTGGTTTTTCTTATACCAAAGAACAGCAGACAAAAGAAGAAGTATACATGATTTATCGTTTAGGGAAAAATCGTTATTTACAAAGTAAATTGTGGGCATCTTTTTTTACAACAACAATAGTTTTTACGGTTCCATTTATGCTGGAAATACTAATGAATATGCTATCTTTTCCCATGAATGCAATAAGAGATCTATCAAATTTAAGCATTTACAATCCAGATTATGCCACAATGGTTCATAATTACATAGGCAGCGCAATCTATATAGCATCCCCTGGTTTGTATGCAATTCTTGCAACACTATTTTTTGGTGTCGTATCAGGAATCCTTGGTACGCTTCCCGTAGCAATCTCATTTGTTTTGACGGTTAAATATCGCGCGTTGCTGATCTTACCGACTTTTGTTCTATTGAATGTGACTACATATCTTAATATTCTGGATAGAAATAAGAGTTCATTAAGCTGGTATAAGTATTTGTTTCTTTTTGATGATACCCCTAAAAATATTATCGTTCCACTGATGGGGGTAGGAATTATAATAATAATAATACTCGGTTTTTACCTTTATGGAAGGAATAAGGATAAATGGTAATATGCATCATGAAAAAAGAGTAGTAATTTTAATTGGAATACTTTCCGGAATTTGCATATCGCTTGGTTTTATCAGACCGTTTGACGGAGTAATAACGCTATCAGAACTGGTATTACAATTAAGTGGATCCAGAGGTGAACTCAGCATGAGTTGCAATTTAGTGGAGTTAATTGGATTTATGCTTCGTATGATGCCAAACTATATTATGATATTGGTTTTTGGGAATAAGCTGTATGGTCATTTCTGCACAGCCAGTATCTATGTGTTTAGTCGGTGCCCGAATCGAATGAAATGGTATGGAAAGGAAATGTTACAGTTAATTAATTTAATATGCATATTTGAACTGGTATTTCTAAGCACAACCGCTATTGCTTCTGTATTGCGATATCAGGTGATTTTTAGCGTAGGTGGATTTATTTTATTGGGATGCCATGCTCTGATTTTTATGTTATGGAATTTTACTCTGGTACTGTTGGTTAATTTACTTGCAATCAATATTGGAAGCAGTGCTGCATTCACATTGGTTATGGTTGTACAAATGATTTGTACCGCAGCACTCAGTATCATAAATATATTGACGAAAATGCAAATCAAACAAGACATCATAGATGTTTTTTTGTGGTTGAATCCAGTAGCACATACCGTTTTGGGATGGCATCGCAGCACATTGTTAGAAGTTGAGTTAGCCAACAGCCGATATTCTTTGAATTTAGTTACTTCGATATTGATTCCGGCTCTATTCTGTATAGTTACTGTAGTGATGGGAGGACTATTGATACAGAAGAAGGATTTACTGGCAGAGGACATGGAAATGGAGACAATTTGATATGAAATTAATTGCAAACAATATTCATAAAAACATAAAGGGTAAGACAATACTCAATGACATCAGCCTGGAAATGGAAACAGGAAATATATATGGATTTTGGGGTAGAAATGGATCTGGAAAAACCATGTTGTTTCGGGCATTATCGGGTCTGATGAAGATTGATTCAGGTAATATTTATTGGAATGATAAAGAACTGCACAAAGACTTTGCTGTTTTACCAAGTCAAGGGATTGTTTTGGAGCATGCCGGCTTGTATCCCAATAAGACAGGAGCGGAAAACTTATTATATCTTGCGCAGTTAAAGGGAGTGATTGGTAAGCGGGAAGTAGAAGAAGCAATACAACGGGTTGGACTTGACCCGGCTGACAAAAGGGTATTTGGTAAATACTCAATGGGAATGAAGCAGAGACTGGTGATTGCACAGGCCATCATGGAGAAGCCGGATGTTATCATGCTGGATGAGCCTACAAACGGACTGGATGAAGCAGGAATAAAGGAAATCAGACAATTAATTGAACAGGAAAAAGAAAGAGGAGCCTTAATTCTTTTAGCCAGTCATAATCAGGATGATATGAAGATATTGGCAGACCAGGTATATAGAATTGCAGATGGCCGCATTGAAAGAAAGGGGACAGAACTGTGAAATTCAAATGGGGTTCATGCTTTATCTTATTCATTGTTATAGTTATAACTGCATTTGGTATATTTGAAAAAAGAACGTATACTAATATAGCAGAAGATAAGTCATATTTAGATGAGCTTTACGTAGCACAGCTTCCAGAAAATATATGTCTTGAAGAGACAGAGAATTTATCGGTAAATTTACCGCAGGTCCCAGTTATTATACGGGTATCTGTACTGGAAGATGTGGAGCATATAGGAGGAACAAGCAGGCAACTGGTCAAAGTGGAAGATGTTTATAAGGGAACAGAGCCTGCGGTGGGACAAGATATATATCTTACTTGCAGCCGTTGGTCACTTAGTTTATATTCAGAGCCATATTCCATCGAAAGAGGATTTGTTAATATAATGGAAGTGGGAGAAGAATATTTAGTCTTTATCGAAAATCAGGTAGATGGTCTTGGAGAGAAGATTCCTGTATATCAGGTGTATGTGGAAAATGCATTCACGCCAATATTTTCATATCAAGAGCATGAAAATAATATTTGTGAAACAGGAGGTGAATCCACATATGTAAAATATAATCAAGTTTGTGAAAATGAATTTTTTGCTACAACCCAGAAAGGAATGGATGCGTTAGTTGGCCTAAAAAATGAAATGATAGAAAAATATAATGAAAAGTGAAAACTATAACTACTATATTGAATATCAGTGTTTCAGGTTTTGGTATATGTAAATTTGATCTTTCTGACAGGCTGTGCCAACAAGGAGATGGGATGGACGGTCCGCAGTTACGGAGTGGAAAGGTAGACGGATACAGGATGCAAAAAATGTATGAAAATCCCACAAAATTTTGTTGACAAAAGAATTAGGGCTGGAATAGGGAAAGAACCTTGACAAATCCCGGAAACATGCACTACAATTACTTGCATACGACAATGACGATGAAAAGGATCAGTACGATCGGAACGCATCCCAGAGAGAGGGGAAGACATGGTAACATGCAGCTGGGAACCCCTTATGCCGAACCTTCAGAAACCTCCCTTGGAGTCCTGTGCGAGACTTGCAGACAGAATAGAGAAGCACAGCGTAGAACCGGCGTTAACGGTGTCAGAGCAGGATACGTATTTGTATCAATCAGGGTGGTACCGCCGAGTGATCGGTCCCTTTTTCGGGAGCGATGACTCGGCGTTTTTCGTTTCCGTGAATAGTTGTAGTAAAACAAAGTATCAAATCAAAAAAGGAGAGAGAAAATGGCAGACAAGAAAATGGTAGAAGCGATTACTTCCATGGAGGAAGATTTCGCCCAGTGGTATACCGATGTAGTCAAGAAAGCAGAGCTGTGTGACTACACCAGCGTAAAAGGGTGTATGGTGATCAAGCCCGCAGGTTATGCAATCTGGGAGCTGATTCAGAAGGAACTGGATGCACGTTTCAAGGCAGTAGGGGTACAGAATGTATATCTGCCCCTGTTTATCCCTGAGTCTCTGTTAGACAAGGAAAAGGATCACGTAGAAGGATTTGCCCCGGAAGTAGCATGGGTGACCCACGGCGGACTGAACGAGCTTCCCGAGAGACTTTGCGTCAGACCTACTTCCGAGACCCTGTTCTGTGATTTTTACAAGAATGATATCCATTCCTACAGAGATCTGCCCAAGGTATATAACCAGTGGTGTTCCGTAGTACGTTGGGAGAAGGAGACCAGACCTTTCCTGCGCTCCAGAGAGTTCCTGTGGCAGGAGGGACATACCGCACATGCTACCGCAGAAGAGGCAGAGGCAAGAACATTGCAGATGCTGAACCTGTACGCACAGTTCCTGGAAGAGGTTCTGGCGATTCCCGCGATCAAGGGACAGAAGACCGAGAAAGAAAAATTCGCCGGTGCGGTTGCAACTTATACCGTGGAAGCGCTGATGCATGACGGCAAGGCTCTGCAGTCCGGTACCAGCCACAACTTCGGGGACGGCTTTGCAAAAGCATTTGATATTCAGTTTGCAGATAAAGACAACACGTTAAAGCATGTATATCAGACTTCCTGGGGTATGACGACCCGTCTGATCGGTGCACTGATCATGGTACACGGTGACAACGAAGGTCTGGTAATTCCTCCCCGTGTGGCTCCGATCCAGATCTGCATCGTACCTGTTATGCAGAAAAAGGAAGGTGTGCTGGATAAGGCTTATGAACTGAGAGACCGCCTGGCTAAGAGCTTCCGCGTAAAAGTAGATGACAGCGACAAGACTCCCGGCTTCAAGTTCGCAGAGGCTGAGATGAGAGGTTATCCTATCCGTGTGGAGATCGGTCCTAAGGATATCGAGGCTGGCAAGTGCGTGATCTGCCGCCGTGACACCAGAGAGAAGATCGAGGTAGCATTGGAAGATCTGGAGACCAAGGCTGCAGAGATTCTCGAGACCATGCAGAAGGATATGCTGGAGAGAGCAAGAGCACACCGTGACAGCCATACCTATGTGGCTCACAATATGGAAGAGTTCGAGCAGATCTTCAACGAAAAGTCCGGATTCGTAAAGGCTATGTGGTGCGGATGTCAGGAATGTGAAGACAAGATCAAGGAAAAGCTTTCTGTTACCAGCCGTTGTATGCCTTTTGAGCAGGAGCATATTGCAGATACTTGCGTATGTTGTGGAAAACCTGCGAAAAAGATGGTATACTGGGGTAGAGCATACTAAAAATTTGAGTAACTATGTGAGGCTGAGGCAAGATTTGAAATAGCAATTTTGCAGAGGGAGCTTCGAATAGCTGCTAATTTAGATAATAGGAATGCAGAGGCAGACCGGGTAGTATTGCTACACGGTCTGCTTTTTTAATTATCACTGCGGAAAGGAACGAATATGATTTACAATACCTATGAAATGCATCAGGAAGGTTCCCTGCCGGGAGCAAAACTGGTTACTTATATCCAGGAGGATTCCGATGCTCTGGCCATCAATGACAGACCACTGATCCTGTTATGTCCGGGCGGCGGATATACCAGAACCTCTGACAGAGAGGCAGAGCCTATGGCATTAAAATTTCTTGCCATGGGATACCATGCAGCGATACTTCGTTATTCCTGCGCTCCTGCGGAATACCCCACTTCCTTAAAAGAACTGGCTTACAGCATAAAGCTTCTGAGAGAACATGCAGCGGAGTGGCATATTGACCCGCACAAGATCATTGTGGAAGGGTGTTCTGCCGGCGGACATCTGGCAGCCAGTCTCGGTGTGTTCTGGGACGAGGATTTTCTGGCAGAAAGTCAGGGCTTGTCCGCATCCGAGCATGAGATGCTGCGTCCGGACGGACTGCTGTTATGCTATCCGGTCATCACTTCCGGCGAGTTTGCCCACAGAGGATCTTTTGAGAATCTGTTAGGCAGCAGGCAGGAAGAACTGGGTGAGAAGCTGTCTCTGGAGAAGCAGGTAACGAAAAAAGTGCCTAAGACATTTATCTGGCATACCTTTGCAGACCAGTCCGTACCGATCGAAAATTCCCTGCTGTTTGTCAGTGCACTTCGCAGAGCCGGAGTTCCCACGGAATTCCACATGTATGAAAAAGGTGCGCATGGCCTGGCACTTGCGGATAAGCTGACGGAGACCAATGACGGCAGAGCGGTACAGGAAGAATGTACCTCCTGGGTGGAACTGGCACATATCTGGCTGGAGAGCCTGTTTGCCGGTGATACGGATGACGGGCTGCATGCGCAGGGCAGAGAGTGGTAGAAAACCAAGCTTTTTGGGACTGAGTTAAGCAGATTGTTTTATAAATCTGAAAAAGCTTAGTTTTGCAAACAAAAGAATATAAGATTTTGAGATGGATAGGTTCTGATAATATTGAACATTGCAAGTAATAGATGCTTAGAATAGGAAAAATTAGGAAAAATGGAAGATACCGCCACAACGATTCAGATCCCTCACTTCTACGGAAGCCTGAAGGGGATGCAGAAAAAATTCGATAACTATGCCAGACAGGATGCTTTTCGGGGCAGTACTAAAGAAGAGTGGGAAGCCTGGAAAGAACAGTCCAGAGAGACCATTAAAGAACTGCTGGGCTGGAAGTATATGGAGACTTGTGACCTGAACCCCAAAGTGGAGGAAGTCACAGAGCTGCCAAACGGCATCCGCCGGGAAAAAGTGATCATCCGGGTAGAGCCGGAAGTGTATATGCCCATGTATATCCTGATTCCGCCGAAACAGGGAGAAGGGAAGCAGAAATGTTTTCTCGCTCTTCCGGGACATCAGGGAGCCGGAAAGTACAGTGTGGCAGGTCGTGATGATATCCCGGCGGTAAAGCGTATGATTGATTTTTATCATTACGATTACGGCATGCAGCTAGCAAAACGAGGCTATGTGGCAATCTGTCCGGATTGCAGAGGCTTCGGAGAACGCAGGGATGAGGCTTTGCAGAAGGGGACAGATGAGAAATCTTTTCTGACCAGTACCTGTTTTCATCTGGCACATATGGCGGAACCGTTGGGAGAGACTGTAGCGGGTATGTGTACCTGGGATGCTTCCAGACTGATCGATTATGTATATGAGCGCGGAGAGTGGGATACCGAAGATTTAGGTGTCATGGGCTTTTCCGGTGGCGGGATGCAGACGCTGTGGATCTCCGCACTGGACGACCGTGTAAAAAAGTGTATCATCAGTGGATATCTCTACGGATATCGGGATGCACTGTTGTTACTCAACGGAAATTGCAGCTGTAATTATGTGCCGCATCTGTGGGAACACTTTGATATGGGAGACATTGCTTCTCTGATTGCACCGAGACCGTTTACTGTCCAGTCCTGTAGGGAGGACCACCTGAATGGTCCCAGAGGGCTGGTGAATGTGACAGAGCAGCTTGACATCGTGCGGAGGGCATACAAATTGTATGGGAAGGAAGAATACCCGATTCACGATATCAGAGAGGGAGACCACTGCTGGCACGAGGAAGTGTTGGATATCGCTCTTCCGAGATTGTAAAAGCAATTCCTATTGTTGAATCCATTTGTCAAAGCAAATATAGATTAATATTGTGATGATCTCCGGTTCGAATGTACACGGAATGGAGAGAAATCCTATAGGAGGAACGCATGGAATATATCGTTCTGGATCTGGAATGGAATCAGAGTAATACCGGAAAAGAAGATTCGGTGGAGAAGATTCCGTTTGAAATTATTGAGATCGGTGCCATCAAACTGAATAACGAACATGCCATGGTCAGTGAATTTAATGAACTGGTCAAGCCGCAGATCTATCACGAGATGCACAAGATCACCAGCAGACTGATCCATATCCAGATGCAGGAGCTGATGCGCGGCAGACCTTTCCCGGAAGTCGGCGGAGATTTTGTGAACTGGTGCGGACAGGAGGATCACCTGTTTTGTACCTGGGGGACGTTAGACCTGACGGAATTACAGCGGAATATGGCATATTATGAGATGCCGCTTTTAGCGGAAGATCCCCTACCGTTTTTAGATGTGCAGAAGCTGTTTGCCATTGCCTATGAGGAACGCAAGATCCGCAGAAATCTGGAATATGCCATTGATTTTCTGAACATTGAAAAGGATATTCCGTTCCACCGGGCGTTCAGTGATGCCTATTATACGGCGAAAATCCTGATCCGGATACTGGAGGAACATCCGGAAGTACTGGTGAATCTGTCGTATGATACGTTTTGCCCACCCAAAGATCGGAAAAGCGAGGTTAAGGCACAGTTTTCTACCTATGCAAAGTATATTTCCAGAGAATTTAAGGATAAAACGGAAGCCTTTGCGGATAAGGAAGTCGTGTCCAGCAAATGTTACCTCTGTCATAGAAATCTACGGAAGAAGATCAAGTGGTTCAGCATTAACGGCAGACATTATTATTGTGTGGCGTATTGTGAAAAGCATGGGTATCTCAAGGGCAAGATCCGGGTGCGGAAAGCCTATGACGGCGGTGTGTACGTAGTGAAGACGACAAAACTTATTTCCAAGGAAGAAGCGGATCAGATCGCAGCCCGCAGGGATCACGCAAAGGAAGTCCGCAAGAGGCATAAGCACAGCAAGACAGCCGGAGCTGCCGAAGAATAAATGATGGATCAGAATCGTTTTGAAGAAGCTAAGAAAAAGATCATAGGTGTGGATCGTCAGAGACTGGGAATCGGGACACTCTCAGAGAAGACGGTTCACGCCATTTTTAAGGACTATTATGAACCGGATGAAGATCATCAGGAGATTCCGATAGAGAATTATGTGGCGGATATCTATAGAGACGGGGAGATCATTGAGATCCAGACGAGACAGTTCAACCGGATGCGTGGAAAGCTGCAGGCATTTCTCCCGTTATATCCGGTGACGATCGTATATCCGATTCCCTATGAAAAATGGCTGATCTGGATCGATGAGGAAAGCGGCGAGCTGAGCAAGAAACGGAGATCCCCAAAAAAAGGTTCCGTTTATCAGGCATTTAAGGAACTATATAAGATAAAAATGTTCTTAAAGGATCCGAATATCCGCTTTCAGTTTGTATTGGTAAATATGGAAGAATACCGGCTGTTGAACGGGTGGAGCCGTGATAAGAAAAAGGGTTCCACGCGGTATGACCGAATCCCCACGGAACTGGTAGAAGAGGTGGAGATCAGGCAACCGGAGGATTATATGCAGTTCGTGCCCTATGATCTGGAGGAGCCTTTTCACAGCAAGGATTTTGCAAAAGCGGCGCATATTCCGCTTTCCCTGGCGCAGACGGTGTTGAATATTTTGTTTGAAATGGGAACTGTGGAACGCGTCGGAAAACAGGGAAACAGTTATCTCTATCGTGTGCAAGATAATTAAACTCCAAAATGAAAATTCTGCCAACAGATACCTGCAATAGATTTTATAAAAATTTCTATGACAGATTTATAAGAAAAAGTAGCGTATAAAAAGAGGACTAAGCCGCCTGGCTTAGTCCTCTTCGTCTTCCTGATGGGATTTCGGCAGGGAGAAGATAAATTCACTTCCGACGCCGGGAGTACTGATGACATTGATGTGTTCAGCATGTGCATTGATGATTTCTTTTACAATGGAAAGTCCCAGACCGGTTCCTTTTTTATCTTTGCCGCGGGACAGATCTGATTTGTAAAAACGGTCCCAGATCAGCTTCAGATCTTCTTTGGGAATACCGATGCCGGTGTCTTTTACGGAGACGAAAAGCTTGTTTTTCTTCTCCGAGGTCTCAATGTGGATCACGGAATCGTGGTGGCTGAACTTGATCGCATTATCCATCAGGTTGTACAGAACCTGTTGGATTTTGCCCATATCCGCATGGACATACATTTCGTTGCCGGTGAGGATCATTTCGATGGCAATGGACTTGTTGCGGCAGGTGCCTTCAAAGGAAGCAGCGGTATTGCGGATGACCTGGTTGATATCGAAATCTGTCTTGTCTAAGAGCATTCCCTTGGTGTTCAGATTATTCAGCGTGAGCAGACTGTTGGTCAGCTTTGTCAGCCGTTCAGTTTCGTTCAATACAATATGAATGTATTTATCATGCATTTCCGGAGGAATCGTGCCATCCAGCATGGCTTCGAGATAACCGCGGATCGAAGTCAGGGGGGAGCGGAAATCATGGGAGACATTGGCAACAAATTTTTTCTGGTCATCTTCGGAACGGGCAATTTCGCTTGCCATGTAATTCAGACAGGAAGCGAGATAGCCGATCTCATCATCGCTGTCGACCTGGAACTCGTAGTGCATATTGCCGGCGGCGTATTGCTCCGTGGCATGGGTGATCTTGCGCAGAGGGATATACACGATCTCTGTGAAAAAGATCAGAATGATCAGGGACAGCAGGAACAGAATAGCAAGTGTAATGTAGGAAATATTCAACAGGCTGTTGCAGGATTCCTGAATATCGTTCATATCGGTATGGATAACGACATAGCCTCTGACCTTGTAATTGGAGGTTATGGGGGCAAATACCGTCAGCACATCAGAATCAAAATTCCCAAAAAAGTTTCCTACAATATAGTAAGAGCCACTGGTCACCGTGGGGTCAAAATTCTCGATCACCACAACATTTTCTACATCCAACGGTGTATTGGTATCCAGCACCAGGCGCCCGGAAGGATTGATGATGCGGATCTCGGAGTTCAGATAGACAGCCAGGGAATCCAACTGTGTTTTTACCGTTTCCAGCGTAGTTTCACTGGTATACAATCCGCCGGCATAGCTTCCCGCGATCAGGGTTGCTTCGGAATAGAGGCCTTCCGCTTTTTCACGGACTAAATGTTCCTTGGTCATGTTGGGAACAAAGGTCGTGACAATGATGAATCCGAATACACCAAAGATAAAATAAGCCAGTATAAATTTCAGATAAAGTGTTTTTTTCATAAGAAAACCTGCTTTGTATCGTTTTAATTACGCACTTCGAATTTGTATCCGATGCCCCAGATGGTGCTGATCTTCCAGTTGGCGTGATCCTTGATCTTTTCGCGGAGACGTTTGATGTGAACGTCCACGGTACGGGTATCGCCGATATATTCGTATCCCCAGATCTGATCCAGAAGCTGCTCTCTGGTAAATACATGATTCGGTGAGGATGCCAGGAAGTAGAGCAGTTCCAGCTCTTTCGGAGGCATTTCCACGGTATGCCCCATGTAGACTACCGAATAATTTGTCAGGTTGATCGTCAGGTCAGCGTACTCCACGCATTTATCATTGGAATTCTCCGTGGGGGTATTGGAAGGCTTGTAACGGCGCAGGACTGCTTTTGCCCGGGCTACCAGCTCTTTGGAATCGAACGGTTTCTCCATGTAGTCATCGGCACCCAGTTCCAGACCGAGTACCTTATCAAAGACTTCACCTTTTGCGGAGAGCATGATGATGGGAACGGAATATTGCGCGCGGACTTCTCTGCACACCTGATAGCCGTCAATGCCGGGAAGCATCAGATCCAGCAGGATCAGGTTCGGCGAAAAAGTCTCCATCGCCGGCATGACAGATTCCCCGTCATTTACGATCATCGTCTCAAAACATTCCTTTGTAAGATAGAGAGAAATCAGTTCTGCGATATTATTATCATCGTCCACAATGAGAATTTTCTGTTTACTTACCATTGTATACCTCCTGTTTCGTCTATAATTAATTAGTTACTAATTACAATGCGGAGATACAATTAAATCACCTAAAAAAAGATTTGATTGTATATCTGATTATAAATAATAAGAAAACTTTGATGTAGGGGATGGAATATTGTAATCCAAATTCTATAGTACAATTATTTAAATGTCACGATCGTCACGCCGGCATCACCCTCACCATATTCGCCCAGTCGGAATTCTTTCACGTATTTCAGGCGCTTCAGATGGGAATGGACAGCACTTCTGAGAGCACCGGTTCCTTTGCCGTGAACGACCCGGACGCTGGGCAGATGCGCCAGATAAGCGTCGTCCAGATATTTGTCCAGTTTCGCAATTGCCTCATCCACGGTGCACCCTAACAGATTGATCTCAGAGGATACAGAGAAGGACTTGGACATTTTCAGCTTTCCGGTATTGGTGCGCTGTAGTGTGGGCGTCGTAATGGTCTCTTCTTTGACCGGCATCAGGTCGCGGACATTGGTCTGCATGCGCATAATACCGCATTGTACGAACAGATTGCCCTTGGCATCCGGCAATGTATTCACGATTCCTTTTAGATTCATGGAAATGATCTTTACGGAATCTCCTTTTTTCAGCTTCTTCGGATCTACGGTTTTCTGGTTGTCCGTTTTCTTTACGGATTTACCGAGTGACAGTTTATCGTTCTTTTCGTTGATCTTATCACGGACTTTTTGTCTCTTTTTTTCCAGTTCCTTGATATCGGTGTTAGCTCCGATTTTGTTGAAATCACGAATGGTCTCATCTGCGACGTCTTTTGCCTCCTGCAGGATGGCTCTGGCTTTTTCGTTGGCATCCCGGAGTATCTTATCTTTTGCCTGGTCGATCTTCTCGTTTTTGCGCTGCAGCTGTTCCTGCAGAGTGCGGATGCGTTCTTTATATTCTGCGATTTCCTGCTGTTCTTTTTCGATGGTCACGCGGCTCTGCTCCAGATCGGCGATGACGTCTTCGAAGCTTTCGTCCTCTTTGCTGATCTGCTCTTTGGCTGCGTTGATGATCTCGTCGGACAGTCCCAGCTTGGAAGAAATGGCGAAAGCATTACTTTTGCCGGGAATACCGATCAGGAGACGGTAGGTGGGACGCAGGGTCTCCACATCAAATTCACAGCAGGCGTTTTCCACAAAATTAGTAGAAAGTGCATAGATCTTCAGCTCGCTGTAATGCGTCGTTGCCATGGTCCGGATACCGCGGTCATGCAGGTAATTCAGGATAGCGATCGCAAGTGCGGCACCTTCGGTAGGATCGGTTCCGGCGCCCAGCTCATCAAACAGACACAGGGAATCCGCATCCGCATGCTGCAAAATGTGGACAACTCTCGTCATGTGAGAGGAGAATGTGGACAGACTCTGCTCAATACTCTGTTCATCTCCGATATCTGCATAAACTTCCGAAAAAATGGACAGCTCGGAGCGGTCAAGCGCCGGGATATGCAGTCCGGCCTGCCCCATGAGAGTAAACAGACCTACGGTCTTAAGAGACACCGTCTTACCGCCGGTATTGGGACCGGTGATGACTAAGAGGTCAAAATCTTTGCCCAGCTGTACGTCAATGGGAACCGCTTTTTTCTTGTCCAGCAGGGGATGACGCCCCTTGCGGATCTGAATATAATGTTCGGTATTGAAAATAGGCTCCGTCGCGTTTTGCTCCATGGCAAGCTTTGCCTTGGCGAAGATGAAGTCCAGCGTGGTCATGATCTTCTGGTCGGCAGACAGCTCTGAAGTATGCGAGGCGGCCTGACTGCTCAGATCTGACAGAATCACCTCGATCTCCTGCTGTTCCTGTAGATCCAGCTCTTTTAACTGGTTATTGAGGTTAATGACAGCGGCAGGCTCGATGAAAAAGGTGGAGCCGGTGGAGGACTGGTCGTGAACCATGCCGTTCACCTGACTCTTATATTCTGCTTTGACCGGGATACAGTATCTGTTGTCACGCATGGTAATGACAGCGTCCTGCAAAAAGGTACGGTAAGCGCCGTTTACCATGGAAGTCAGCTGGCTGTGGATCTTTTCATTCGTATTTAATTTGGAACGACGGATGCTTTTTAATTTTGAACTGGCGTCATCCGCCATTTCTTCTTCCGACAGGATGCAGCGGTTGATCTCATTTGCAAGCTGTGTCAGGGGAGTGAGCCCTTCGAAATAGGCATCCAGGCTGTCACCTGGCTGGTCTTCCCGTTCTTTCTTTCCATAAGTTTTGATCCTTCCGACGTTGTCCAGAAAAGATGCCAGCTTCAACAATTCGGACATGGACAGTGCACTGCCGATCTCCAGAGAGCGGATGGAAAATCCCAGATCTCTGTTACTGCCGAAAGAAGTACTTCCGATACGGAAAAGACGTCCCAGGGCGTCTTTTGTCTCACGCTGGGCGGTCTTGATCGCGGAAAGATCTGTGGAGGGAACCAGTTCTCTGCAAAGTTTTTTGCCGGGTTCGGAATCAGCCTTTTCGGTGAGAAGGTCGATGATTTTGTTATATTCTAAAGTAGTTAAGACTTTCGTGTTCATGTGGGGCTCCTTAATATAATTCGTAATGGGATAAGCAATCCGTCACGCAGTGCCGGCTCGAAATGCTGCGCATTCCTCGCTGTCGGGCTATCGCCCTATCAAAATCGGATCTGTCAATTTTGCCTGCGAGCAGTCAAATTGACATCTCTCGATTTTGGCACTGCTCAATGCTAATTCACATTATACCATTGAGTTGCGTTTTTTGGTACAGTTTTGTATAATTGGATTATTAGAGTCCTAAAAGTGGCCGGTGGTTCTGTAGGCAGCAGAGGAGGCATATTTATGGCGGATTCACAGGAAAATAAGCAGACGGAACAGAAAGACACTTCCGGAAACAATTTTATGATAGAAAAGATCAAGGATCGACCGGTAAATAAGAAGAAGTTATTGCGCCGGACGCTGATCACGGCTTGTATGGCAGTGATCTTCGGACTGGTGGCATGCTTTACGTTTCTGGTGCTGGAGCCGGTGATCAGCAACTGGCTGTATCCGGAAGAGGATCCGCAGGTAGTGGTATTCCCCGAGGATCAGGATGAGATGTCTCCGGAGCAGATGCTTGCGGAGAATATGCAGCAGGAAAATCAGAACAGCCAGCTGCCTTCCGAAAATGATGCAGTGATAGAGCCGGAGCAGCTTCGCGAGCTTTTATCCGGAATCATACTGGATCTGGATAATTATAAGCAGATTTACAACGCACTTTCTCAATATGTGGCAGAGATGAATCGCTCCATGGTCACTGTGACAGGTGTGTCATCTGACGTGGACTGGTTCAATAACGTAAACGAGAATAAGAATCAGTCTTCCGGTCTGATTATCGCACAAAACGGAAAGCAGTTACTGATCCTGACGGATTATTCTCCGGTAAAACAGGCAGATGACATTATCGTCATGTTTAACGAGGGTACGCAGGTGCACGCTGCTTTGAAGGAAAAAGATGAGACTACCGGTCTGGCGGTGATTGCCGTGGAACTGGATATGCTGCAGGAGGATTTCCTGAAAAATGATATCACGATTGCAACGTTAGGTTCTTCGAATATCAAAGATATCGCCGGACTGCCGGTCGTGGCACTTGGACGCCCGATGGGGACAAACGGTTCGATAGGTTACGGTATCATTACATCTTCCGCCGGTGAATTTGCAGCATCAGATACCACTTACCGGATTCTGCAGACGAATATCGTGGGAAGCCAGAATGCAGGTGGTGTATTGTTCAATCTCCAGGGACAGGTCATCGGTATCATTACGAACGGTAAATCTGCCACAGATATGAAAAACATGGTGTGTGCCTACGGTATCACAGAATTGAAACGCCATATCGAAAAGATGTCAAACGGTGAAAAATTTGCATATCTGGGATTGAAGGGCGTGGACGTCACGGAGGAAGCCAACAGTGAACTGGGGGTTCCTTACGGTGCGTATGTCACGGAAGTGGAAATGGATTCTCCCGCGATGCTGGCAGGGATCCAGCAGGGAGACGTGGTGACGAAATTCGGAGAGCGTACGATCGTAAGCTTTGATGAATACACGAATTCTCTATTGAGCATGAAGCCGGATGACAGCGTGGAACTGACGATTATGCGGCAGTCACAGCAGGATTATAAAGAAATGAAATTCAATATCACTTTGACGGTGTTGAAATAGATTGACAGAAAGGTTTGGATAACAACATGAAATTTATCAAGGAATTAAAAGAAGGCGACAGAGTATTTGACATCTATCTGTGCAAACATAAACAGGAAGCCGTGACCAAAAACGGAAAGCCCTACGAAAGCGTGATCCTGCAGGACAAGACGGGAACCATCGATGCCAAAGTATGGGAGCCGAATAACCCGGGCATCGGTGATTACGATGATCTGGATTACATAGAGGTATACGGCGATGTGACGAATTTCCAGGGACAGCTGCAGATCAGCGTAAAACGTATCCGTGTCTGCAGGGAAGGAGAATATAACCCTTCAGATTATCTGCCGGTCAGCTCCAAGGATATTAATGTGATGTATAATGAGATGAAAACACTGATCGGCAGTATTCAGAATACTTATCTGCATCAGTTATTACAGAATCTCTTTGTAGAGGATGCTGATTTTGCGAAGAAGTTCTGCAACTCTTCCGCGGCAAAGACGGTACACCACGGTTTCGTGGGCGGACTTTTAGAGCATACCTTAGGCGTTACAAAATTATGTGATTATTATTGCACCGCATATCCTATTTTGCAGAGAGACCTCCTTCTGACTGCGGCTATGTGTCACGATATCGGAAAAGTAAAGGAGATTTCCGCGTTTCCGGTGAATGATTATACGGATGACGGACAGTTGTTGGGTCATATTGTTATGGGCGCACAGATGGTCGGTGAGCGAGCGGCTAAAATCAGTGGATTCCCTCATAGTCTGCTGGCAGAATTACAGCATTGCATTCTGGCACATCACGGTAAGCTGGAATACGGCTCTCCCAAGGTGCCCGCGCTGATCGAGGCGGTGGCGCTGAATTATGCGGATGATACCGATGCCAAGATGGAGACGTTTAAGGAAATCCTGGAAAATAACAGCGAAAACAGCGGATGGCTGGGTTACAACAGATTGTTCGAATCCAATCTGCGTGCTACCAAGATGGAGTAAGAACTGATGAAATTTTTGCAAAAATGATTTAGAAATTTGACAAAGCACATTTGTGAGAAAGATGGAACGATATCGTTAGAAAGAAGTTAACGGGATTGATGGAAAGAGAGGAAACATATGGAAATCAGTGCATGTGTAAAATACGTAGGTGTGAACGATCATCAGGTGGATCTGTTTGAGGGACAATATAAAGTGCCGAATGGAATGGCCTACAATTCTTATGTGATCCTGGATGAAAAAAATGCAGTTATGGACACGGTGGATGGATTTTTTACGGAGGAATGGCTGAACAACGTGGAGCAGGTACTTTCCGGAAAAATGCCCGATTATCTTGTTATACAGCATATGGAACCGGATCATTCCGCCAGTATTCCGGCTTTCCTGAAAAAATATCCGAATACCACAGTCGTGTCTACAGCCAAGGGATTTCAGTTCATGGAACAGTTTTTCCCGGAGTTTTTTGCCGGACAGGGATTGCCTGCGGAGCAGCGGATGGTGGCAGTGAATGACGGCGTTCTGGAGCTTGGAAGCCACAGCCTGCATTTTGTCTATGCACCCATGGTGCACTGGCCGGAAGTTATGATGACTTATGAGGCCACGGAGAAAATACTGTTTGCGGCAGACGGATTCGGCAAATTCGGCGCCCTGGATGTGGAGGAAGAGTGGACGGACGAAGCCCGTCGCTATTATATCGGTATCGTCGGCAAATATGGTCCGCAGGTACAGGCTGTATTAAAAAAGGCCGCAGGACTGGACATTCAGACAATCTGCTCTCTGCACGGTCCTGTACTCACAGAGAATTTGGGATTTTATCTGGACAAATATAATAAGTGGTCTTCCTATCAGCCGGAGGAATCCGGTGTGGTGATTGCCTATGCATCTGTCTACGGAAATACCAGAAATGCGGCAGAATATCTCGCGGATGTATTACAGGAAAAAGGACAAAAGACCGTCCTGTACGATCTGGCGAGATGCGACAAGGCAAAAGCGATCGCCGATGCCTTCCGTTACGACAGGCTGGTGCTGGCAGGCATTACCTATAACGGTGATCTGTTCCCTTGTATGCGCAGCTTTATCGAAGGTCTGACCGAGCGTAATTACCAGAATCGTAAGGTGGCAATCATTGAGAACGGCACCTGGGCACCCATGGCAGGCAAACTGATCCTTGGAATGTTTGAAAAAAGCAAGAATCTGACATTCACGGAGACTACGGTAAGCATCAAATCTGCCATGAATGAGCAGAACAAAGGCGAGATCGGGAAACTCGCTGAGGAGCTTTGCTGAGAAAATTTTTCACACGCAAATATGAGCCTGCGTAAGCTATTTTAGAATATGGCACTAAAGTATAAAAAGGTTTGCAGGTTACGGAAAGGCATAAGGATATTTATGGAATTTAAAAAGAACGATCGTGTAGCGGTGACCATAGAGGATATGGGAAGTGACGGAGAAGGAATCGGTAAAGTAGACGGTTTTACCCTCTTTATCAAAGATGCTGTTATCGGCGATCAGGTGGAAGCCAAGATCATAAAAAGTAAAAAGCACTACGCTTATGCCAGATTAGAGAAGGTGTTACAGCCTTCTCCTTTTCGTGTGGAACCGAAATGTGCATACCACAGACAGTGCGGCGGCTGTCAGCTGCAGGCACTCTCCTACTCCGAGCAGCTGCATTTCAAGGAACAGAAGATCCGCAATAATCTGATCCGGATCGGAGGGTTTGATGCGGAATATATTGATGAACGCATGCAGCCTATTGTAGGCATGGAGGAACCCTTTCACTATCGCAATAAAGCGCAGTATCCCATAGGAACTGATAGAGACGGTAATGTCATCACCGGTTTCTATGCCGGACGCACTCATACCATTATCGCCAATACAGACTGCGCTCTCGGTGCTTCCGAGAATCAACAGATCCTCGAAACCATAATCTCCTATATGCGGAAAAACAAAGTGACCGCCTATGACGAAGTCACAGGAAAAGGCTTGGTACGTCATGTATTGATCCGGAAAGGCTTCACCAGCGGACAGTTGATGGTATGTCTGGTCATTAATAAGAAAATGACAAAAATGTCATACCCTACTGCCGGAGTACAGAAGAATACGAATGAGTTTTTACCAAATCAGGGAGAATTATTGTCTGCACTGGCAGAAATACAAGGTATGACAAGTGTGTCAGTCAGCATCAATACCGAGAAAACCAATGTGATCATGGGTACCGAGATCCATAATCTCTGGGGAGAAAGTACCATTGAGGATACGATCCACGTAAGAGACATGCAGAAAGAAAATTACCCTTATACCGGGGATGCATTAACCTTCAAGATCTCTCCTCTCTCCTTCTACCAGGTAAATCCCGTACAGACCGAGAAGCTTTACAGCCTGGCGTTGGAATATGCGGGACTGACCGGAAAAGAGACTGTTTGGGATCTCTACTGTGGTATCGGAACCATCTCTCTCTTCCTGGCGGGCAAAGCCAAAAAGGTATGCGGCGTGGAGATCATTCCCCAGGCCATCGACGATGCCAGAGAGAATGCAAAAAGAAACCATATTGAGAATGCTGAGTTTTTCGTGGGCAAAGCAGAGGAAGTCCTGCCGGAATTCTACGAAAAGGCAACTACAGAGGCATCTTCCGATGAAATGCTCCATCCGGATGTCATCGTTGTGGATCCACCCCGAAAAGGCTGTGATGATGCCTGCTTAAACACCATGCTCCGCATGCAGCCCGAACGCATCGTATATGTCAGCTGCGACTCCGCCACCCTTGCCAGAGACCTGAAGATCCTCTGCGATGGTGGATATGAGATCCGGAAGGTCCGGGGCGTGGACCAGTTTGGGATGACTGTGCATGTAGAGACGGTTGTTCTTTTGTCCCAACTGAAATAAAAGCCGGATGATTACATTAATGTCACGATTGAACTTGATGATGTGGATATAACATCTGCACAGACTAAGGCAACATATGATGAGATAAAGAAGTATGTGGCAGAACAAATATGTAACGAACTAGGTCTTAACGAAGAGGAAAAATAGTTAATAAAGAGAGGTGCATATGCTATGCCAGATATACTCGTGGTTGAAGATGATGAAAATTTAAATCGTGGAATTACATTTTCACTGAAAAAATCCGGATATGAGGTTTTTTCAGCAGAATCAGTGAAAAAAGCGAAAAGAATTGCAAGTGATAA
>CAKRRS010000002.1 GCA_934394665.1 uncultured Acetatifactor sp. | reverse complement strand
GTGGTTCTAAAGTTTTCAGTAACCCAGTAGCCCCGGTTGCATATAAGAATAAGCTGACCGTAAACAGACGTCGGTACCATAGCGTCCTGCGGACGCATTGCGGGCGTACTTTGGCCGCTTATGTACCGCTACGTCTGTTTCCGAACAAAGTGTGCTAAAGCACACCGCGATGTCAGCGTTTCTTATATGCAGCCGGGGCTACGGCGACATGTTAGCCAGTTCGTTTGCCAATCAACTAACTCTCAAGTTGCTTTATACATCCGGCTCAGAAATACGCGTCACGCCAACATAAATATCCGAAATCTCAAACCAGGTGGGATAATCCACAATTCCTGTCTGCGGAAGATGAAAGATTTTTTGGAACGTTCTGACTGCTTCAGCAGTACCGGGACCATAGATTCCGTCCGGTGTCAATGTGGGAATCGCCGGGTAATTTTTTGCGATCCGGTTTAATTGCTGCTGGAGCTGGCGCACTTTCTCTCCGGAGGATCCGATCGTCAAATCATATCCCGGCCAGGAGGAAGGCACACCTGAAATAATGTCTGCAGAATTGATATACATGTCATTGCCATAATAATAATGAATGATATCAATCGCAGAGTACCCCTGATCGGCAAGCGACTTGGATCCCCACTGGCTCAATCCGCGGCAGGTGGTGCGGTTGCCGTCACAGTAGGAAGTGAAAATAGGCTGGCGTACCCCCGGTCTTGATAAAAAATTCGTAAAAATGGAATCTACGAGATAATCTATTTCTTCAAAAACATTTCTTCCATAGATCCATTTTTGATCATATGCTGTAGAAGAAGTTATCGTAAAATCGTATCCACGTCCTCTGTACCATTCCGTGTAAACCCGGTTCAGGGTAAAGGATTGGATTACCAGAATGTTGGCATAAAGAGCACTTTCCGGCCAGGTAGAATATATTTCGCTGGAAGCGACATTTTTAATATAATCCTTATACCGCACCCAGTAATTACGCGCTGTCGAATCCTCCGGGACACCGTCATGCACTATGATATATTCCGGAATCACGACACGGCTTAAAACGATTTCCCCGGTGTCCGGCATCGGTTTGATCTCTTCCTCCGGAATCTTCGGTGGATATTCTCCGAACAGCGTATGTGCGGGAATTACCACTACCTTCTCCTCTTCCTCTGTCACATTTAATGGATTCATACGAATCTCCTGGAGGGAAAATTCATCCGCCAGGATTTCAGAACCTGATACCAGTACCGGTTCAAATCCCTCCGCCGTCACCTGAATATTATATTCGGAATAAGGCTGTGCAGTAATATCCGGAGACAATGACAAATCTCTGGGCGGTGCGCTCAGAGAAATGACCGGTGTCTGCCCCGATTCATCCGTAGTAAGTGTTTCCAAAGGAGCATCGGGATCTCCGGTATAAGAAATAGTTACAGTGGCACCTCTGACTGGTGTGAGATTTAAGGAAGAAGTTACGCTAATCTGAAGAGTACCGGTATAATTCGTATCCATGGACATAAGTCCTTTCTGCCTGTACCGTTCTTACAGCATTCCCTGATTCAGCGCAGGCAATAATTTTTCCTTACAGAATATGCCGTAGCATGCAAATCTGTGACTATTCTGCAAAACAAAAGACCGCGACTTGTGAGCTGATATGCGTATATCAAATCTCTCAAATCACGGTCTTCCCTTTATTCATGCATTATTTGTAAACAATGCCATTTGCGCATAACTTATTATTTTGTCAACAGCATCATAATGTCATTACTTCTTGCCACAAACTTGGTCATAGCATCCGCAGACAACGGTGCATGCTGAAGTTTTGCCAGGTCATACAGCTGTTCACAGATCATCTCTGCATTTTCGCCGTCCTGATGCTCAGTGATGTACTGTACCAACGGATGGCTGGCATTCAGGATCAGGGTCTCGCCCTCACCGCCAAAAGCGCTCATATCCATGCCGGGCATAGAGTACATCTTCATCATATCCTGCATACGTCTGCTCTCTTCGGACAAGGTGATCATGGAAGAGATCTTCTTATTCTTCAGTTTCTCTAACTTGATAGTGATCTTGTCGTTCTTCAGAGCTTTCTTCATCAGCTTACTGATGCTCTCAGCCTGCTCTTCCATCTCTTTTTCTGCCTTCTTGGAAGTCTTGGACTTCAGGGCATCGGTCACATCCGCATCGATACGCTGGAATTTGATTCCTTCGTTCTTCTGCTCCAACTGAGAGATGAAGGGCTGATCGATATTGTGGGTCAGGATCACAGCATCCATCTTGGCAGCCTTGAACATATTGATATACTGGCTCTGCTGCTGTTCATCCGTTACATAGTAGATGATTTTTTCTTTCTTCTCTTCTTCGGCATTCTCCTCGGAAGTCTCTTCGTCCGCCTTGTCCTCTACGACTTCGGCTTCGACCTTGTTACCGTTCTCATCCACGGCATTTTCTTTGTTCTCTTCCTCGTCCTGCGGCTTGATCTCCAGGCACTCGGGCAGGGTCAGATATTTACCGTCCAGATTCTTGAAGAGGATATAATCGTTCATCTTCTCACAGAACTTGTCATCCTTCAGGCAGCCGAACTTGATGAACGGGCTGATGTCATCCCAGTACTTGTCGTACTCTTCCTTGTCGGTCTTGCACATACCTGCCAGCTTGTCTGCTACCTTCTTGGTAATGTACTCGGCGATCTTCTTCACGAATCCGTCATTCTGCAATGCACTTCTGGATACGTTCAGCGGCAGATCCGGGCAATCGATGACACCCTTTAACAGAAGCAGAAACTCCGGAATCACTTCCTTGATATTATCCGCGATGAATACCTGATTGTTGTACAGCTTGATCGTACCTTCGATGGATTCGTACTCCATGTTAATCTTCGGGAAGTACAGAATACCTTTCAGGTTGAAAGGATAATCCATATTCAGGTGGATCCAGAACAGAGGCTCCTTATAATCCTGGAATACCTTACGGTAGAAGTCCAGATATTCTTCCTTCGTGCACTCATTCGGATGTTTGGTCCACAGAGGCTGTGTCTCGTTGATCAGCTCCGGACGTTTCTTGATCTTCAGCTTTCTGGGCTCTTCTTTTGCTTCTGCATCTGCGCTCTGGTTCTCGCCCTCTGCTGCTTCTTTCTTCTCCGGCTCGATGGTCTCGAGTACCTCATCATCGGGAAGCTTCTCCTCTTCCTTGATGATCTGGGTCTCTTTGGTATTTGCCTTGGACAGATAGATCTCGGTAGGCATGAAGGAACAATATTTCTTCACTACCTCACGCGCCTTGTATTCATTACAGAACTCCAGGCAGTCCTCGTTGAGGAACAGGGTAATGGTCGTACCGACATCGGTCTTGTCACCGTCTTCCATGGAGAACTCGGTACCGCCGTCGCATTCCCAGTGTACTGCTTTCGCGCCTTCCCTGTAAGACAAGGTATCGATATGCACTTCGTCTGCTACCATGAATGCGGAATAGAAGCCCAGTCCGAAATGACCGATGATCTGGTCGGAATTGCTCTTATCCTTATATTTTTCAATAAAATCCGTTGCACCGGAAAATGCGATCTGGTTGATGTACTCTTCCACTTCGTCTGCGGTCATACCCAGACCGTTATCCTTGAAAGTCAGAGTCTTTTTCTCGGGATCCACGATCACATCCACACGACCTTTATATCCTTCCGGCAGAGTATACTCTCCCATCATATCCAGCTTCTTCAGCTTGGTTACGGCATCACAACCGTTGGAGATCAGCTCTCTGTAGAAAATATCATGATCGGAATACAACCACTTTTTAATGATCGGAAATATGTTTTCACTGTTGATTGATAAACTACCGCTTTTTGCTGCCATTTTTATCACATCCCTTTCTAAAATTACACAGTCATGGCTGACTGTTTCCTAACTGATTCTAAGTGTAGGACGGTAAAAATGAAAAGTCAAGACAAATTTAGCACTCATTTGCCGTGAGTGCTAATAATTTTCTGTAATCGCAGTATTCATCAAGGTTTTCGCAATTCTAAAATTTTTGTGAAGTGAAATTATGCCTCCGGAAAATACTTTGTATACACATCAAAGAAATTATCTGTCGTCACCTGTTCCTCTCTAATCAGAGTGATCTCATCCCACAGTTTATCGTTCAGCTGACGCACCAGGGTATCCACAAAACTGTCATATTCCTGTCCGAACACTTCCCTTTTCCGCTCTTCCACGATTTTCAGCTTATTGGCATCGGTTTCTTCCCGGTCCAGGGTATTCATGCATTTAATGATATAATATCCACGCTCGCATTTCACGACCTGACTCACTTCATCTGTTGCCAGATTGAATGCCGCTTCCTCATAAGCGCTTTCCGCTTCTCCCTTGCCGAACGAATAGGTAATCTCGGAATCATCACTGTATTTGGACGCCAGTTCCGTGAAATCATGTTCCCCATCCACTGCCATATCTCTCACTTCACAGGCTCTCTCGTATGCTTTCTGAATCGAACTTTCGGAATAGGGCTTCAGATTCCCGTCCATATCGGTAGATGCCGTTGCGAAGAAAATCTGCTGCACTGTGATCTTGCGTGCTTCATCGTCACTGATCTCCGGATTGATATCCTGAATGATCAGCTGATACACCTTATCCGCCATAGCGTACTCGCGGTACAGATTCTCCACGATTTCCTCTGTAGCTCCCATAGCCTCGATCTCGGTATCATTCAGAGAAGCAAAATACTCCTGTGCCGCCTGCTTTACCTTCGCCTCTTCCGCTTCGTCCAATGTAACTTCTTTCTCCTTTGCCAGCAGATACATGGTCTTGATCTGGGCAATTCTTGCCAATACCGTTTCCTTGACATTATCCTCCAGCGTTACTCCGTTCAGGGAAGTATTCCAGATTTCTTCCCCATAGACATTCTCATACTGATTCTGCGTTGTGGTCAGATAAATCATAAGCTCTGCCTTAGAACAGGACTCATCCCCGATCCGGAACACCTCATTTTTTCCAAGTCCCGTGGTAAATACTACCTTCGTACCGTCACTGCCTCCGCAGGCGGTAAGGCCTGTCATCATGCTTACCCCCAATACGCCGGCGACCACTAATGCCCGAAAATTGTTCTTAATTTCTTTTTTTCTGTATTCCGCGTTGTATGTGTTACTGTATTTTCTATGATAAAAAAACATATAAATTCCTGCCTTTATATTTTTGTAGCTATGCAAAACCCATGTAACTATCGCAAAATATTTTTACGAATGTCGACATTCGTAAGAATATTTAAACTCCTGAATTTTGATTATACCCCATTTTCTGTTTCTATGCTATGATTTCTTACTTTTTAAAATAACGAATCAGAATCTCATTTGTGAAAGCGCTCTTTCCGCGCTGCCTTTTTGCTTTGAACATTACATTTTAAGAATTACAAAGAGTACAAAAACAGCCGACAGGTCTTCCTATCGGCTGTTTCCCATTTATTTCGTTTCTTCTAAAAATTCTTTAAAATCTTTTCACAGTTTTTCCACAGAGTTTCTGACTCAGTACTTCTTATTCTGCTGCGTTCTGCGCAAGTCTCTCTTCTTCGGAAAGCTTCTCCACTCTTACCGCGCAGACTTTGTATTCCGGGATTCTCGCATATTTATCCAGTGCCGCATTGGTCAGAATATTGGCATTACCGTCCGGGAAATGGAACGGCATCCAGGTCTCCTTCGGGGATACCTTGTCGCCGACTCTCGCCGTGGTGATCAGGGTGCCTCTCCTGGAAGTCACTCGTACCTTTTCTCCGTTTTCGATACCGAGACGTACCGCATCCTCGGTGTTCATCTCGATGAAGGAGTGTCCTTCCTTCTCCATCAGTCCGGGGGTCTTGCCGGTCATGGCTCTGGTATTATAGTGATACAGAATACGTCCCGTCATCATGATGAACGGATACGCTTCATCCGGCAGTTCCGCACTGGGAACATACTCTGCCGGATAGAACCAGCCCAGTCCTCTTGCGAACTTGCCCACATGCAGGATCGGCGTACCGGGATGTTTTTTATCCGGGCAGGGCCACTGGATGCTCTCGCCGCGGTCCAGTCTTCTGTGGCTGATACCGGCAAAGCTTGGGGTCAGGGAGGCGATCTCATCCATGATCTCTTCTGAAGTCAGCTGCGGCTGTGGATATCCCATACGATTCATCAGATCAATGAAAATATCGGTATCCAGACGCATCTCTCCTTCCAGCGTCACTGCTTTACGCACACGCTGGACTCTTCTCTCGGTATTGCTGAAAGTACCTTCCTTTTCCGCATAGCTGGTACCGGGAAGAATAACATCCGCATACTGCGCCGTCTCTGTCATAAACAGATCGGACAAGACAAGGAAATCCAGGCTCTCCAGTGCTTTTCTGATATGATGCTGGTCCGCATCGGTTACCACTGGATCTTCACCGAAGATAAAGAGTCCGCGGATCTCCTTACGGATGGCAGCCGGGAATACATCTGTGGCATGCACACCGGGCTTTTTGTTCAGTTCCACACCCCATGCCTTTTCGAATTTCGCCATTGCTTCCGGATCGGTGATCTTCTGATAGCCGGGGAAATCTCCGGGAAGCGCCCCCATATCGCAGGCGCCCTGTACGTTATTCTGGCCACGCAGGGGATTGACTCCACATCCACTCTTACCTAATTTACCAACCAGCATTGCCATGTTGGACATGGACATAACGCCTTCGGTTCCGGTGGAGTGTTCGGTGACTCCCAGACAATAGATGATGGGCGCTTTCTTCGCCTTGGCATACATCAACGCTGCCTCACGCAGATGATCTGCATCGATATGACAGATCTCGGCCACGCGTTCCGGCGTATATTCTTCTACGATCTTCTTCAGTTCTTCGAAGCCTTCCGTTCTCGTACGGATAAACTCTTCGTCAGCCAGTCCCTCATTGATAATGACATTCATCATACCGTTAGCAAACGCCACGTTGGTACCGGGCTTCAATTTCAGATGAATATCTGCCTGTTTGGACAGTCCGATATCTCTGGGATCCACTACGATCAGACGGGTGCCTCTCTCCACTGCCTGACGGATCTGCATACCGATGACGGGATGCGCTTCCTCCGGATTGGAACCTACCAGCATGATTACGTCCACATCATTGGTAATATCACTGATGGGATTGGTCATGGCACCGGATCCCAACGTCATGGCAAGTCCTGCCACCGTTGCGGAGTGACACACTCTTGCACAGTTATCTACGTTATTGGTACCGAATGCGCAGCGTACCATCTTCTGCAGCATATAGCAGTCCTCGTTCGGAGAACGGGAGCAGGCGAATCCTGCCAGCGCATCAGGACCGTACTTTTTCTTGATCTCGGTAAATTTTGCCGCGATCAGATTCAGTGCTTCCTCCCAGGTAGCACGCTCGAATTCTCCGGTCTCGTGATTTTTGATCAGAGGATATTTTAATCTCTCCGGAGAATGTACGAAATGAAAAGATCCGAATCTTCCCTTGACGCACAAAAGTCCCTTGTTGGAAGGACCGTTTGCAGGCTCTACATCCACGATCTCGTTGTCTTTTACGACCAGATAATACTGGCAGCCGGTAGCACAGTGAGGACAGGTGGTAAGCACTTTTTTCACTTTGCCGACCTGATACTTTTTACGATTTTTGGCTACCAGTGCTCCGGTAGGACACACGGCGGCACAGTTACCGCAGGATTCACAGGCGGTTGCCTTCCAGTCCGGTCCGAACGGCGCATCGATCAGTGTTCTCGTGCCGATCTTGCTATTATGTAACGTACCGTTGCAGGCTACTTTATTACAGGTACTGACACATCTCTGGCAGTTAATGCACAATTCCGGATAATAGGTCAGGAACGGATTTTCCTTCTTTGCTTCAAACTTTGCGGCACTGCCGGGATAGCAGGATTTGGTAATACCGTATTCGTTGGACAGATCCTGCAGTCTGCAGTCACCGGATTTGCCGCAGGAGAAGCATCTCACATCATGGTTGGCCAGCAGCATATTCAAGACCTGTTTTCTGCTGTTCACTACTCTCTCGGATCTGGTATTTACTACCATTCCGTCTTTTACTTTTGTATTGCAGGAGGTTACCAGATGACTATTGCCTTCCACTTCCACGACACACATCTTGCAGGCTCCCACCTCGTTGACATCCTTCAGATAACAGAGTGTGGGGATCTTGACATCCGCCTCCTGTGCAGCCTCCAGTATGGATAAATTCTCATCTACGGAAATCTGTTTTCCATCTATGGTGATCGTTACCATTATACTCTGCCTCCTTCTACCACTCCGCATCCAAAGTGATCACATCTTAAGCATTTACCGCATTCCTGCATTGCTTCATCATAAGACATTCCGTTTTCCACCGGCTCGAAATTGTGTTTGCGCTCTCTGGCGGAACGGTCGGTCAGATGCACTCTGCCGTAATGGGTTCTGTCGTTCTCTCTGGGCTCCGGAATCTTGATATCTTCCAGATACTTATGATGATATCCCAGATATTCATCGATATTTAACGCAGCCACCTTGCCTGCGCCGATGGCCTTGATCACGGTAGCCGGACCGAATACGCAGTCACCGCCGGCAAATACCTTGTCATAGCTCTTTAATCTGGTGGTATCTAAGGTCTCAAATGTCTTTCTTCTGGGATTTACGTCATACTCTGCAAACGGTGCGGACACGATATCCTGACCGATGGCCATAAGTACCACTTCACAGGGCACCTCGATCTCGGGTTTATTTGCCACCGTTACGGAAGGTTTTCCCTGCTTGTCATACACACTGATGATCTGGGGCTGTGCCACAAATCCACAGACATTGCCGTCGGCATCCGCATTGATCTTCACCGGTGCATTTAAGGTCAGCAGTTCCACGCCTTCTTCAATGGCGCCCTGAATCTCGGAAGGAAGTGCCGTCATGTCGACCTGACGTCTGCGGTAGATGATCGTCACCTCATCCGCATGACAGCGGACCGCAGATCTCGCACAGTCCATGGCTACATTTCCGCCGCCTACGACTACGACACGTTTTCCGGTATAATCCGGGATATTGCCCTTACCGATCTCTCCCAGCATTTCCACTGCGGAATAGACACCGTTGCTGTTCACGCCCTCGACATTTACGGATTTTCCGACCTGTGCACCGATGGCGATATAGACTGCATTGTACTCTTCCTGTAATTGTTCCATGGTAATGTCCTTACCGATGGCTGTATTGTAATGAATCGTAATATTACCGGTAGACAGAATGGCATTGATATCCTCATCCAGTCTGTCTTTCGGCAGACGGTAATTGGGAATACCGTAACGCAGCATTCCGCCCAGTGCTTCTCTCTCCTCAAACACGTCTACTTTATGTCCCATCAGAGACAGATAATAAGCACAGGTAAGTCCGGAAGGACCGCCGCCCACGATAGCTACCTTTTTACCGGTGGTTACATTGCACTCCGGTACCTTTACCTGATCTGCGGCGATCTGATCCACTGCAAATTTTTTCAGTCCGCGGATATTGACCGGGCTGTCCAGTAAGTCTCTGCGGCACTTTTCCTCGCAGGGATGTTCACAGATAAACGCGCATGCCGTAGGAAACGGATTATCTCTGCGGATCAGATTGATAGCATCCGCATAACGATGTTCACCGATCAGTGCAATATAACCGGGGATATCCACGTGTGCAGGACAATGAGAGATACAAGGAACTTTCTGTCCTACTTCCGCCTGACATCTGTGCTGCTCGATATGACTCATATATTCATCACGGAACAATTCCACACTCTGCAATACAATGTTGGCTGCTTCATAGCCGATAGCGCAGTCCGCTGTATCCCGGATCATCTCCGCCAGGGATACCATGTTGTTAAAAGTATCCATGTCCGCCTTGCCGTCCAGGATGCTGCGCATCATATTCTCCACCTGCTCCAGTCCGTCACGGCAGGGAACACACTTACCGCAGGTCTGGCTTCTGGCACTCTGCAAAAAGGAAAGCTGTACCGCAATGGGGCAGACACCGGGAGGATTTCCCTTCACTCTCTTCACGAACTTATCAAGGAATTTGTTCGTCTTTTCATTCATTTCATTTTTATAAATAATAGTTTCGGAATGCATAGAACCCTCCTGTGTACTTCTTACTATTCTCGCTCACTGCTCACATGATCATCCTGTTTTTCCCTCATTACTCATGCATCAGGGGAGAAACTCACTCTGCTTTTTAAGGAAAACAGGGTATAATGTAAGCACTTACATTATACCCTGTTGAGAAACTATGTTCAATTAGATTAAATATTTAACAAGATGATTATTTTTTTAACAAAGTGCTGTTCCCACACTCGCTGTCCTCTTCCCTGAGAATCCGGATACCATGTGCCAGTGTATCCAGTACGGCATCCAGGCATTCCGTCACTGCTTTGGGACTTCCCGGCAGATTGATGATCAATGTCCGGTTGCGGATCACGCTTGCCGCACGGCTCAGTGCTGCCCTCGGTGTGATCTGCAGGCTGTAATAACGCATAGCCTCCGCAATCCCGGGTGCATTCCTGGTAGCTGCCCGCATGGTTGCTTCCGGAGTGTTATCCCTGGGTGAGAATCCGGTTCCGCCTGTAGTAAATACCACATCCACATCTTCTTCGTCTGCAAGACGCACCATTTCCCGGTACAATCCTTCCTCATCATCGGACAGTACCACGCTGCTCACTGTTTCATAGCCCTGTTTTGCTATAATTTCACGGATTGTGGGACCGCTTAGGTCTTCACGTTCGCCTCTGCTTCCCTTGTCACTGGCGGTGATGATTCCGGCGCGGAATTTTCTGGTGCTGATCAGTTGCAGTTTGTCGCCGGTCTCAATCCGTCCTCCGTGCAGTACTCTGGCGAATACGCCCTCTCTCGGCATGATGCAGTCACCCACCATGTGGAAAATCTCGCACTCCGAATGACATTTTTTGCCGATCTGCGTAATCTCCAGAACCACATCATTGCATTTGAAGATTGTTCCCACCGGATAGCTTTTGAAGTCATAACCTTTTACCAGCAGATTCTCTCCGAAGGCGCCGTCTGCCACCTGTGCTCCTCTTGCGCGGAATTTCTCCACTTTCTCCCAGGATAAGAGGCTCACCTGTCTGTGCCAGTTGCCGGCGTGCGCATCCTTTTCCAGACCCCGGTTCTCTATGAAATTACAGCCGCCCACATTCTGTTTGGCGGTTCCTTTTTTCTCGCTGATACATACTGCTACTACTTCTCCTGCCATATCCGATTCGCTATCCCTTTCTGTTCTGTTTCTATTCTGACTGTTTTTCTTCGGAACAATACCGTTAACTTAAAACGTTTGATTTCTTACATCCGCTGCTGTCTGACATTACTCTTTTTTTGTGTATCAGCCGCCAATTTGCACCATCTTGCGCTGTTCCTCATCTTCATTCGCTTCTGCCTTATCAGCTGCCTGCGCCCGGAAATGATGTTCTGCCGGTTTTTCCTGCAATGCGGCTAATATCCGCTCTTTGATTTCTTCATCAGAAGCGCCGCCGCGCAACAGCGGTTTTAATTCCAGTCCCCTGTCATAGTGAAGGCAAAGCTTTAATCGACCTTCACAGGTCAGCCGTATCCTGTTGCATTCCTTGCAGAATTTATGGGAAATGGGGCTGATGAATCCGATCCGGCCAATGAAACCGGGAAAATGATAGTACTCTGCCGGGCCGTCTGTATTCCTACCGACGGCACCGGGGATTCCACCGGAGCATTCTTCTCCGGTGTCTGCTGCAGGTCCGGATTTTCGTTCCACTTTGCATGCCGCTCCATAGGCTCGTTCCAGCCGTGCCAGAATCTCCTCAGAAGAGAGACCTGTGTATTCCCTGCCGCAGCCGATCGGCATCAGTTCAATAAACCGCACATCTATCTTTTGATCTCTGGCTAATCCTGCCATACTTTCAATGTCTTCTCCGTTCATCTCCAAGCAGGGAACACAGTTGATTTTCACCTGTAGGTTTTGTGCAATTGCCGCATCGATAGCGTGTACTACGCTGTCGACACCCTGACCTTCCCGAAGTTTGACTCCCTTGCACATAGTTTTCTGTGATGCACTGTTTCCGCACATATCTTCTGCGGTCACACATTTTCCTGCAATATAGCCCCCCGTGATCTTGCGGAACCGCTCCGGATCCAGCGTATCCAGGCTGATGTTCACCGCAGTCAGTCCCGCTTTGCGATAGTCCTCCGCCTGCTCCGCGAACATGGTTCCGTTGGTCGTCATGGCAATCTCTTCGATTCCCGGCAGTCTATGTATCTGTTCCACCAGCCACAGCAGATTCTTCCGTACCATAGGTTCCCCACCGGTCAGCCGCACCTTGCGTATCCCCAGCTGCTCCATAATGCCGACCAGACGCAGGATTTCCTCCAACGTCAATACTTCCTCATGGGGCACAGACTTTACACCCTCCGGAGGCATACAATATTTACAGCGGAGATTGCACTTGTCCGTCACCGATATTCTCAAATAATCTATTTCTCTTCCGAGACCGTCACGCATCTCTCAAGGCTCCTGTTTTCCTGATAAAATAATCCGGTCTTTCGAAAACGCAGTCTTCTTATCCGGCAATTTTAACTACTTTTCCAGCAAAATAATCTGCTCCGCGGGCATTTTCAGATACAGCTTCTGCTGTGTCTTCAGTGCCTGCCATTTCTCCTTAGGCAGTTCGTAAGTCAGGACTTCCCTGGGACTTTCGCCGGAGCGTTCCGGATTGCAGAACAGAATCACCGTGGAAAACGTATCCTCGATCACCCGGAGAATCCGACATTCCAGTACATTCGTCTCTTCCGGTTCCGCAACCACCTGAAAGAAATGAGCCCGAAATGCGGCATATTTGTATTTTCCGGGTTCCGCTTTCGCAGAAAGGCGGATTCCCCAGTCTTTTGCCACAAGGCTTCCATCCGGCGCTGTCTCCAGCTCCGACACATTTTTACAGCCGGTGAGCAACGTTGCCGCCAGAGATGCCGGACTTTTGAAAAGTTCTTCCTTGGGCCGCACATCCAGGATCTGCCCGTCTTCCATGACCGCGATCCGCTCCGTCATCCGGTAGGCTTCATTCCGGTCGTGGGATACGAACAATACTGTCCCACCGTACTCCCCCATGACCTTCATCAGTTCCCGTTCCAGCTGCATTTTCAGATAATTATCCAACGCCGAAAAAGGCTCATCCAGCATCAGGATCTCCGGTTCTCCGGACAGCATTCTCGCCATCGCGGCACGCTGTTTCTGACCGCCGGACAGTTGGGATGGATACAGGTTCTCTTTTCCTTCCAGGAAAAACCGTTTTGCATACTCCTCTGCTTTTTTCTTATCCTTCGCACCACACATGATATTCTGCAGCACCGTCATATTCGGAAACAATGCGTAATCCTGAAACAGATAGCCGACTTTCCGCTTCTGCACCGGCAGATTGATGCGGTGTTCCGAATCAAAAAATACTTTATCGTCCAGCCGGATCACACCCTTGTCTGGCTTTTCGATTCCGGCGATGCATTTCAAAGTCATGCTTTTTCCACAGCCGGAAGCACCGAGCAGTCCAAGCACCTCTTTTTCCGCGGTAAATTTGGCCTTCAGCAGAAAATCTCCGCATTTTTTCTCAATGTCCACATACAATGCCATTACCTTTTGCCACCGCCTTTCCGGCTCTGGTATCCCCTCCAGTAATTCATCAGAAAAATCGTGAAAAAGGAGATGCCCATAATAATGGCTACCCAACAGTACGCAAGGCTTCTGTCACCGCTCTGTACCGCCGTGTAGATAGCCACCGACATGGTCTGTGTCCTGCCGGGGATATTGCCTGCCAGCATGATCGTGGCACCGAATTCCCCCAGTGCCCTGGCAAATGCCAGGATCGTAGCCGCCGCCACTCCCGGCCATGCCGCCGGCAGCAGGATCCGGAAAAAAATCTTCGCTTCCGACATTCCCAGCGTCCGCGCTGCATAGATCAGGTTCACATCCACCTGCTCCAGTGCGCCTCTGGCCGTCCTGTACATAATAGGAAAAGATACCACTACCGCTGCAATGACCGCTCCCTGCCAGGTGAACAATACGCTGATTCCCATTTTCAGCAATAAATTTCCCAGCAGACTGTTCTTGCCGAACAATATCAGCAGGAAAAATCCCACTACCGTAGGCGGTAATACCATAGGCAGGGAAAAGATGCCGTCAATCAATGCTTTTCCCACCCGCAGGGAGACTACCAGCCTTGCAGCCAGCAGTCCCAGAAAAAAGGTGAATACTGTCGCCCAGACAGCAACCTTCAAAGAAATCCATAACGGTGAAAAATCCATGGATGCTCCTATTCTGCCACAGAAAATCCGTAGCTTTCAAACTTGCTCATTGCTTCAAGCGTCTGAAGATAGGCAAGGAACTCTGCTGCCGCATCCGCATGTTCGCTTGCTTTCACAATACCCACGGGATAGATGACCTTTTTACAGGAGCCTTCCGGAGCTTCGCTGACTATCTTGATATTTTCACCTACATAAGCATCTGTGGCATATACGACACCACAGTCCACTGCTCCGGTCTCTACCCAGAACAGTACGGTTCGAACGTCCGAACCATAGTTGGCTTTTGCCTTTACCATATCCAGAATTCCGAGGCTTGTGAAGATTTCCTCGGAATACTGACCTACGGGAACGCTGCCCGGCTCGCCCAGACCGATCATGGATACCTTATCCGTTGTCACATCCTCAAAGGAAGTAATGTCCTTGTCGCTGCCTTCCGGAACGATCAGTACGACCTTATTCTCCAGCAGATTCACAATGGAATCCGAATCCATCAGTCCTTCTTCGTCCAGTGCTGTCATCTGCTTCGTTGCCGCGGAGAAAAACAGATCTGTGGGCGCGCCTTCCTCGATCTGGGTCTGCAATGCCCCCGACGCACCGTAGGAAAAGCTTAAGGTCACATTGGGATGTGCTGCCTGGTATTCTTCCTTGATCTCGTTACATACATCTGTAAGGGACGCTGCCGCCAAAATTGTAAGTTCCACAGGGGAGGAGGCTTCCTGTCCGCAGCCTATAAGCAGCATTGCCGCTGCCAGAATCGTTGTCATTACTGTTGCTGCTTTCTTATTCAACTTTTTCATATTTTATTTTGTCCGTTGAAAATGTCCGCTCTTGCCGCCCATTTTTTCTTCCAGATGAATCTCGCCCATCTCCATGCCGCGATCCATTGCTTTACACATATCATAGATCGTCAGAAGTGCTACGTTCACGCCGGTCAGCGCTTCCATCTCCACACCGGTTCTTCCGGACAGCTTGGCAGTACAAAAGCACCGGATCGTGCTTGTCTCTTCTTCCATGGTAAAATCTATGGTCACTTTTGTCAGCATTAACGGATGACACAGAGGAATCAGTTCCCAGGTCCGCTTCGTTGCCATGATACCGGCGATTCTGGCAGTCCCCAGGACGTCACCTTTTTTCGCCGTGCCGTTTTTGATTGCATCGAACACTTCACGGTTCACGCGGATACAGCCGCTGGCAGTCGCCGTTCTCTCCGTGATATCCTTATCCGTCACATCTACCATGATGGCATTTCCCTGTGCATCAAAATGGGTAAAACCTGACATTTTTGTTTTCCTTCCTTTTTCTTATTTTCCGAAACCACAATTAGGGAAGTGGCATACTTCACAGTTCAGGCACAGTCCGCCTTCACCGTAACCGTCCAGATCCGCTTTCGTGAGCCGCTCTCCGGCAAGGACTCTCGGCAATACCAGATCGAACACCGTCCGTCCGGCATACATGACACATCCAGGAAGTCCCAGCACCGGAACTTCTCCCAGATAGGCTAGCAGAAACATGGCCCCCGGCAATACCGGTGCCCCGTAGGATACAATCTCCGCCCCTGTGGCTTTGATGGCTCCCGGCGTTCTGTCGTCCGGATCCACGCTCATACCGCCGGTGCATAATACCATATCCGCACCCTTGCTGACAAAATCATTGATTGCCGCCGTAATGTCCTCCTGACAGTCATCCAGAATCACCTGTCCGATCACTTCAGTGTCATACGCTGCAAGCTTGTTACGGATTGCCGGTCCGAAAGCATCCGGAATCCGGCCTTTGAATACTTCGCTACCGGTAGTGACGATTCCCATTTTTTTATGCGTCATCGGCAGAATCTTCAAAAGCGGTTCTTCTCCGGCTGCTTTCTTCGCCTTTCTCATCTTTTCCTCTTCGATTACCAGTGGAATGATGCGCGTAGCCGCCAGCTTGTCCCCCGCTTTTACCGGAAAATTCCCGTGAATCGTGGCAATCATCATCTCGCCCAGGCTGTTCACGGCACGCAGCTTTTCGGAATTGATTTTAAGTAATCCGTCCGCTGTTGCCCGGATCTCGATCTTGCCTTCCTTGGGCTCACTCGCTGTCATATTTTCATTGATGCAGATGTCACGCAGAATTGCCGCTGCCTCATCCTCGTGCAGAATACCCTCCTTTTTCTCCCACACATAGAGGTGTTCCTTACCCACAGATAACAATACAGGAATATCCTCTTTTGTGACGATATGCCCCTTGCGGAATACCGCATCTTTTACTACGCCCGGAATGATTTGGGTAATATCATGGCAGAGCACCTGCCCCACCGCATCTTCTGTTCTGATCAGTTTCATCGTATCTCCATTTCACAAATCATTGTTCTAAAATAATCGTAATACTCCCATACCTGATCCGGCAAATGTTTCTACAATATCTATACCATTCATGTAGAAGACTCTTCATACCAGTCTGCGGCAAAATATCTCCTTGCATTCCCGGCACAATGAATCGCATTTTATCTTACGATAAAATACTTCAAAATACAGGCATAAATCCCTGTCGTGTCATTCATATCATACACAGGGCAGCTCACCGCATCCTGCTTCACTACATCCGTGGCAATGGCAATCAGATACTTCGGATCACATACCGGTCTGTCGGAGATTTTTTTGCGCACCACTTCTACCTTCGGATAGTCAGAAGCCTTCTGACCTTCCAGAATCAGCACATCTACGCCACTGCATTGTTCGACCATCTGTTCCACCGATACCTCACCGCTCCGATTAACGGAAGACTGTGTACCGGAATAAATGGCACTGATCTGTGCTCCGGCCTCGGTAAACCTCCGGGTATCCGTTCCGTCATGATCCATGCTATATTCATGCCCGTCATGCTTGATCACGCCCACGCTGTAGCCGTCTTTAATGAATTCATTGATAAGCTTAATGATCAGACCGGTCTTCCCACTGTCCTTGATTCCGCTGACGCAGAAGACAATAGGCAGGGACAATCGCTCATATTCTTCTCTGGTGTTAATATTGCGCAGCTGCTTCTTATCAAAACAGCTGCTCTCCAGACGGATATATTTCGTCCGCACCTTGCGCAGGATCTGCAGCAGGCGATACTGTCCCTGTCTGATCAGATCTTCGATCACAGGCAGTACTTTTTTAGAATAAACAGCGCACAGCGGATGCACATGATCCTCGTCTACCATACAATAGCAGTCATAATCCGAAGAAATGAATTCTGCCATATACCGCACCAGATCTCCTGTGATAAACGGCATATCTCCGGCGCAGACAAACACATAATCGCAGGAAGTATGCAGCAGAACCTGACGGATACCCTCGATGGGACCGATCTCGCGGTTCTCATCACAGACCACGGGAAGTCCCAGATACTCATATTCACCGGGAGTGGCAGCAGAAATACAGGTCTCCTCATCGAAACCCTGCAATTCCTCACAAATTCTGTCTAAGAATCTGCGGTTATGATATTCCATTAAGACCTTGTTCTGCCCCATCCGGCTGCTCTTGCCGCCGGCCAGCACCGCTGTGCCGAGGGTAAAAGTTCTCGCTGTCTCCTGCATGGTGTTACTTAATCCCCTGACTACTTTACCGCCTATTATCTTGTTTTCTGACCCTGGGCGGTAAAAATTTGTTTCTTTTCTATTACTTTGTCCGTATCCTACCGCTTAGTTTCCTATCTCTTCTATATTAGGCGGTATTTTTTCATCATAAATCCTATTTTTGACTTCTATTTTACCGCCTGCTTCCTGTTATCAGGCCTCAAAGCGGTAATCTATTTATTTAAAATATCTGATCCGTACTTTCTCTCCCGGGTGCACTTCTCTCCCCGGTTCCAGATCAATAAAGCAATTGCAATCTCTCATATTCGAGAGCACAGAAGACGCATGTACCGCTGTGGGTAATGTCACTCTGCCGTCTTCCGCATAAGCCCGGATGAACCGCCGCAGCTTATTGACCTTTGTATAAGGGCTGTCCAGCACCGATTTTTGCGTCCGCACACGGTAAGCTGTATCGTGTGAAAACCTTGCTGCGATCTCCCAGAAATAATATTCAAAATTGGCATAAGCCGCATACGGATTCCCCGACAGACTTAAAATCAGCTTTCCATCCAGCACGCTTCCGATGGTCGGCGTCCCCGGCTGGATATTCGCCCGGGTAAACAGCTTTTTTGCACCGATTTCTTCCAAAACAGCAGGCAGCAGATCCTTTTTCCCCACGGACACACCTCCTGTGGTGATCGCAAGATCCGACTCTGCCAATGCCTTTTGCAGGCTTTCCTTCAAAGCCCCTTTTTCATCTGCGCAGATTTCCACGCCTGACACACAGATTCCCTGACTTTGCATGGTTGCCTGCAGCATATAGGCAATACTGTTATATATTTTACCGGGTGCAAGCTCCGTCCCCGGCATCCTAAGCTCTGAGCCCGTGGACAAAATACTGCATCTCATTTTCTCATAGACCGCTACCCGGCAGATTCCCAGACTTGCCAGCAATCCGATATGTAATGCTGTCAGACGAGTGCCTTTTGTAAGGATACAATCTCCCTTACGGATATCCTCGCCCACACTGCAATAGTTCATGCCTGTCTTAACACCGCGATAAATCTGCACCTGCGCCTCGCCGTAATCCGTATCTTCCTGTCTGACCACAGCATCATATCCTTCCGGCACATAAGATCCGGTCATCACTCTTACCGCACAGCCTTTTTCACAGGGAAGCTTATCGTAATCTCCGGCAAACAGTTCTCCTACGACCCGAAGACTCACAGGACGATCACTGTCTGCCCCCAAAGTATCCTCAGCCCGCACCGCATAACCGTCCATGGCAGATTTCGGATAGGGCGGAATCATCATGTCTGCCACAATATCTTCACTGATGACTCTGCCTGCGGCTTCCGTAATTGCCACATATTCTGTTCTCTCCACCGGCTGTATCTCCGACAGCATTGCTTCCAGACATTCTTCCAGTTCCTGCATATTATCCAATCCTTTTCTACAATACTATGATCCGGATACTATTACTATTTCTCGCATACTCTGCCATCATGATAGATTTCCATGCGATCCGGCCATGCTCTGCAGATCAGCGTAAGATGATATTTTTCTGCCAGCTGCACCGCCTGATCCGTCGGCACTGCTTTGGATGCCAGTACCGGAATTCCCGCAGCAATCACCTTCTGTACCATATCCGTAGGTACCCGCCCCGTGGTAAATAGAATACATTTTTCCAAATCAAGCTTCTCGCGCAGCGCATACCCGATACATTTGTCCAGCGCATTGTGTCTGCCGATATCTTCCATATGACAGAGACATTTTCCCTCTATCCCCAGATAACAGCTATGGGTTCCGCCGGTCTGCCTGTGTAGTCCGGAATCATTGGCGAATTCTTCGGCCAGTGCAAAAATCCATTCTTCCTGCCATGCTGCCTGCGGCAGTCTCGTCAGTTCTTTCCTGCCGTTTCGCTCCAGAAAAGTCTGATTCCCCGTGCAACAGGTGGCTTCTCTGCCGGAAACTGTCCTACTGTCCTCGTTGCATAAATCTTCCTGTAAAAAAACTCTGGCACTTCTGCCGCTCTCACAGATCGTGACGCTTTCCACATCACTGACTCCCCGGATCCATCCTTCCGTAAACAGTCGTCCAAGTATAAGTTCCACCAAATGATCTGCTGTGCAGGTCAGACGGAACGTCAACAGTTCATTCACATATACATCCAGAAAATGCTCGCAAATAATATCCCGTTTGGCTGTAATCTTCTCCGCCTCCGCAGTCTCCGCTGTCGCTTCACCGTTTTCCGTAAGTCCTGAAGTCACTGCCATATAGGGCTGTGGAATTGCTTTATTCAGTTGTTCCATACGGTCGTTGATCTGCACTTAAGCCTTTCTCCCATCGTTATCCGGTTTTGATTTTAAAATAATGTTTGCGTTACTGTCCGACTAAATAGTAACACCTTTGTGTAAGCACTTACATTTTACACCATCAGAGATACATCTGCAAGAGAAAAAGACAAATGGAGTGTATTATCGGAGGTGATACAGATGGGAAATCTATTGAAAGGTACATAGAGATGTTAGAAACAACTGTCGGCATCGTCGGTATTATTGTTACGATTATCAGTATCATCGTAACAATGATCAGTATCGTACAGACTGCCCGGAAACATAGACATCAAAAAAGCAACCGCCCTCCCCAGGAATAGGTTGCTTTTTTGATAGGTAACTGAAAACCTAGGTGAACCGTTGCTGTACGGTAGCACTCTTTTCTTTTCCTTATCTTATCACGCTCTGTCTCGTTAGTCAATAAATTTTCTATTGCAGAAAACGCCTTCGGTCTGTCGACCGAAAGCGTCTTTTACAATAGGTTAATTACTCGATTACATGAATCCATCCCTTAGGAGCTTCGATTCTGCCCATCTGGATACCGGTCAGAGTCTCATACAGCTTCTTGGTGGTAGGTCCCATCTCGTTCATGCCGCTGGGCAGGCAGATTTCCTTGCCGTGGTCAACGATCTTGCCTACAGGAGAGATGACTGCTGCGGTACCACACAGTCCGGCCTCTGCGAAGTCTTTTACTTCGTCCAGATATACTTCTCTCTCTTCTACTTCCAGTCCCAGATATTCCTTGGCAACATATACCAGAGAACGACGGGTGATGGAAGGAAGGATACTGTCGGACTTCGGAGTTACGACCTTGTTGTCCTTGGTAACGAACAGGAAGTTTGCTCCACCGGTCTCTTCTACCTTGGTACGGGTAGCAGCATCCAGATACATATTCTCATCATAGCCTTCCTTATGCGCGGATACGATTGCATGTAAGCTCATAGCGTAGTTCAGACCAGCCTTGATATGACCGGTTCCGTGAGGTGCCGCACGGTCGAAATCGGTGACACGGATGGTAATAGGCTTTGCGCCGCCCTTGAAGTAAGGTCCTACAGGAGTGCAAAGGATACGGAACTGATACTCATCAGCAGGCTTTACACCGATCACAGGGTTGCTGCCGAACATATAAGGACGAATATACAGAGTTGCACCGCTGCCGTAAGGAGGTACGAATGCATCGTTTGCCTTAACCGTCTGGGTAACAGCTTCTACGAAACGCTTCTTGGGGAAAATAGGCATTTCCAGTCTTGCTGCGGAGGACTCCAGACGCTCACCGTTCAGATCCGGACGGAAAATTACGATATGACCATCTTCTGTGGTATAAGCTTTCAGACCTTCAAATACAGTCTGTGCATACTGAAGTACACATGCGCACTCATTCAGTACAATGTTAGGATCCTGGGTCAACTGACCGTCATCCCATTTGCCGTCTTTAAAATAAGACACATATCTGTAATCAGTAGGGATATAACCGAAACCGATATTACCCCAGTCAATGTTTTTCTTTTCCATTTTGGTATTCCTTCTTTCCTCGGTTTACAACTCTGCCTATTGATTTCTCTTAACAGAATTCTTTGATTTTCATTATTATACCATTTTTAACAAAAGTCAATATACACATTTATGCTTTCTTGTAACGCTTTCAGCGAAAATCTAGTTTATTTCTTTTTATCATACGATACGCAGATTAAATTCGCTACAATTTATTGTGTTCTGACAGTTCTCAACATGACACCTGTCATTGCTGTCCGTATATTCAGGATTTCTTCCTCTCATACTTTAAGAACTGATAGGTGATATCAAAGTAGACCTGTTCGTCACTGTCTGCTGTGATCTCCCACTCGGGATCACTGTCCAGATCCGGGAAATAAGCATCTGCCTCATAGCTGTGGTCGATCTTCGTCACATGTGCCACATTACAATAGGGCAGCATCTGACGGTAAATACTCTCTCCACCGATGATATAAATATTTTCCTCGTCATATTTCTTCAGTTCTTCCAGCAATTCTTCAATAGAGTGTACCACGATTGCATCCTTGACCTGATAATTCGGATCTTTGGACAGAATAATGTTGGTGCGGTTCTTTAAAGGCATACCCTGTGGGAAAGTCTCCAAAGTCTTACGTCCCAGCACCACTACCTTACCGGTCGTCTCCTCACGGAAATGCTTGTGATCGTTGGGGATGCGGATCAGCAGTTCGTTCTTGCTGCCGATGGCCCAGTTGTTGTCTACTGCTACAATTAAATTCATGGTGTACCTCGTTTCTGTTTGATTTTAAAATAATAACCGGTTTCTCCGTGCTTCGCACTCCCGAAACCGTACTGATATTCGTATTCCGGGCTATCGCCCTACTTACTCATATCAGTTTGATCATCTCATAGCACAATAGCTTCGTCTGCAAGCAGACACGCTATTGTCTATGGATGATCTTATTATGCTATATTGCAATCGGAATATCCCTGATCTGCTCCCCTGTCTGGTAGCCTTCAAGCTTTACATCATCCGGCGTGAACTGATAGAAGTCTTTGATCTCCGGATTCAGCCAGAACTTCGGTGCCGGAAAAGGCTCTCTGCTGATCAGTTCCTTAATGGCATCCACATGGCGGTCATAAATATGCGCATCCGCAATCACATGTACCAGTTCGCCTACATTCATATCACATACCTGTGCCAGCATATGAACCAATACCGCATACTGTACGACATTCCAGTTATTCGCCGCCAGCACATCCTGGGATCGCTGATTCAGAATCGCATTCAGGGTCAGCCTGTCCTCTCCCTTTTTCTGGGTCACATTAAAAGTCATGCTGTAAGCGCAGGGATACAGATTCATCTCGTGCAGATCCTGATGCACGTAGATATTGGTCATGATACGGCGGCTGAAAGGATGATTCTTCAGATCATAGATCACACGGTCTACCTGGTCCATCATGCCCTCTTTGTACTGATGCTTCACCTGCATCTGATAGCCGTAAGCCTTGCCGATAGAGCCATCCGCATCCGCCCACTCATCCCAGACATGGCTGTTCAGGTCATGGATGTTGTTGGACTTGCGCTGCCAGATCCACAGCATCTCATCTGTGGCTGATTTCAGTGCCGTCCGGCGCAGGGTCAGAATCGGGAACTCCTTCGACAGGTCATACCGGTTCACCACGCCGAATTTTTTTATCGTATAGGCTGGAGTGCCGTCCGGCCAGTGCGGACGTACCTTTTCTCCCTCCGTACTGGTACCGTTCGTTAAAATGTCATTACACATATCGATAAAAATATGATCCGCTAAACTCATGTTGTCTCCTTTTTATTCTTTCTAAATATAACCATATAACCGGTTTCTCCGCGCTTCGCGCTCTCGAAACCGTACACCCCTTCGTAATCCGGGCTATCGCCCTACTTATATTTCCCACTTGTCGCACAGCGAATTGATCTGGTCTGCGAACTTCGCCATATCCTTGTTGGTCATAACGCCTTCGCTCTTCGTAACCAGTGCCAGCAGACGTCTTGCGGAAGCCAGCAGTCTCTCGAAGACACCGGTGGCAGGTTTCGTCTTTTTCTTGACGGCAACCGGCTCTGCCTCGTAGGCAAACTTATTGCCTGCCAGGTCAAATTCCGTACCGCTGTAAGGTGCATACGCTCTCTGTCCGTATTCGATCTTCAGGCACTCGGTAAACGCGGTACATACGCTGTCCTCACCATGTACCACGAATACTTTCTTCGGCTTTTCTTCAAATGTCTGGATCCAGTCGATCAGCCCTTCTTTATCCGCATGTCCGCTTAATCCCGCAAGTTTCCGGATCTCCGCCCTTACCGAAACAGTTTCCCCGAACAGCTTCACCTCGTCAGTGCCCTCTACCAGAGCACGTCCTAAGGTTCCCACCGACTGATACCCTACGAATAAAATCGTACATTCCGGTCTCCACAGGTTATGTTTCAAATGATGGCGGATACGTCCTGCATCGCACATTCCCGACGCAGAGATGATGACCTTCGGCGTATCATCAAAGTTGATTGCTTTGGATTCTTCGCTGGTAATGGAAAGCTTTAACCCGGAAAATGCGATTGGATTGATGCCTTCTCTCACATATTCCATCGCTTCGTCATCAAAACAGTCAAAACGATTATTCTGGAACACACCGGTCGCTTCCACTGCCATGGGACTGTCCACATATACCGGGAAATCCTCATGTCCTTTCACCAGACGCCCCACCTTGATCTTACGCAGGAAATACAGGATCTCCTGCGTACGCCCTACCGCAAAGGAAGGGATCACCACGTTGCCTCCCCGGTCAAACGTCTCCTGCAATACTTTCGTCAGTTCCGCCACATAATCCAGTTTATCCTTCGGATGCAGTCTGTCGCCGTAGGTGGATTCCATCACGACATAATCCGCTTCTTTGGTCGGTGTCGGATCCTTTAACAGTGGCTGGTTCTTGTTGCCGATATCACCGGAAAATACGATTTTCTTCGTATTGCCGTCTTCGGTCAGCCACACTTCAATACTTGCAGATCCCAACAGGTGTCCGATATCCGTAAATCTTATTTTTACCCCTTCACAGACCTCGATCACGGTATTGTAATGACAGGGAACGATTCTGCGGATCACGCCGTCCGCATCTTCCATAGTATACAGTGGCTCCACGATTGTGCTGTTTGCCGACCGCTTCGCCTTGCGGTTCTTCCACTCTGCTTCGGTTGTCTGAATATGTGCACAGTCACGCAGCATGATGCTGCACAGATCCGCTGTGGCATCTGTCGTATAGATCTGACCACGGAACCCTCTGGCATACAGAAGCGGCAGAAGTCCCGAATGATCCACATGCGCATGGGTCAGAAATACATAATCAATCATGGATTCCGCCACCGGCAAAGGCACATTTTCAAAGACATTGATTCCCTGCTCCATACCGTAATCCACCAGGATATGTTTGCCTGCAACTTCCAGATAATGGCAGCTTCCGGTCACTTCATGGTCTGCCCCCACAAACACAAGTTTCATAAGCTCTACCTCCGTTTTGCAATCCTTATTTTAACGCATTTGCAGTTTCATAGAACTGATAATAGATTCCTTTTTTCTCCATCAGCTGATCGTGGTTACCTTCCTCCACGATACCGTCGTCTGTCAACACCAGAATCCGGTCCGAATTGCGGATACTGGATAATCTGTGCGCGATCGTCAGCGTCGTTCTTCCCTCCGATAACTCTCCCAGTGATTTAGCCACGGCAAATTCGCTCTCATTATCCAGTGCGGAAGTCGCCTCGTCCAGAATGATGATCGGCGGATTCTTCAAAAATACTCTGGCAATACTGATGCGCTGTTTCTGTCCACCGGACAGCTTCACGCCGCGCTCTCCCACATAAGTATCGTAACCGTCCTTCAAAGCCATGATGAAATCATGTGCCCCGGCACGTTTGGCTGCCTCGATTACCTCTTCTCTGTCTGCACCGGGACGGCCGTAAGCAATGTTCTCGTAAATCGTACCGGAGAACAGATACACATCCTGTTGTACGATACCGATATTTCCGCGCAGACTTTTCAGCGTAAAATGCTTCACGTCCTGCCCGTCCAGCAGAATCTTTCCCTCAGAGACATCATAAAATCTCGGGATCAGATTGCACAGCGTCGTCTTACCGCCGCCGGAAGGACCGACGATCGCCACCTTTTCTCCCGCATGAATCTTCAGATTCAGGTTGGCAAATACCCGGTTATGATCATCCGGATATTCGAAGCTTACATCTTCGAAAGAGATTTCTCCCTTCGGATCTTTCAGCTCTATTGCATCCGGTTCATCAAAGATCTCAATGTCCGCATCCGCGATCTGCAAAAATCTCTCAATACCGGTCATGCCTCTCTGGAACTGCTCTGCGAATTCGATAATGCGGCGGATCGTTGCGATCAGCGTCGACACATACAGCATATATGCCACCAGGTCTCCGGCCGCGATTTTTCCCTTTACCATAAAAATACCGCCGGCCACCAGCACTACCAGATACATCAGCCCATCGAACAATTTTACCGTAGTATTGAACGCCGCCATGTAACGATAGGTCAGCTTTTTGATATCCAGGAAAGTGCCGTTGTCCTTCTCGAACTTCACATTTTCCACTTCTTCGTTGGTAAACGCCTTGACTACTTTATGCCCCAGCAGACTGTCCTCGATACGGGCATTCAATTCACCGATCTGGTTACGCTGCTTGCGGAAAGCACTGCGCATCCGAAAATTAAGGATCATGCACACACCGCACATTAACGGCACACACAGGAAAATCATCAGTGTCAGCGGCAGATTGATATTCGCCAGAATAATAAATGAAATGATCGTCTTGATCCCGGCAATAAAAAATTCCTCCGGGCAATGGTGGGCAAATTCCGTCACATCAAACAAGTCGTTGGTAATACGCCCCATGATCTGTCCGACTTTTGTATTATTATAATAAGTATTGGACAGCTTCTGCAGATGATTATATGCATCTCTCCGCATATCTGTCTCAATCTTTGCTCCCATGACGTGTCCCATGTCCGCCATGTAGTAGCTGGCGACTGCGTCCACGATCCTGAGTGCAAAATAGAGTACACCCAGTGATAATATCGTCTTCACGGACAGAGACGCCAGATCCCTGAGTCCTTCGTTTGTAATATACCGCATGATCAATGGCAGCACCAGTTCACAGACTGTGGTCAGTGCCGCGCAGAACAGATCCATGCATAATGTAAATCTGTATTTTTTGAAATAAGGAGCAAACCGGTGAAAAAGTTCACGGGTCGTATATTGTCTGTTATCCATTTTCTGTGATTCCTTCTACAAATATTTTCCCTTACACTGATAAAAGCGGAAGGTTCCCTTCTGCACCTTCTTCTGCTCATACAAAGTATTGTCCGCCGCCAACAGAAAATCCCATACTTTGTTGGGTTCCTTCGGAATAGCGCAGACACCGCCCACGGAAATCGTAAGCCATGGTGCCACACCGGAATTCTCATTCGGAATCCTGCATTCGCGGATGCTTTCGCATAACTGTCCGGCCTTTTCCCTGATATAAGCTTCATCCCGGCCGTTCATGACAATCAGGAATTCATCTCCGCCGTAACGCGCCGCATAATCCTCCGGGAAACATTTCTTCAAAGTCTGCGCAACCGCACAGATACCCTCGTCCCCTTTTCCATGCCCGTAACGGTCATTGAGCTGTTTGAAATGGTCAATATCCAAGAACAAAATGCCAAGTTCTTTTTCATTCAGAAGACAGTCTTCAAATGCCTCCTCCAGATAACGGTTCAGACTTCTCTTATTGTACAGGCCTGTCAATTCGTCGTGATCTGCCTGATAGAGCAGACGATTTCTCTTTTGTTCCTGTTCCCGTTGCTCTTCTTCCGCTGTCTGCAGACGCTTTCTGAGTTCCATCATATACATGACCTGATTATTTTCCGTCAGTTCCCAGCTTTCTTTCAGATTGAAAAAGGTATCGGCGCTTTGCCTGAATTCCTCAGTTGACATCTGATCGCTGCAATAGCGCAGGCGCAATGACAACAGTTGCAATAACAGACTCTTATTCTGTTCAATCGCAGCCTTCGGTTCCAGGCAATCCAGTACTTTTTCCATCTGCGCCGCATCCGCAGCCTTTTCGACATATTGCAGCAGATTCTGGATACTGTCATACTCTGAAGAAACCTGTGCCATATCCTCCAATGCCGCAACAGCCTTTTTTACATGTTCTGCCGCCTGTGCACGGTCTCCCCGGCTGTCAGCCAGATGTGCCAGGAATACATTCGTTGCAAGTCCGGTACCTTGCATGATCTCCGCACTCTTTCCTGTTTCTTCCAGCTTATGAAGTACTTCTAAAGCCTCCTTGTCCATCTTCAGGTGCAGCAGACAGCAACCGTACTCTGCCAACATTTTCCTGAAATTTATCTGACTGCACGTACTATGATCACCCACCAGTTCAAATTCACGAATACACTCCGCATAACAGCCGACAGCTCTTTCATAGGCTCCTATGAGATAATACGCATCAGACATATTGCCCAGCACAATGCTGTGTACCATTTTGTCATTATATTTTTCTGTATAGTCCAGTGCTTTATCATACTGTTCCATTGCCAGGGACAGGTTATTCTGCATATGTGCCACAATACCGATCATATTGTATACTCTGGACACATGCTGCTCCTGATCCGTACCGAGAAGACACCGGACGCTCTCATCCAGGTAATGCAGACACTGTTCCTGATTTCCCGTTGTCAGCTGATAAAAAGCAGCAAAATAGCAGATCCATCCATGAATCCCCTGATTCTCTTCCTCAGTCACAAAAGAAAGCGCCTCTGTAAGGGTCTCCCAGGTAAAAGGAATCCCATCGATCATTTGCTTATTCAGACATTCCGCTGTCTCGAGCAGCTGCTGTTTTTCAACACTCATCTTTGTACCGTCCTGTTTTTCGTTCCATGCTTTACACAAACTACAATGCCTGCAGCATGTGTTCCCCTTTGGAAACATTGTATTATTTTATAGCACAGTTCGCAAGTTATTTTCCACAATTAAATGTTTCCCTATGGTCAAAAAAATGGTAGAATGATTTTATGTTTCTTTCGGAGGTATTTATGGAAAGTACGGCAAGTAACAAAGATTTTCAGGATCTGCATTTTGACAGCATCCAGGTTTTACGCGGTCTGGCTGCTCTTTTTGTGATATTTCAGCATGTCCGTTTCTTAAATTTCGGTTCTTTCGGCGTGGATATTTTTTTCTGTATCAGTGGATTTATGATCATGTTTACGACGCAGAAGAGTACACAGTATTTCTTCCGGAAGCGTCTGATCCGTATTCTGCCTCTTTACTATATGATGACGTTGGGAACTTATCTTGTGCTGCTCCTGTTTCCTGCAATGTTTCAGCAGACCAGACACGATCCTTCCTATCTGATCAAAAGTCTGCTGTTCATCCCTTTTGACATCGGCGGCGGTGTCATCCAGCCTCTGTTACGTATCGGCTGGACTGTCAATTGCGAGATGTTTTTCTATCTGCTGTTTTTTATTTCCTACCACATCAGCATGCACTATCGTGGTCTGATCTGCAGTGGATTGTTACTTGTTCTGGTTGCTGCCGTGCAGTTTTTCGCTCCGTCCATACAGACCTGGCAGACACCTTTGGGCTCCGCAGTTTCTCCGGTGCTTACCTTCTACGGAGATCCTTATATGTTAGAGTTTATCTTTGGAATTTTGGCATACTATCTTGTCCGCTTTTTATATCACAGGCATTTGGTTCATGAAATTCCCGGCTGTGTCAGTCTCCTGGCTGCCGCAGCGATTCCTGTGATTTTCTGCCTGTTGGCATTTTTCACCCCCATGGTCAATGTCATTGGCTTCCGCAGACTTCCCCTGTGGGGGCTTCCTGCATTCGTCCTGGTTGTCCTCGCTTTTTTAGCCGGACTGCATGTAAAAATGCCACGCTTTGCGGTATTTACAGGGAATATCAGCTATTCCCTGTACCTGATCCATTACTATCCCGTTCTGCTTTTGGATCGAGTCGTATTTGATTTTTCCACAATCACTGTTAAATCAGTGTTTGGTCTCATCCTGAGTGTTGCGGTAAGTCTGATACTTGCTTATATCTCATGGTTACTGGTGGAAAAGAAGTTCACCGGGTGGCTGCGAAAAATATTACTTCGATGATTCCACGTATGTTTCATGAATTGTATATGCAATTTAAAAAAAAGATGTACACTTTTTTTGTTGACATTTGGGAATCTCTATAGTATATTATAACTTGTCCGTAAGACATGCGCGAGTGGCTCAGCGGTGGAGCACCTCCTTGCCAAGGAGGGGGTCGCGGGTTCGATCCCCGTCTCGCGCTTCTTAAAACCCTTGATTTTTCAAGGGTTTATTTTTTTGTGTTGCATTCATGTTGCATCGCAAAAAAAGCGACTGCATTCTCATGCAATCGCCTCTTACATCTCTTACTGTTCTATTTTATCCGCATATTTAATACGATAGATCCTCCTCAGGGAATCATTGATTCTGTCCTCGGAAATGGTACCGTTTTGTACTGCTTCCAACACACCGTTATATGCTGTCTCGAAATTCTCCGGTGCGTAGATCATGTCACAGCCTGCGCGGAGAGCCAGCACTGCGGCTTCGTCTGCTCCATAGTAATTCGTGATTGCCGCCTCATTCATGGCTCCTGAGACGATCACGCCGCGGAAATTAAGTTCATTTCTCAGAATATCTGTTACTACTGCGCTGGATAAGGAACAAGGGGTATTATCTCCGGTGAGAGACGGTGCCGCCATATTGCTGATACTGATCATCTTTGTCACACCGGAATCAATACAACTCTGGAACACAGTGAACTCACCTGCTCTGAAATCATCCGCACCTCTGTCTGTACTTGCCATACCGTCTTTCGTACTCTGTGTCATACTGCCGATTCCCGGGAAATGTCCGATACTTGCAGTTACCTTCTGTTCCTGAAGCGCTGTCTGCATATTGGTCACATAAGATGCTACCGCAGTTGCATCCGATCCGTAGGAACTGCTGCCTGCTGCATTACCGTCCACAACACTCAAATCCGCAGACGGTGCAAAATCAAGATTGAATCCCAGTTCTGCAAGGTAAGTTCCAACCGTAGCACCGGCTGTATAAGCATTGTTTGGATCTCCGGAAGCTCCGATGTTCTGAGGGCTGTCTACCTTGGTACCAAGTCCTGCCGCTGCCACGGCATCCGTACCGCTTCCCTCTCCGTCAATTGCAATAAACAAGGGATAGCTGGTATACAGCTTCGTGTTGTCTATCATCTGTTTCAGCTGATCTGCAGACTGTATATTTTTCGCCGCATAGACAATACCGCCTACCGGATATTTCGATAACGCATCCTTGGTTCCGTCACCGGCCTGCACTGCTGTGGACACTCCGGTAATGGATTCCGGTGTCGTGATGAACAATCCGGCAACCTTATCCTCGATCGGCATATTCTGAATGATGGCTTCATCAATGATCGTATCCAGCTTCTGTTCGTCCGTCAGTTCCACCACAGTCTCCTGTGTCTCCGTAGGTACTGTTATGGTCTCTTCGGAGGAAAACATTTCATCCAATTTATTCTGCTGTTCCTCATTGTTGCGGCTCATGCTCGTAATCTTGCTGACCGCAAGTGCAATTCCCACCGCCAATATCACGATTAAGATCGCCACAACCGTATATGCCGCAATCTGATTTTTCTGTCTTCTTTTTCTTCTGATTTTCCGTTTATCCTGCTGATTCTGTTCGTTCGTATCCATTTTCATAACTCCTCTGTTTGTAATTCTTCTCTATTTTACATGATATTGGCAGCTTTTTCTACTGGTAATATCTTTCTTTTTCATAATTTTCAAAAATACATTTTTCAGGGCATCTATTGGCACATGAAAAGAGCGTACCGATGATTGTTTCAATCAGTACGCTCTCTCAGACTGCAAGCTCCAATGGCCCGTCCTCTCTTTCTTCAGTTTTCAATATCTTCCATTTTGTCCTTTGTTCTCTTTCCACTTTTCATTTGTACGTAAGTACTGTAATGTTAGATTTCTTTTCTTCTGTAATCCATTACTTTTTCTTCTGTGTACTTGATGTTCTCTATGTAAATTCGTTCTCTTTGGTATCTCTATTCAGTTGTACATCATGGAAGATTGTGGTAGGACTTTAATTGTTAGGTGGACTGTACCTCGCTTTCTATAGATTCTTTTGTTCTTCTCTCCCAACCTCTCTCTGTTGGGTTGTTCCGTTTCTCTTTTGTTAATTTTAATATAATACAAGCGGCTACATTTGTCAACACATTTCTTGAAATATTTATATGTATTTTCATTATTTTGGATATGTTTCTATATTTTTACAATTTTCGACATATTTTTATGCATTTTCTGTCTTTTATCAAAAACACGCCGTATCAAGACAAGAAAATAACCGCACCCTGGTGAGCAAGCTCCCCAGGGGACTTGCCTCCGGGTTTACGCCATGCTCCAGCTTTCAAAAGCCCATAAGAGCGGGCTTTCGAAAGCTGACGGCTGTCGCCGTATCAAGACAAGAAAATAACCGCACCCTGGTGAGCAAGCTCCCCAGGGTGCGGTTATTTTCTTGTCTTGGCATGGCTCGTTACACGGCAAATTGGCTATTGTACAAATTTGCGTAGAAGCCGTTCCGGGCAAGGAGGGTTTCGTGGTTGCCCTGTTCGATGATGTTGCCGTCTTTCATGACGAGGATGACATCGGCGCTCTGGATGGTGGAGAGGCGGTGCGCTACGATAAAACTGGTGCGTCCTTCCATCATCCTGGCGAATGCATTCTGTATCTTGATCTCGGTACGGGTATCGATGGAGGATGTCGCCTCATCGAGGATCAGCATGGGAGGCAGGCACAGCATCACTCTGGTAATACACAGGAGCTGTTTCTGTCCCTGGGACAGGCTGCCGCCGTCCTCGGTGATCACGGTGTCGTACCCTTTCGGCAGACGTTTAATAAAGCTGTGTGCGTGGGAAGCCTTGGCAGCCGCTATGATTTCTTTATCAGTTGCATCCGGTCTGCCCATGCAGATGTTGTCACGGATCGTCCCGGACCGCAGCCAGGTCTCCTGCAGTACCATACCGTAGTTGGTGCGCAGGCTTCCTCTGGTGATATCACGGATATCGGTTCCGTCCACCTTAATGGAGCCGGAATTCACATCATAGAAGCGCATCAGCAGATTGATCACAGTAGTCTTACCGCAGCCGGTAGGTCCTACGATTGCTACTCTCTGACCGGGTTTCACTTTCAGGTTAAAGTTCTCGATCAGCTTCTTATCGGGAACATACTGGAAGTATACGTTTTCCAGATTCACATTGCCCTGTGCGTCGGTCAGTACTCTTGCATCCTCTGCATCGGGCACCTGGGGTTCTTCGTCGATCAGTTCAAAAATACGTCCGGCACAGACAAATGCATTCTGCAGTTCCGTTACCACACCGGAGATCTCGTTAAACGGCTTAGTATACTGGTTCGCATAACTTAAGAAACAGGACAGACGGCCTACGCTGATACCGCCCTTAATAGCTACAAACGCTCCGAATACGCCGACACCGGCATATACCAGGCTGTTGACGAATCGGGTCGCCGGATTCGTAATGGAGGAGAAGAAAATCGCTTTCAGAGAGCACTTCTGCAGTCTGTCGTTGATCTCTCCGAACCGGCTCTTGACCGCTTCTTCTCTGGAGAAGGTCTTAACAATCTTCTGATTATCGATCATTTCCTCGATGAGGGAAGTCTGTTCGCCTCTGGTCTCAGACTGCTCTTTGAACATGGAGTAAGTCTTGGTTGCGATAAATTTCGCCACCAGGAAAGATACCGGAGTGATACATACGACTACCAGTGCGATTGGTACATTGGTGACTAACATGAATCCCAACGTACACAGGATCGTCAATACGCCGGTGAACAGCTGGGTAAATCCCATCAGCAGACCATCGGCAAAGGTATCGACATCCGCAATGACTCGGCTGACGATATCCCCGTATGCATGGGCATCCAGGTATTTTAACGGCAGGATCTCCAGTTTTGCAAAAGCATCCGTACGGATATCACGGATCACATGGTAGGTAATATAGTTATTACAGGTATTCATGACCCACTGGCCTACCGCCGTAATGATCATGACAATCACGATTTTTTTCATTATGGCAAAGATTCCGGGCATATCTACCTGACCTTTACCGATGATCAGATCCACCGCATTACCGGTGAGGATCGGAACATACAGGGTCAGCACTACCGTCAGTCCGGCTAACAGCAGTGACAAAATCAATGCCGGTGTATATTTGCGGATATATTTCAATACGCGCTTCATGGTCTCTTTATTGTTGGTCTTCTGCATTACTGAACACCTCCTCTCTGCTCAGGATACTGGGAATAATAGATTTCCTGATATACAGTACAGTTCTTTAACAATTCTTCATGGGTTCCCACACCTGCCATCTCACCGTCGTCGAGCACGATGATCTTGTCCGCATGGCGGATCGTGGAAGCTCGCTGGGATACGATAAAGGTAGTGGTCTTATTTTCCAGGGTGCGCAATGCTGCACGCAATTTTGCATCCGTAGCATAATCCAGTGCGGAAGCACTGTCATCCAGGATAAGGATCTCCGGATTTCTGACCAATGCTCTTGCAATGGTGAGACGCTGTCTCTGTCCGCCGGAGAAGTTCTTACCGTTCTGTGCCACAACAGCATCCAGCTTGCCGTCCTTGCCCTCTACGACTTCCGCTGCCTGTGCCAGTTCCAGTGCTTTCCACATTTCTTCTTCGGTAGCGTCCGGTTTACCCCAGGCTAAATTACTACGAATCGTTCCCTTGAACAGAACCGCCTTCTGCGGTACGACACCGATCCGTCCGCGCAGCTCTTCATCGCTCATGGTCTTGATATCTCTGCCCTCTAACAGGAGCTCACCTTCCGTAGCCGGGTAAAATCCGGGAATCAGATTCACCAGAGAGGTCTTACCGGAACCGGTACCTCCGATGATACCTACGGTATCTCCGCGATTCACCGTGAAGTTCATATCCTGCAGAGTCGGTGCTCCCGCCCCCTGATAGGTCAGTGATACATGGTTGAAATTTAGGAACGGAGCTTTTTCATCCACCTTTGCAGCAATACTGTTATCCAGAACTGCCTTCTTCTCATCCTCTGTGGCATCCGCACCGATCTCAAACACGCTGGCAACACGTTCCGCACACGCCAGTGCCTTGGTCATGGTCACGATCAGATTCGCCAGCTTCACCAGTTCCACCAGGATCTGATTCATATAGTTGATGATGGCTACGACTTCACCCTGACTTAAGTTACCGATATTCACCTGTACCGCACCGGTATAGATCAGTGCCACAATGGCAGCGTTCACGATCACATAGGTTACGGGATTCATGCAGGCACTGATTTTGCCTACGAAAATCTGCTGTGCTGACAGCGCTTCGTTATTCTCCCGGAAGCGTTCCTCTTCCTTGGCTTCCTGATGGAATGCACGGATGACACGGACACCGGTCAGATTCTCTCTGGTGATGCCCAGTACCTGATCCAGCTTCGCCTGTACCTTTTTGTACATGGGTATTGTGGACAAAATGATGCCGAATACCACAATAGACAATAAAGGAATTGCCACTACGAAAATCAGTGCACATTTCACATCAATGGTAAATGCCATGATCATGGCACCGAATACGATGATCGGGGAACGCAGGAACAGACGTAAGGTCATGTTCACACCGGACTGCACCTGATTCACATCACTGGTCATCCGGGTGATCATCGTGGAAGTTCCCGCTTTATCAATATCGGTAAAGCTCAGATCCTCAATATGATTAAACAGAGCCTGGCGCAGTTTCGTGGAAAATCCCACCGCAGCCTTCGCGGCAAAAAACTGTGCCGTAATGGAAGAAGCCAGTCCCACCACACCAAGGAGCAGCAGGCACAGACCCATTTTCCCGATATAGCCCATATTCCGGTTGGAAATACCATAATCAATGATATTCGCCATAACTAACGGAACCATCAGTTCAAAAAAGGCTTCCAGCAGCTTAAACAGCGGTGCCAGTATGGACTCCTTCTTATAGTCTTTCAGGTAGATCATCAATCGTTTCATAACATCCTCTATTCCGCGCACGTATTTTTCGTATAACGGGTTTGTGTCAAGTGTGCGCAGGCACAAACCTTGCGTGCGAAAATTCTGATTTCACACCAGCCTCATTTCCGCAGGCTCATTGCATCAAAGGTAATCGCACTGTGAATCACCGATTCACACAGACGGCAATCGAGTATTCCTGATCCGGCTGCATCTCCAGAAACCGAATCTGTCTTCCGGCGCATTCCTCTTCGCCCAACAGATTCTCCCTCACCGCATCAGGAATCCCCAGACCGGTGTATTTTCCATAGGCTTCTTTTCTCGTCCATAAGCGGTAGAACATTTCCGTCCGCTGTTCCATAGGCAGTGTCTGCAACAATTTCCATTCTTCCGGTGCAAAAAAACGTTCTGCCGTCCGTTCTTTAAACGGAACCCATTTCTGAATATCCACACCCACTTCTCCGTCACTTACCGCACAGACCACATAATCACCGGAATGCGACAGATTAAAGTGTTTCGGGAAGTCAGCGATCATGGGCTTTCCATGTGCACCGTATCTATAAGCGATTGTCAAGGTGGACGTCTGCTCCTCCTGGGTCCGATTCTGCAGCTGCGCCAAAAGCTCCTCTTCTTCCAGGAAAACTGTATCCGAAAATTCCACGCCACATTGCAGATCCAGAAGCATCTTCTGTAACAACATTCCCGCTCCCAGGCAGGCAGCCCTTGCAGGTATGTTTTTCAGATGTTCCGCCTTCTTGCGCCGCACCGGATCCACACACTTTGCTGCCTCCCGCAGCAGCACCTGTCTGTTCTCATCCGCTCCCGGATACAAGTGTAAGATATAAAGTCCTACCGACATATGAATCCTCATTTCTGCGCACGCCCTTTGCGCACTGTTCTCCTGCTTTCAGTCTCCTATTCTCCGCTTTCACCTTTGTATACCATCCGGAAAATATACAAAAGCTGTCGCGTAAGAATCACGCGACAGCCCGATATTTTATTCTTCTGGCTTTGCGGTGATCGCCAGATGCAGCTCGTCTAACTGCTTCTGTTCTACCGTGCCCGGTGCTCCCATCATAATATCCATTGCGTTCTTGTTCATCGGGAACGGAATGATCTCACGAATGCTTTCCTCGCCACAGATCAGCATGATCATACGGTCTACACCAGGAGCGATTCCTGCATGAGGAGGTGCTCCGTAGCAGAATGCATTGTACATAGCAGGGAACTTCGCCTTCACATCGGCTTCGCCCAAGCCTACCAGCTCGAATGCCTTGATCATGATCTCCGGATCATGGTTTCTCACCGCACCGGAGGACAGTTCTACGCCGTTGCAGACCAGATCGTACTGGTATGCCAGGATCTCTAAGGGATCCTGATTGTTCAGCGCATCCATGCCACCCTGGGGCATGGAGAACGGGTTATGGCAGAATTCCAGTTCGCCGGACTCCTCGCCGATCTCATACATCGGGAAGTCAACGATCCAGCAGAACTCATAGCAGTCCTTCTTCATATGCTTCTCGCTGGCTGCGCCGAGCAGCTTTCTGTAGACACCTGCGGTCTTCTGTGCTTCCAGCTTCTTGCCTGCAGCCAGACCGACAAAGTCACCGTTCTTAAGGCCAAGTGCCTTGATGACTTCTTCTTTACGATCCTGTAAGAACTTGGAGATACCGCCTACGAACTCTCCGTTCTCGTCCACGCGGAACCAGAAGCCCTTACGTGCGGTCTGTACTTCCACTTCTGCACAGATGGCATCGATCTGCTTACGGGTAGCGGTAAATCCGTCTACTACAATAGCCTTCACGGTCTGTCCTTCGAAAGGAGCGAAACCGCAGCCCTGCATTACTTCGGAAGCATCGGTCAGCACAAGGTCGATACGCAGATCCGGCTTATCGGAACCGTACTTGTCCATAGCCTCCAGATAGGGGATGCGTACGAAAGGTGCCTTGGAAGCTTCTTTATAAATACCGTACTTTTCAAATACGGGAGGAAGTACCTGCTCTACGATGGAGAATACATCTTCCTGGGAAGCGAATGCCATCTCCATATCCAGCTGATAGAACTCTCCGGGAGAACGGTCTGCTCTCGCATCCTCATCACGGAAGCAGGGAGCGATCTGGAAATAACGGTCAAATCCGGATGCCATCAGAATCTGCTTGAACTGCTGGGGAGCCTGGGGCAGCGCATAGAACTTGCCGGGATGGTTTCTGGCGGGAACCAGATAATCTCTCGCTCCTTCCGGAGAAGAACAGGTCAGGATCGGCGTGGTGATCTCCATGAAGTTCAACGCATACATCCTCTGACGCAGTTCCGCCACGATCTGGCTTCTCATCACGATGTTTTTCTTCATGTTCGGATTTCGCAGATCCAGGTAACGGTATTTCAGACGTGCATTCTCGTCTGCATCCTTGGACTGATTGATCTCGAAAGGAAGTGCATTGTAAATACACTTTCCCAGAATCTCGATCTTATCGGGTACTACCTCGATCTCACCGGTAGGCAGATTAGCATTTTTGCTGGAACGCTCTCTGACCACACCTTCCACGGAGATGGTGGATTCCTTGTTGATGCCATCCATGACATTCATCATTTCCTCGGTCTCTACTACCAGCTGAGTGGTTCCGTAGAAATCACGCAGAATGACAAAGCCGAGATTTTTGCTGACTTTTCTCATGTTCTCGAACCAGCCGACCAGTGTGACTCTCTCACCGACGTTGCCGATCCGAAGTTCATTACAGTTATGTGTTCTGGACTGAATCATTGCTTTTGCTCCTTCGTCTGTTACTTTTATCTCTTTAATTCTTCCTTATAGAATTCCACGAATTCTTCGTAGCCTTCCTTATTCAGCTGCTCCTTCTGGAACTTCTTGTTCTTGTTCATGCGGGCTACCAGTACCTGGGTACCGTCCTTACGGGCTTCCTGCGCCTGTGCGATCACTTCACACAGTCTTTCGCCGCTGACACCCTTCTCGATCAGGTATGCTACCTGCTTCGGTCTCGTGGGCACCTTGAAGCCTCTCTCCATGAGCAGCATGATGATACGTTCGAAGCCGATGGAGAATCCGCACGCGGGCACATCATTGCCGGTAAATTTGCCGACCATCTTGTCGTAACGTCCGCCGCCACCGCAGCTGCCGCCGAATTCCGGCATGGCGATCTCAAAAATGGTTCCGGTATAATACGACATTCCTCTTACCAGCGTAGCGTCGAACACGATCTCGAAATCAGAAGCCTTCGTCGCTCTGACGCTGTCCATGATCTCTCTGAGGCTCTGGGCGATCTCGGGCTCTAAGAATCCTTCCAGGGTATCTGCCAGGTAAGCCACACCGTCCTCAGCACTCTCCAGGCCTTTGAACAGTTCCAGATACTTGTCTACACATGCCTTATCAAAACCGTTCTCCAAAAGCTCAGCTTCCACGCCTTCCAGACCGATCTTGTCCATTTTGTCCAGCGTGATAAATACACTGTCATAGGACTCTTCAGGGAATCCGCTGTAAGCAGCCATTGCCTTCAGGATACGACGCTCATTGATACGGATCTGGAAATTTTTGAAGCCCAGTTTGCCCAATGTCGTGGTCGTAGCCAGGATCAGTTCGATCTCTGCTAAGTTAGACGGCTCACCGAGAATATCGATATCACACTGCATGAACTGACGGTATCTTCCTCTCTGGGGTCTGTCCGCTCTCCATACATTGCCCATCTGCAATGCCTTAAAAGGAGAGGGCAGGGATGCCGCGTTGTTGGAATAATAACGTACCAGAGGCACCGTCAGGTCATAACGCAGACCACTGTCCACTACCTCTTCCTCTGTGGTTGCGGCTGCCACGTTCAGCTTCTCGCCGCGCTTTAAGATCTTGAAGATCAGCTTCTCATTGTCGCCGCCCTGCTTACTGCTTAAGTTTGCAATATTTTCCACGCAGGGAGTCTCAATGGAAGTAAAACCGAATTTGCCGTAGGTGTCCTTGATGACGCTGATCACGTAATCACGGATCTGCATCTCTTCCGGCAGGATATCTTTCATGCCCGTTGTGGGCTTCTTGCTAAGTGCCATGGTTTCTACCTTTCCGCTCTTGTTTTTAATACTCAATATCTTATATATGATACTTTTTTTCCGTTTCGCTGTCAACCCTCGCGGACTCCGCTTTTACCCGAAATGCTTCTCATTTTCCCGAAGTTCGTTCTATCGAATGTTGCACAGCGCTTTTCACTGTCGCGGACTTCTCTTTCATCTTCTTCAGATAGTCATCTTTCAGCGCGCATTTTTCTTCCAGTTCACGGATCTGTCTCTTCAGCTCCTCCAGATATTCCTGTGTGACTTTGACACCGCCTCTTACCGCTACGTCCTCGTGTCCGCTCATATCCTCCAACCATTTACGGATCGAATTTTCTCTCAGTTCATTGTAAGTATTGTCTTCCTGTGGCTGCCACATATTTTTTCTCCTCAAATATTTATTTAACGCAAAAAGTTCAGCCAAAGCAAATGCTCCGGCTGAACTTATCATACTTTTTATTTTGTGAGTATGCAACTGATTTTGCAGCTACATTCACTATTAATATTTGATCTCTTTGCCTTCCAGTCTCCACTGTCTGAACTCAGCGGATGCGGACAACAGCAGGTCAGAGGAGGAATTCAGTGCCGTCTCTACGGAATCCTGGATGACACCGATGATGAAGCCGACGCCTACGATCTGCATGGCGATATCATTGGAAATGCCAAACAAAGAACATGCCATAGGGATCAGCAACAGAGAACCACCTGCCACACCGGATGCACCGCAGGCAGACAAAGTTGCCAGAACACTCAGCACGATACCGCTTAAGAAGTCCACATGGATTCCCATGGTGGTGGCTGCTGCCAGTGTCATAACGGTAATGGTGATAGCCGCACCATCCATGTTGATTGTAGCACCCAGAGGGATGGTTACGGAATAAGTATCCTTATCCAGTCCCCACTCTTCGCAGGCTTTCATATTTACAGGAATGTTCGCTGCGGAGCTTCTGGTGAAGAATGCGGTAATAGCGCTCTTCTTCAGGCACTTGAAGATCAGTGGATACGGGTTCTTGCGGATGCACCAGAATACGATGATCGGGTTGGTCACAAAGTAGATAAATAACATGGAACCTACCAGCACTAACAGAAGCTTTCCGTACTCGGTAAAAATTTCCAGTCCATTGGAAGAGATGGAGCTGAATACTAACCCTAAGATTCCGAAAGGAGCCAGGCTGATGATCCAGCTGACTACCTGGGACAGACCGTTGGAGATATCATCCAATACCTTCTTGGTCGTATCATTGGCTGCTCTCATACCGATACCGATAATCACGCCCCAGGACAGAACACCGATATAGTTGGCGTTCAACAGGGAGGATACCGGGTTGGCTACCATATTCATAAGTAACGTCTTCAGTACTTCCACGATGCCGTCCGGTGCCGCCATATCCGTAGCGGCATCTGCCAGTGTCAGGGTTACCGGGAATACTTTGCTGGCAACAACTGCAACGATAGATGCCAGAAAAGTACTGAACATATACAGAATAATTACGGTCTTGATAATGCCGCCATGGCTTTTTCCGGCATGACACAGAGCACTGATCAACAGGAAAAATACAAGTAACGGAGCGATAGCCTTCAGGGCTCCTACAAAGACATCACCTAAGATCGCAATGCCGGTCGCCTGCGGTACTACAAGTCCCAAAATCACACCAATGACCAGACCGCAGAGGATACGCAGAATCAGACTGATGCTGTTCCACTTCTCAAATAGTTTTTTCATACGTTTCCACTCTTCTTTCGTTTTTTCATGTAGCATACAGTAAAATCTTTTCGCTGACTGTGCTGTATTGCACACACTATGTGCTATTATATAGTATTTTCATACGAAAGACAAGTGTATTTATCTTGCGGACATTTTGCAACTATATGTTTTTTACATGATAGGATCTTTTTTAAAATTATGTCCCTCAATTTTACATCTTACATATAACCACTGTTCATTTTTCAATTACATACCTCTCAGGCCAAACTGAACCTTATTCAGAAAATACCGGGGAAATCATAGCTTATCATAGCTTGCGACACCATCTGGATCCCCACTTTCATGACACCTGCCAGTACCATGACCCAGATAGGGTTCAGCTTCGTCTTGCAAAGCAGTATCAGGCAGATTACAAAAATAACGACCATGCTCCACTTCGTTCCGGCAAACGTAATCACCGCACTACTGCCCCAGAATGCCGTCACCAAAATCAATATCCCTGCGGAAGCAATCATGGCCACCACGGCAGGCCGTAAGGATTTCAATACTCCCTGCAGCAGATCCATATTCCGGTATTTCAAATACAGCTTTGCCAGGATCGTCACAATGATGCAGGACGGCAGAATACATCCGGCCGTCGCCACTACCGCTCCCGGCACACCGGCGATCTTCAGTCCCACAAAGGTGGCGGAATTCACCGCAATCGGTCCCGGCGTCATCTGTGAAATAGTGATCAGATCCGTAAATTCCGACATGGTCAGCCACCCATGCCCGGTAACCACCTGTCCCTGGATCAGCGGCATTGCCGCATAACCGCCTCCGAAGCTGAACAATCCGATCTGGAGAAAGCTCAAAAATAGTTGCAGATAAATCATTTTCCGAACCTCCTTTTGGCAAGCAAAGTCCGTATCACGCCCAGCAATCCGCAGGTAATCACGATATAAACAACATTGATTTCCAGCACACAGGCTGCGAAAAACGCGCCGGTCATGATAAGAAGCGACATCGGATCCTTCTCTTTTGCAATCGGAGCGCCCATGTCATACGTCACGGAAGCGATCACCGCACCCACGCCTGCCTGCATTCCGGACAGCATCTGTGCTACATAGAAGTTACTCCGGAAGGCATTATAGAAGATAGAGATTACAGCTATAATCACAAAAGGAGGGAGAATCGTTCCCAGAATCGCTGTCAGTGCCCCGGCAATCCCCACCAGCTTATACCCCACAACAATAGCTCCGTTCACCGCAATAGCTCCCGGGGAGGACTGCGCGATAGCCACCAGATCCAACATCTCATTTTCCTCGATCCAGTGATACTCGTCCACGAACTTTTTCTTCATCAGCGTGACGATCACATATCCTCCACCGAACGTGAAAGTGCTCAGGTATAAAGTAGACGCAAACAGCTTCCCTAATAGTTTCTTTTTGGATATTTTTTCAACTTTCGGATTCTCCAATGATGCTTTTTCTGTATTCATACTGTTTCCATTCACTCCGTTACTTTCTGCCGCTCTTTTTTCGGTACCTTCCTTTAAAGTTCCCTCAATATCTTTAATATTGACCGGCTTGGAAATACATTCTTGTCATAGCCGACACAGGAAAAGGTACACTGCATATACCGAGAGCCATTCTGCATCATCTCATGGCCGTAGCCGGATTTACTGCCGTCCGCATCCTGTTCATAGTAATTCTCATGGGCAAAGAAAACGACTTTGTAATTCGGTGTTTCTGCCTGGGGGACGGAGGCAGCCTGTACCCGGCTGCTCCACAGTACTGTTAATAAAATTCCAGTACATAATATTGCAAATTTCTGAAATATCTTTTTCCCCTGATTTCTTTTGACTTCTTTGATTATTTGCCGATCAGGCAATCTCTCTTTTTGCATCCTTCTTGATCATCTCGTCTGACTTATTCACAGCGATATCTGCCATTTCCTTTTTCCCACACAGATATCCCAGTAATATCGGAAATAATTCAAATAAAATCAAATAATACCGGATATCCGACACCGGACCGCACATACAGGTTCCTACCACCAACAACGTCGTAACTAAAGCGATTCCCACCGGTTTGTCTTTACGCCACCAGGCATAAAATGCACTAACAAACATCATGATAAACATCGTTCCTGTCACACAGAACAGTCTTAAGACCGGCCAGTTAACATAACTATCTTCCTTCATTGCTGTATAAAAATTATAAACTTGCGGTACTTTCGGATTCGCATATTCTTCATTCCATCCGGTCACGTCAAAATATCGTCCATGTTTTTTATCATGCAAACTGGTTAACGGATACCATGCCTGATAAGTATTATCCAGGAAAGACTCTATGTAGCATACGGGATACTGCAATCCCTTTTTGATCCAGAATTTAATTGCTTTCGGTTTATCCGCCATAATCACATCCAGGTGGCGCCAGAATGCTGTCTTGATTTCATCTGCAATGACAGGATCATACATGGCAAAGTTATCCAGATCTATGCAGGTACTCAGATAATCCAGTTCCTCTTGTGTAAATGCCGCCTCGCCCTTATCCACATAGACACGTGCAATCTGTTGGAACGGTACACTGAGTGCTTCCGCTGCACTTCCCGGTGTAGCATTCACGGCAATCAGCAACCCTTTGTTCAACACCAAAGGCATAAGGATCATCAAAAGCCAAAACAAGATCTGTTGTTTTCTCTGATAAGCAACCAGCATCACAGCAAATACTGCTGCAAAAGGCATTGCATATACAATATTGTTTCGAAGCAGGCACGCCAGGCAAAGCAGAATACCGGTGATTAACCACTGTTTCCAAGTCGGTGCTCTGTCAGCATTCAGTGCCGTATAGATTTCACAGATTTTCAATACTGCCACCAGCAAAAAAGCATAACAGGTGACATCCTTGGTAGTACTCATGGCAAACATGGCAACCGGCGGACACAGAATGTAAAAAAGCTCCGAAAATACTGCCAGAAGCCTGCTGCCGGTCTTCCGATACATCACGACAATCGCATAGCTGAAGCAGGACGCACAGATTGCCATCTGTACCGCATTGTATAAAAAAACACCGAAGGTGAGATCCACACTCCGCAGATGATACCCAATGGTAATGATTCCGCCGCCCACGATCGTGTGCAGCAGCGGATGATGTGCATTAAACGGCACTTCCGGATACAGAATCTGTGGCAATTGATATCCAATATCATAATTGTAAAACCCCGGATAACAGCAAAGTAACAGTATCAGATAGCAGCCGTACAAAATCCCTCCTGCCAGAAGCCACTGCTGCCAGCTTTTCCAGGAAAACACCGGCTGCTCTTTTCTCTGACGCTGATCCAGCCACCGGTAACCAAAATGCAATATCCATGTAAAGAAAGGAAACAGCACCGCAAATGCCAGTACACATCCTTTGTGCGACAGATGACCTATTTTCCCCCATAGTTCCGCCTGCAGTAAAAAGGTATCATATTTCATGCTGGCCTGCCAGCCATATACAGCCATAAACGCCAACATGCCGCCCAGAATCCCCGTGATGATCCATCCTCTGTACTTTTTCATAATATCCATTTCCCTTTCCTCTATCGCCCGTTACATTGCTTCTTGCAATTCATCTTCGTCTTCTGCTTCACATGCCATGACAATATTACCAATCTTTTCCACGCTCAGCACGCACAAAATCATCTGCGCATACGTAAAAAATACTGTCGGCGTTCCCATCAGAGACACCAGTCCCAGAGACCACTGTCCTATTCTCTGCACATAGTCCCAGGGGAAATACCGTAAGGACATCAGGATAAGCATCCCTGCCGCTCCCAGCCAGGCATAGTCGGTTTGCGTCCAGATTTTTCTGCCTTTCACAAAAGAACAATATACTAAAAAGAGTAAACTTCCCGTCAGTAAGATTCCCATTCCCGGATCGCCGTTTCGATGAAAATAGGTACTGAACAAACCACCGATACTATATCCCTTGTCCATAATGCCCACATATTCCAAACCACTCTCCGCAAAATTACCGTCAAAGATCCAATGTTTCCATGTCAGATAAGTAGGGTATGCCAGCACAATTCCAAGCACTCCGGCCACCGGATATTCCCAGCGTTTTCTATCAAATCCCGCCACACATACCAACAACAGCAGCACAAGTCCTGCCACACCATCCAGTCTTCCGGTCACACCGATCACCAATACTGCCACCATGGCAAATCCGAGCTTCCACAGTCGCTTCTGCGTATCTGCCACCTGAAGCAGCGCCGCTACCAGCACCGGCACCAGCATCCAGATCACGATCTGTGTCCAGTCTCTTTCTCTTACCACTGCCACATGCTTCGGCAAGAGCAGATACAGCAGGATTCCTGCAAGCAGAACCCACTTTCTCTTCTCCTGTCCGCTTTGTTTTTTTTCTTTTAGTATACAGTGGAACATGCACCATGTCGTTCCTAAAGTCATGACCTGACTCAATAGCAACCATGCTTTTTCCATTTGTTACGCTCCTGTCATAAAAGGTTCTTCGTTATACCAATAGTACACATCCGACTGAAAGGTCAGGTTATCTTCAAAATATAATACCTGCAATACCAGTACCAGCCCAATTGCAAACAATACCCAGGGAGAAATTTTACGATCCGCCACTTTTTTTCTTCCAAGGATCCGTCCCACGACCAGACAAAGCAGTGCATAGCACAACACATAAATTATGAATTTTCCGGGGGATCCTTGAGAATACATCCACTTCATGGCAAGCGGGCTCCACACACCGAATGCTGTCACCGGCAGCGCCAGCCGCACATCCCTGGTCTGTCCGGAAAATATACCGTAGATCAACAAGGTTGCCACCGCGCTCAGCAATGCAAACAATACTTTATAAGCAGTCATCACAGAAAAGCCGATTCCGCGCACCACGGTAGGAATCCATAAGTAGAACAAGTGCACGGGTGTGATCTCGCTCCACGCTCCCCGAAGCAGATACTCTGTCTCAGTCAGACATTGTACGCTGTCAGTTCCCAGAATCAGATAATCCACTGTAAGCGGAATACATGCCACTGCCCAGATGGCCGTCAGGGCACATATTGTCCATTTTTTCTGTCCGGTGACTTCCCCTGTCATTATTTTTCTATGAAAAGAAAGCAGCCCGTTCAAAACCAGGCAAAGCAGCACTGCCATCACGAATCGTATCCTGCTGCCGGCTGCCGTTCTCACCACTTTCAGTTCATAAGAGGTCTCCGCCTCGTCCGAAAAAGAAAGAATCGACACATAAGCCGAAGGCACAGACGCGGTCACATAATAGGTGATCTCCCGATATTCCGTGCCGGCATACAGAGTCGCCCGGTTTCCCCTGATCGCATGAAATGTCATTTGTTCTGCATCCAGACCAATCTCCATACCTGCTCCGATGCCACCGCCTGCGACATCCGCTTCCACAAGGATCCGGTAGACTCCGGGCTGCAGGGCAAAGGTATCACTGACAAGGTATCCTGTTTCTTCCTCCCGATGTAGTTTTTGGCTATCTGTTCTAACTGTCTCACCGGATCCGAAAAAGCAAAGCAATAGCAAAACCAGTAAAAGAACCCCTTCTGCTACAAAAAGTATTTTTCTTTTCATCTGTTTCTCCTTTTTTGAAGCAGCCAGAAGCTCATCCCTATGATCGTAAGCAGCGTAATTACCTCTGCCGCTCTCCAATACCAAGGCTCTGTAAATCGTACTGTGATCTGTCCCGTATAAGATCCCGGCACACATACCTGCAGCAAATGATTTCCATTATCCGCGATTTCTATTTTCTCTCCGGATTCTCCAACCGCTTCATATCCTTTATACAAAAGAACCGGTAAGGTAATTCGTTCCTGCTCTTCTCCGGTATTTTGACAGAAAAAGGTCGTATTTAATCCTTTTTTGGTATACTCTGTGATGCTGATCTTCTCACCGGCTTCCGGTTTTGCAAAAGATAATTGCTCACTGTCTGTTCCGTAGATCAGATATTCCTCGCCCGAAATGTATCCAAACCCCATGCTTTCTTCATTATACAAATAGTAATCCGTCTCCTGATCCTCTGAATCCATCAGATACAGATACGATGTAGATAATGCCACCAGCACGGTGACCAGACTCATCTGATATAGCATTCTCCGGTTGTTTTTAAAATACTTCAGGACATATCCTGCCGGTACTGCCAGAAAAGCGGTACCCCAGCCCAGAAAACGATTGGGAAACTGCAGACTACTCACCAGTGTTGCCGCAATCTGCGAAGTATTCTGAATACTGTCCCAGGGAAAATAATTCGTAGACATCCACAAGGCAAGACATCCCAAACCAGCCGCCTTGATGGTAAAGCGCATTTCCGGATTTTTCTTCTTCGGCAGTCCACCGAAAAACAGTAACAGCCAGAAAACCAACACCCCGACTACAAGGATCAGTCCCACACCTACCGGATGGGAATACTGCATTCCATTATCCCCAAGCGGTGTATTTTGTCCGCTGATCCAGAATTGATGCACAAGCTGCGGCAGAATTGCTCCTCTTTCCTGTATTGTTCTGGCAGAAGCATGCTGGATTTTCATGTCCTGCGTCATATAATAATCCACAAACGGCACCAGGTACCACAGACTTAACCCCAGTGCAAGCAGCGCTCCCTGCATCAGCTGACGAAATCTTGGCAATTCGAACACCTTGCGAAGATAAAGTACACAGAGTAATACCGTCATAACAGCCGTGATCTCGCAGGTCAGCACATGTGTCTGAATCAGTCCCGCATAGCCCATTCCCAGAATCAGCCAGCTTTGCGAAAATTCTTTATTCTCCACGTTTTCTTCAAATACCAGATAGATTCCATAAAGCACCAGCGGAAGAAAGGTAAATGCACTTCCTTCTCCCACAGCGCCCGTGATCAGCAATTTATAAATCCGGAAAATCGATAACGTGTAAAGGCCGCTGCACACCAATCCGATCACATTATCCCGGAACATTTTTCCGAAACAATACCAGGCGATCGCTGCCGTTGCAATATTCAGTGCGATACAATATAAAATATAGCTTTCCGTCACAGTAAAGCCTGCCATACGCAACAAAGCAGGAAAATACAGCAGCAGATTACAATAAAAAATGCCGTTGGCATAACCGTGATCGAATACCCATCTGGGCTCCAGGCGCACCGGGAACTGTCCTGTCAACAGACCGTCCTTTACGCCCTCGATACGCTGCAAATGATACGTCAGGTCTGCCCCTGAGATCAGTCCGTCATAGAAATAGGGAATAGAAGCAACGAACGCGATCACACCAATTCCAAAAATCACTCTGCGTCTTGCTTCCCCTCCTTCGTTCCTCTCCTTCTGTCTTTCAAACCGTAAAGTACCCTCGATGAAAAGTGCCAGTGCAATGAGAATCACCAGATATCTGGTCCACAGAAGATTCGTCTCTACGATTTTCAGATCTCCTGTCGTCAATTGATCCTGTCCGGAATAATCCACTGTAATTACCAATTCCTCTGTCGGCTCATACAGCCAAAAATCATAAGAGGTATGATCCAGTGCCCGGTAGAGATGCTCTCCGTTACATAAAAGACCACCCTGATATACCGTACCGTCCTTTACATTGCATATTGCGTTGGCATCCCCGGTGCTTTCATAAGATAATTCCACCCGGTAGACACCTCTTCCCAAAGCGATGTGCTCATAAACCGCTCTGTCCGTACAAGCTTCCCCTTCCATAAATGCTGTGCTTCCCGAATAGATCCATTCTTTATTCGGTATGGCAATACGAATTACACACAATAATGCCAGAAAAAGCAGTATTCCTAAAACAGTGTATCTGATATAAGGCTTTCTGTTCACCTTTTCACTTCTCCTTTAGAGTTCTTTGTCAATCGTCAGTTTTTTGAAAAAACACAAAAATCCACAATGAGTATAGCATAAAAAAAAGATAATGAAAACTCTCTTCATTATCTTTCTTTTGCCTGTTTTCGTTTTATATGTTCTGTTCCGTATGATGCTCCACAGGTTCAAACGTGAATACATTCAGGAACTGTTTTGCTCTCTCGGTCTCTGGATGCTCAAAAAACGCTTCCGGTGCCGCTTCCTCCACGATTTTTCCCTGGTCGATGAAGATCACTTTATCGGCTACTGCCTTGGCAAACTGCATCTCATGGGTGACGATCAGCATGGTCTTTCCCTGCTTTGCCAGGTCTAACATAACGTCCAGCACTTCTCTGACCATTTCCGGATCCAGTGCTGCGGTTACCTCATCGAATAACAGGATCTCCGGATGCATACACAGTGCACGCACGATAGCCACACGCTGCTTCTGTCCGCCGGACAACTGTCTGGGATAACTTTTCGCCTTGTCTGCCAGTCCCACACGCTCCAGAAGCTCCATAGCCTCCTTACGTGCTTGTGCTTTGTCTCGTTTCTGCACTTTCACAGGTGCCAGCGTAATATTGTCAAGCACCGTCAAATGAGGGAACAATTCATAGCTCTGGAAGACCATTCCGATCTTCTGACGCAGGGTCGTGATGTTTTTGCTGCCCTTGCGGATATCCATTCCCTGCAGCTGTATTGAGCCACCCTGGATTGGTTCCAGTGCATTGATACAGCGAAGCAGGGTACTCTTACCACAGCCGCTGGGGCCTACCACTACCAGGACATCCCCCTGTTTTACTTCCAGATCGATCCCGTCCAGTATTTTCTGTCCTTCATATTCTTTTGTCAGATTTTCTATTTTCAGCAATGTCTCTGCCATCTTCTTACTCCCATCCTAATTCCATTTCTTTTCCAGTCCTCTCGCCAATACACTGAACGGCCAGCAAGCGAAAAAGTACAGAACAAATACTACGAGGAACACTCCAAAGGCTGCATTGGGGCTGCTCATACGGTTTGCCTCGATGATCTGCTGTGCCACCTTTAGCATTTCCACCACACCGATCATCAGCACCAGACTGGTCGTCTTGATCATACGGGTGATCAGGTTGATCGACAGCGGAATCAGTCTCCTCACCGTCTGTGGAATAATCACATATAGATAGGTCTGCATTTTGCTAAGTCCTAAGGCCTCACTGCTCTCATACTGGTGCTTGGGGATGCTGATCAGTGCACTTCGCACCAGGTCGCCCATTTCCGCAGTTCCCCACAGGACAAATACGATCACCGAAGCGACTTCACCGGACAAATTCCATCCCAGAGCTCTGGTAGAACCAAAGTATACGATGAACAGCAATACCAGCTGCGGCATAATCCGGATAAATTCCAGATAGACGCGGAATATCGCCTTCACTGCTTTATTTTTCACAGTCATCAGTGCTCCCACGAGGATTCCGAGCGGCATACTGATCAGGATAGATACGATGCTGATCTTCATTGCCACCCATAATCCCTGTAACAGACGGAGCATATTCGTGCCTTTGCATAAGACATCAATCCCCAAATCCGGCATAACGCATCCTCCTCTCCACCAGTGATCCTATGATTGATACAGGCAACAGGATCAACAGATAAAATACTACCAGAAGGAACAGACTCTCGGTCGTTTTGTAATACAGACCGATGAGATCCTTCGCCGTAAACATCAGATCCATCAGACTGATAGCACTGAATACACTGGTCTCTTTTAACAGAAAAATAATATTGGCCACAAATGCGGGAATGCTGGTAGACATTGCCTGGGGCAAAATCACATAACGTAACACCTGCCATGAACTCATCCCCAGACTGATGGCGCTTTCGCTCTGGATCGGTTCCACTGCTTCCAACCCACTTCGAAACGCTTCCGCCATATAACTTCCGCCCAAAAATGCCAAGCCCACGACGCCGCACAGTTCCGCAGACATCCGCAGACCGATCTTAGGAAAACCGTAATAGATAAAAAACAGCTGTACCAGAAGCGGTGTGTTGCGGCTCAATTCTACATAAACTGCCACGATCAAACGAAGTACCGGCACTTTATAATATTGGATTGCCGCACAGAGTAATCCCACCAGAATCGCAAACACAATTCCGATGACACCGATCTTCACGGTCAGCCACGCTGCCTTCTCATACATAGGCAGATATTTCCAGATAAATTCCCAGTTCATGTATTTATATCCTTTCCAGAATACCTCATAAAACAACGCTTTCGATTATAGCACAAGAAATATTATCATCAAACGCTTATGGCGTTATTTCCACACCTGTAAAATACATCGTATCCTCATCCCCGGCATATCCTGTCTGCATATATTCATAGAAATGAGTGGGTTCCTCATATTCATAGAACAGATAGCGGCGTTCCCTGGCGTCTCCTTCGCGATAATCAAATACCTCTTCTCCCGTTTTCCGGTCTAAGAGCCGTGTATATGCATCCATATAATCGAATTGTGAAATCGGCGCTGCTGAGATCTGCAATTCCTCATAGTGTTCGTCAACTCCTTTGACAAACAGGATCGGATGCTGCCTGTTTTCAGAGCTGTTATCATCTTCAATATTATATCCGTGGTCAGAGATGATCATGATTGCCGTATTGTCATAGGTACCGCTGTCCTTGAGCTTTTGCAGGTACTCTGTCACAATCGTCATGCTTGCTTCTATACTCTGCTCATAAGTTGCATTTTCTATTTCATTGAGTTCGGCATCTAAATGCCAGGGGCTATGTGCTCCCATTAAATGAATAAATTTAAAGCATTTCTGGTCAGTATAAGAAATCTGCGTTTTCTTAAGCATTGCATAAAACGTCTGATCCTCCGAAGAAAAATTCTCATACGCCTCCGTGTCGACCGCCTTTTCCAGGGTCTGAAATTCTGCCGGAATCGTCAGGCAGAACCTTTTCAGGTCGTAAGGCATATACTTAAAGCCGATCAGTTTCATTTCCAATTTTGCAAATTGCACTACCGAAGATACTTTGGGACTTGTATCAATCATATTCTCGAAGCGGAACATACATTCTTCCAGGCGGTACGCTTCATCCTCATACATTCCCAGCCGATAGCCTCTCTGTTCCAGATTCTCAAATAAAGGGGAGGTTCTGTAAATTCTTTTGGCAAAGTCAATAAACTCTTCCTGATCCTCATACCATTCCCCGGAGAGCAGATACGGAACGGAATATATCGTAAACGGATAAGCTGACATCGTATTATTATAATAAGTAAAATCAGAAAGTACCTGACGATATTCAGGGTGTGTATCAATCGCTTCTGTCATTGCATTTCCATCCACAGTATCCAGTACCAGAACCACCAGATTCTGATCTGTGGACATTTCCAGCATGTGATAGGTCGTGTTACTCATGGAAAATTTTTGTTCCAATCCATGCTTGCTGACCCCCAGCGTAAAAAGCGTTACCAACAAAACAAGGCTGATCAGACCGGCAACAAACCCGGCATTCTCCGCTACCCGCTCCAATGACATTTTTCTGACCGCCAACAATAGCAGACCGGTCATCACAAGCCAAAGTACGATGGAGCTGATGCGTAGTCTCAAATACTGAGACCAGTCCACAAAACTTCCATCCAGACGCGGAAGATTCCCTACCATAAAATTTCCCTGGATATAAGTACATAGAAACGCAAGCAGATAAAAAGCCAAAAAGCAATCGCATACCCGTCTATTTATTTTTGAAAGGAAAAATAAGAACAGAAAGCTTATCATTCCGGACACAATAAACATAAGTATACAAATAGGAAATAAATCATAGAAATCAAACCAAAACTCATATTTATTGTTAAAATATATTTCAAGTGGTGCAAATAGAAAGAGCATAAAACCGGCGGCAACAGAAAGCAAGCCGGCAGAAAGCAATCGTTTTCCGGTATTTTTCACAAAAAGTTCCTCCTGCGTTTTGTAATTTATCGTTTGTAAAGTATTCGTATTATATTCTTAAAAGGAACAAATGTCAAACGCCCGGATCCGGCCGGATGCTTCCATATCGCTGCTGTCATCACAGGACAAAAGCAGCCACAAAACCTGTCATCACAGGATCTATGGCTGCTTTTCATTGCGAAGAGGGCAATGTTTATTGTGCGTTTACCTTGCCGCCTTCTACTACCAGGCTCTCCTCATAATCCAGACCATAGGTATCTGCCAGAGTTGCCTCATAGTCTGCATGGAAGAAGTTCTCCTCACCAAGGCTTGCGATCTCATCATTGATCCAGTCAAGCAGTGTGGTATTGCCCTTGGATACTGCGGGCGCAATGGTGTCTGCGCTGCCCAGGGAAGGAATACCTACGGTGTAGCCTTCATTCTGCAAAGCAAACGCAATGACCTCGGTGTTATCGTTTGCCCATGCTACGGAAGTACCGTTCTCGAAAGCTTCCTTTGCGGTTGCATAAGAATCAAACTTCTGTAAAGGAATGTCAGGATAGTTAGCAATCAGATAGGTCTCTGCGGTAGTTCCGGAGATCACGATGATGGAGTCATCTGCATTCCAGTTATCCAGCGTAGTGATAACATTGTCATCCTTGGAGACTACGCCAAGTGCTACATTCATGTAAGGAGAAGCAAAATCAACTTCTTCTGCTCTCTCAGGTGTTACGGTAAAGTTTGCCAGGATCACATCTACCTTACCGGTCTGCAGATATTCAATACGGTTGGCAGCCTCCGTAGATACGAAGTTCACATCTACGCCCAGATCCTCACCGAGTCTTCTTGCATAATATACATCATAACCCTGATACTCACCGTTCTCATCCACATAACCGAACGGATTCTTATCGGAAAATACACCGATATTGATGGTGCCGCTCTCTTTGATCTCGTCTAACGTACGATATACTGCCTTGCTGCCTGCATCACCGGCTGCACTTCCTGCATCTGCGCTGCCATTGCTGCCGCCGCATGCAGTAAGTCCCAAAGTAAGTACTCCGGTCAGTGCTAATGCCAATACGTTTTTCCATACCTTTCTTTTCATAATCCTTTTCCTCCTCTTCGATGTTTGCTTAAGTATCGAATCAACTTATTGGTAGGATTATATCTCTTATTTCATACTATGTCAATGGGAAAACAGTAATTTATTTTTTATTTTTGCACTGCTTTCAAACAAATGTTATAATATCGGTGTCGTTTTATTTTTGAATAAAGTTCCGGAATTACTAAAAAACGTGTATAGAAATGAGGAATCCTATGAACACCAAAAGAACATCTCTCTATCTGTTGCTCCTCCTGGTTCCGATCATCTTATTATCCGGTATCTGTGGATACTATTTTTTAGAAAAAAATACTGTAGACAGTACTGTTGTCGCAATCGCCGATCCGCCGACACCCCTTCCCTCTCCCACAGCAGTTCCGACATCTACCCCGGAGCCGACTCCCACACCGTTTCCGGAACATGATATCACGCTCATGGCAGTGGGGGATAACCTGATGCACCTTGGAATCGTTGCCAGCGGAAAACAGGACGACGGAAGCTATGACTTTTCCATGTTATTTGATGGAATCAAACCTTTTCTGCATACTGCCGATGTTAAAATTATTAATCAGGAAACAATTATGGGAGGCAATTCCCGTGGTTTTTCCGGTTTTCCCTATTTTAATTCTCCCACAGAAGTGGGCGATGCCATTGCGGATGCAGGATTTAATGTAGTGCTGCAGGCATCCAATCATACGGCGGATCAACAGTTGGACGGGCTGCTATACTGTGCGCAGTTTTGGAAAGAGCAGCATCCGGAAGTATTGGTGACAGGCATTCATGAAAACAGTGATGAAGCGGATGAAATTTCTCTGTTAACGATAGACGATGTGACTTTTGCGATTTTGAACTATACCTACGGTGCCAACACTGAGACGCTGCCTTTAGATCTGCTGGGGCATCTGAATCTGCTGTGCGCTGTGAATGAACAGACCGGGCGGATGGACTTTACCTCGCTGAATCCGCAGGTGCTTACAGATATCAGCCGTGCAAAAGAACTGGCTGACATTGTCATCGTATGTCCGCACTGGGGCACGGAATATTCCTCCAAGATCTCAAGTTATCAGGAAAAATGGGCACTCGCCATGGCAGAAGCCGGTGCCGACGTTATCATCGGCACGCACCCTCATGTCGTGGAACCGGTCGAATGGATCACCGCCGAAAACGGTAACCGGACGCTGTGTTATTACTCTCTGGGTAATTACGTGTCCACGCAGAAAAATGCCCTCAGTATGCTGGAAGCAATGGCCTGGATCACTTTTCACGTCACAGAGGACGGTGTCTCTATTACAGAAGATACCTCCGGTGTGCTTCCTCTGGTCTGCCAGTATACTTCCGGACCGGTACGTTTTAAAAATGTGTACCTGTTGGAAGACTACACCGAAGAACTGGCTGCCTCCCACGGCATCCGCAACTATGCCGGCATAGCACTTCATCTGGAAGAACTGCAAAAATGGAGCAGCGAGATCCTTGGCGATTTCGTTCTTACCAAAGATCAGGTGCTCCATAATGCTAACGAATAACTTTACCTTCCTTTTTCGCACCGTCAGCACTCAACAAATCACTAAAGTTATTCAAAAGTTATACAGGTTCTGTCGTCTTACCTCTTTAATCTATTACATTTTTCATACCGATAATGGGACTGTAATCCACGGCACTGATGATAACACCTTTCCGGGAATTGGCGGAATGAATGATCTGACCGTCCCCGATATACAGTCCTACATGGGTACAGCTCTTTCCGCCGTTGGAACTGTAGCATACAATATCTCCGGGCTGCAGTTCTTCGGAACTGATACTTTGTCCGGCACTGCTGTACTGTCCTCCCGGGGTACGGCTGATGGAATAACCGAACTCCGCATAGACAAAGCAGGTAAAACCGGAACAGTCCGTGCCTCCCGACAGGCTGGAACCTCCGTGAACATAGCGGTTGCCCAGATACTGTTTGGCATAATCAATGATTCCCTGTCTGAGTTCCGCATTGGAAGTATATGTGGTCGACGGAAGTGTGATATTCGTGATTACTTCCGGTGTCTCCTGTTCCGTGCTCGACTCTCTGGCCTGTAATGCTTCCTGTGCTGCGATCTGTGCCTGTTCCTCTTCGATCGTCTTCGCATAGATGAATTCTTCGGAAATGGTCACATAATCTGCAGAAACGTATCCGGTTTTTGCTTCCGTGTACTGTACTTTCAGCCAGTCACCGTCATTTTCGAGAAGCTTTACCTTTTCCCCGTTATCGATATAGCCGATACGCTTTGCATCCGTCGCCGCATCCTGCCGCACATTCAGACGGTCTGCCGTAACGGTTGCATATCTGGTCACATAATTGTCTACTACCTCAGCTGCAGCATCTCCGTAGATAAAAAATTCAGCCTTGATATATCCTTCCACATTTCCTGAGACGATCTGGAACCAGTCCTGATTCTCTCCCGCGACCGATAAGATTTGAGCCACGGCTCCGTCATAGATTTTCCCCACTACCGCACTATCCGTGTTCGGTTCTGTCCTGACGTTCACGTAATTCGTCACGTTGGCGATTGCCAGGGAAGCATACTCATCTTCATTCGTATCCTCTACCGACGCCTCATCCACCGGTACATCTGCAGGATCCGGTATTTGTTCTTCTGCTCTCGGGTCTTCCGTTTCCTCACCCTGTACCGCCAGAAGATCTTCTATGGTGATCTCTCCTGTTGCAGGAATCGGTTCTACCGCTATATGTTGCACTGTTTCTGCTGAATGCACCTCTGTCTCAGAAGCAACTGTCAATAGTGATGCCTCACTCTGTATCGTTAGTTTATCTGCACGCGCAGCACCCGTGAGGATTCCCCCTGACAGTGCTACTGCAAGTGCCATTACCATTCTTTTTTTCATCTGATTACCTGTTGTTCTCTTGGTTCATTTGCCTATATTAGCAATATGTGTCATTGCTAAATACAGCCATATTCTGATATGCCAGTTTCCTTCCGGCTGCCCACAAAGCCGAAATGCAATAATATCATTGATTTAAAACACGATACCCATAAATATTCTGTGGTTAGTTTTGGATTATAACACATTTTCTACCAAGAAACAACTTTGTACTCTTTCAGCGAAAATCCCTGTAACATAGAACCTCTGTTGCTTGACTTCTTTACGACTGCTTCCAAACGCTGATCGCGTTCGTCATCCTCCGGTCGATGTCTATACGGGTCTGTCTGCATTCCTCCGGGTATTTTTTTGCCGCTTGGAATGCCATCTTGACAAACAGCCCGGATCCTACCGGCAGCATGATTTTTATCATTCCTTCCGGGAAAATAAAGTGCGTGCCATGCGCATAAACCACTGTCTCCACGTTGCAGTTATGCGGTTTTTCTGCCAGGCGTGCTTCCATGCGATGAATGTATTTCGCCGTATCCCACAATACATCATCTTCCGCACCGATCAGCATAAGCTTTCCCTGTATGTTCTCGATGGGAATGTATTCTTCCGGCTGAATCGGATGTGCTGCTTCAGAATCATCAAACAGTTTACAGGAGTTGACCATATCCCCGGTACGCTTTGTCTCTGCCGCGATCAACTGCCAGTACTGCGGATGCCGATAGCAGAACGGCATGTAGGGCAGCGGTTTTCCATGATAGGAAAACAAGGATTCGCCCTCAATCGGCCATTCCTTACAGCCGTCCTTTTTCCCCTGCATAAAGCCCTGCCAGACAAAATCACTGGGTGTCATGGCAACCGTCAGGCTGATCTGCGGAAACATAGCTGCCGCGGTCAATGCAAGTGTTCCTGTGGTAGAGGCTCCGGCGATAGCGATTTTCTTGTTTCCATGCGCTTTCAGCCGGGATATTGCCGTTTCGATCCGCTCCAACGGATAATTGTGATGTCCGTAATCTTTCTTGCCGGGCGACATGGTGAGGACATTAATGCCCTGCCTCCAAAGCCATTTCACCGCCGAACGCGCCATATAATCTTCCGGGTCATCTCCCAGCATGGCAATTATGGCACAATCGCAAACCTCTTTGTTCTCCCAATAGGCTCCGTAGAATCCGTCCGTTTCAACGTCAAAGTGAATGTGTTTCATGGTTTCCTCCTTTATAGATTCCGTTTTTAGTTAGTTCTTACTAACCTATGTGTTTTTGAAAGACCGCATTCCTGCGGTCTATTCGCTATCTGTGCAATTCATGTTATCAATATATTTAACTACACGATAACATTATCCCATTGAGAAGTCAAGTCGACACAAGAATTCGGGGCACACTAAATCCGGTTAAAAAATCTGTCCCGGCAGTTTCTTCTTTTCCTTATAAATATGTATATGCCTTAAAAGATTTAAGAAATGCCATTGCTCACAACGATGTGGTATATGATACCCGTTTCAAAAAAATGAACCCTTCAAGACCAATGAAACAATGCCTGATTTTAGAAATGGGGATGCCGTACATAAATTTCAAGACTATCGGCGATTACATTATCCTTATCTGTTACTACTTAAAATTACTGAAAGTCTCTAAAACAGAGATCAAATCATTCATCCTGATTTGTTCTCTCGCTTAAACATCTTAAAAAATTCCATATAATGTTTGCATATTTTACCTGTCTATAGTATATTATAAACAGCAATTGGGGTATGTGTTTGCGGACACATACTTGGAGGAGCCGGAGTAATCCGGCTCCTCTTTAATTTTAAAAAAACGGCAGTCAAAAGGAACACCTAATGACTACCATATTTTTATTCTGCCGCTTCCGGTACTAATCCGAGTAACACACTCAACTATTATTCTTCAAACAACTTCCTCTTGCGCTCGATCATCTCATCGATCTGCTCGATATACAGCTTCACATCCTTCACATTATCGCACCGCTCGATCCTGCCGTCCGGGAACACCCGCTTGGTAATGGAACCGGCTCCCAGTGCTACAATGGTCTGTTTCTCTTCCATGATGAGAATATTATACAGTCCGTATTTTCCGGGCAGGGCATAGCCGGTATTCTCAAAGTTGCCGGACATGTTCTTCTGTCGGTAGAGATAATAGGGCTTCATTCCCAGCTTCTCTGCGCCTGCTGCCGCAATCTTCATGGTCTCATCCGTATTATGCAGCATGGATACACCGTTCTCCTGAATCCACCGATTTAGCCGGGATGCCCGTTTGATTGCCAGAGAATGCACAGTCAGGCTGTCCGGAGCCAACTCTACCACCTTGTCAATGGTGCGCTGCACATCCGCTTCCAGTTCTCCCGGCAGTCCCAGGATCAGATCCATATTGATGTTGTCGAAGCCGACTTCTCTGGCCAGTCTGTAGGCGGTAAGTACCTGCTCCACACTGGCCTTTCTGCCGATGATATCCAGTGTCTCCTGCTTCATGGTCTGGGGATTCACGGAGATTCTGCCGACCCGGTGACGATGCAGCACTTCCAGTTTTTCTCTCGTAATGCTGTCGGCACGGCCTGCCTCTACGGTAAATTCCTGCACGGTGGAAAAATCGAACTTAGTTTTCAACGCTGTAATCAGGCGATCCAACTGCTCCGGCTCCAGTGTCGTCGGCGTACCTCCGCCGATATACACAGTATCCAACACTTTGTCCTTAAAATTCTCCGCAACATCATCCATCTCTTTGATCACGGCATCTACGTAATCGTCCACCTGCTTACGATAGGCTGCGATGGGATAAGAAGTAAAGGAACAATACAGACAGGTCGTCGGGCAGAAAGGAATGCCGATGTACAGACTATAACCGCCCTCGTAGTGAATATTTTTCAACAGTTTCCGTTCTCTCTTCGCAATATCGATCCCGAGCAATGCCTTCTCTTCACTGACATAATGGCTCTGCTCCATAAACTTCAGGATTTCCGTATCATCTTTTCCCTCATCCAGCATACCATACGCGATCTTCGTGGGACGGATGCCTGTAAGATTTCCCCAGGGAAGCTCCAGCCCGGTCACCTTGCTTAACGTACGGTATAAAAACCGTTTCAGACCGTTCTTATAACCGTCCTTAATCTCTTCGGATGCCTGTTCCCAGGAAAAGCCTTCCTCACCCACGCAAATCTGTGCACCGGTCTCGCTTAACGTGATGGTAATAGCAACCTGCGGCTCCAGTTCCGCAAGCTTCTCCGGCTTCGTCTCCGGAGTGATGACCGTCACCTGTTCCTCAGCGTAAAAAGCCTTCACGAGGGAATGTACATCATATTCATAGTTGGGATGAGATAATTTTACTACTTTCATTCTTTCAATATACCTTTCAGTAACCATGCAAATCCTTATACATAGTACAAAATATATGTTAACTATCTATATTTCCTATACAGGAAACACCATTCATAACATTTCAAATCATTTAAACATTAATATTTAAGCACAGACCTCTTATCTGTGCCTAAAACTATGTCAGCAATTAAATTACCGAGTATTCCCACTTATAACCGAACTGGTTTACAGCTATCCTGCAAGAATACCGATCTGTTCTGAGCATTCGCCGTTTCCTACTCCGCACAATACGGATTATACTTTTTCTCATGGCCGATGGTCGTGAGTTCGCCGTGTCCCGGACATACATTCGTATCATCCGGCAACGTAAACAGCTTTTCCTTCACAGAGCGCACCAGCGTGCTCATGCTGCCGGTAGGGAAATCCGTTCTGCCGACGGATTCCTCGAACAGCGTATCTCCACAGATGACGAACCCACCATCCGGGAAATAATAACTCACACCGCCTGCGGTATGTCCGGGCGTTGCCAGAACTTTGATCCGGATGCCGTCCAGATTCAGTTCCTCTCCGTCCTTCAGATACACATCTGCGGTCACAGCTACCGGACGTCCCATATCTTTCGACAGATTGTTCTTCGTATCCAGTAAAAAATCCTTTTCTGCTTCCCCGGCATAGACCTTCACAGGTGCTTCGCCACGTGCTACGGCATAGGCATCCGCTGCTGCCTTCAGTGCCTCACAACCGGTGATATGATCAAAATGTCCATGTGTTAAAAAGATGGCTGCCACGTGGAAGCCGTCCCGCTCCAGCTTTTCCGCCAGTTCTTTTCCCTGGTCTGCCGGATCGAATACCAGTACCTTTTTGCTGCCTTCCCGATTGACATAATAGCAGTTGGTCGCATAGATGCCCAGCATAATATGTCTGATACAAATATTACTCATTCCTAACCCCTTCTTTAGCCCGTGGTTCTCTCAATATCAATGACGTTCTCGATGCCCCGGATCTTATCTATGATCCGGTTCAGTTCCTCTCTGCTGCTGATCTCAAACGTCGTCTGCAAAGTCGCCAGTCCCTGTCTGCTGGTTCTGGTATTCATGGATATAATATCAATATTCTTCTCCGTCAAAGCCTTGGAGATATCCGCCAGCAGACCGTTACGGTTGTTCGCATAGATTTTGATCTCTGCCAGGTATTTCTCGGCATGGGTCTCCTCCGGCTGCCACTCGGCATCGATGAGTCTCGCCCGCTCCAATTCCGGCAGATTGATGATGTTGATACAGTCGGTACGGTGGATAGAGATACCTCTTCCCCTGGTCACATAGCCTACGATCTCGTCTCCCGGTACCGGAGAACAGCATTTGGAAAAACGTACCGACAGATCCGCGATTCCTTTGACCACGATACCGCTCTTGGACTTCATGAGCACCGGTTTGCCGGTTCCGTTCTGACCATTCGCCGCATTGTTCTCCGCGATACTTGCCAGAACCTCCTCATTCGTCATCTCTTTCTTGTGGTCACGGTCATAGAGCTCCTGCATCTTATTGACGATCTGTCCCTCTTTCAAGGCACCGTGTCCCATGGCTGCCAGTACGGAATCCCAATCGCGGAATCCGTATTTACGCATGACAGCTTCCATATATTCCTGCTTCTGCAGGCTGGCAAGGTTGATTCCTCTGGCTTTACAATAGTTGGAAAGCAGTTCCTTACCTTTGATAATGTTATCTTCTTTTAATTCGTTCTTGAACCACTGATTGATCTTGTTCTTGGCCTGGGTACTTTTTACCACATTCAGCCAGTCACGGCTGGGACCCTTGGAGTTCTGGGACGTAATGATCTCGATCCGGTCTCCGTTGTTGATCTTGTAATCAATGGTCACCAGCTTACCGTTGACTCTCGCACCTACCATCTTGTTGCCGACTGCGGAATGAATGCTGTAAGCGAAGTCGATCGGTGTGGATCCTGCCGGAAGGTTCTTGACCTCACCGGTGGGGGTAAAGCAATATACGCTGTCGGAGAACAAGTCCAGATCGTTCTTAAGCAAATTCATGAACTCCTTGTTATCCGACATATCCCGCTGCCACTCCAGGATCTGACGCAGCCATACCAGCTTCTCTTCTTCCTGTACCTCCGGCTTCTTGCCGTCGGAAGCTTCCTTGTACTTCCAGTGAGCCGCAATACCGTATTCAGCGACACGGTGCATCTCAAAGGTACGAATCTGGATCTCGAAAGGCTGTCCATTGCTGCCGATCAGTGTGGTATGCAGGGACTGATACATGTTTGCCTTGGGCATGGCGATATAATCCTTAAAACGTCCCGGAATGGGTTTATACATCTCATGGATCACACCTAACGCCGCATAACAATCCTTCACCGTCTCCACAATAATACGCACGGCAAACAGATCATAGATCTGATCCAGCGTCTTATGCTGGTTCTTCATCTTCTTGTAAATACTGAAAAAATGCTTTACACGGCCATCGACTTTCGCATCGATTCCCGCATTTTTAATATGTTCGCTGACTTCATCCACGATGCCCTGGATATATTTTTCACGGACACTCTTGCGCACGGCGATCTTATCCACCAAATCATAATAGATATCGGGCTCCAGGTATTTTAAGGACAAGTCATCCAGTTCGATCTTCAGCTTGCTGATACCAAGTCGCTGGGCAATGGGACAATAGATTTCCAAGGTCTCTTTTGCGATTCTCTGCTGGCTCTCCGGGGTCTTGTATTTCAAAGTCCGCATATTATGCAGACGATCGGCCAGTTTGATCATGATGACGCGGATATCTTTTGCCATGGCGAGGAACATCTTACGCAGGTTCTCTGCCTGCATCTCCAGCTTGGCATCCGACTGTTCCCCGTTGCCGGACAGAGGAATCTTCTCCAGTTTCGTCACACCATCTACCAGAAGCGCCACATCATCTCCGAATTCTCTGCGCAGGTCATCCTCCGTCATCACAGTATCCTCTACCACATCATGCAGAATACCTGCGACAATCGTCTCCTTATCCAGCTTCAGATCCGCCAGAATGATTGCCACGTTCAACGGATGGATAATATACGGTTCCCCGGATTTGCGAAACTGGTTTTTGTGCGCCTCGCTGGCAACCTTATATGCCTTCTCGATCATGGAAATATCATCACTGGGATGGTATTTTTGCACACAGCGAATAAGCTCCTGATACAATTCCTCGGGATTCACGAATTCTTCTGATTTACTTATCTTGTCATCATCAAAGATAACTTCGTTCTTCTCTTCTGTCATAGACGAAACAGCTCCATATATTTTATATATTGTTACTTTTCATAAACCACTCAGTTACCCCTATACGCAGCGAATACCGAATTGTTTTGTACTGCCTATTTACCCTCGTAGCAGATTGCGGATTCCAGACGGTAACCGCTTAAACGCTCACGTCCCTTTAGTCCTGCCAGTTCGATCAGGACTACGATGCCTGCCACTTCTCCGCCGAGAGATTCGATCAGCTTGACCATAGCCTCTGTGGTACCACCGGTAGCGATCAGGTCATCTACGATCAATACCTTCTGACCGGGTTTGATGCTGTCCTTGTGCATCTCGATGGTTGCGGAACCGTACTCCAGATCATAGGTCGTGGATACAGTCTCTCTGGGAAGCTTACCCTTCTTACGAATCAGGACAAAGGGCTTATGATTATTGTATGCGATCGGCGTTCCGAAAATAAATCCTCTGGACTCGGGACCTACTACCACATCATAGTCCAAATCCTTGATTTTCTCCTGCATGGTATCGATCGCCAGACGTAATCCGTCCGCATCCTGCAGTACGCTTGTAACATCTCTGAAAATGATACCCTTCTCCGGGAAATCCGGAATACTCTTTACATATTCTTCCAACTTTTTCATCTGTTTACACACCTTTCCTGTTTTTTATTCACTGTAATATTCGACTCTTTTTTTGAACGATTGCTTCCTGCATCCGATTTTCCGGATCAGATCTGCTTCTCCGCAACTTCAATCTGCTTCTTGATAAAATATTTGATGATCTCGCTTCGGGTAATGATGCCGATAAATACATTTCTGTCATCGATCACAGGTACAAAGTTCTGCATCTGTGCCTGCCCCAGCAGTTCTTCCATGTTGGTGTCGATACATACCGGACGAATCTTACCGCTCTGGATGATATCTCTCACGGATAGTTTTTCCAGACTCTTCATGGTAATACTGTCCAGCTCATTGTTATGGCTTAAGATATTCCACAGAAAGTCTCCCTCACTGACCACGCCCACATACCGATCCTCGGCGTCAATCACCGGTACTGCGGTGTATCCGTAACGTTTCATCTTCTCCAGCCCCTGCCTGATGGTCATATCGTCCCGAAGGAAAGTCACTTCCTCCTTCGGAGATAAAAACGATGCAATATTCACGATGTTCCTCCTGCCAGTTTCTCTTCCTGTATGCTGTTGTTATTTCTCTGAATTGATTTCTTCAAACGTACTGTCCAGAGCGTCCTGTTCCTGCTTGAACCTGCGCAATTTCTGCGAAAAATAGATGGTGGAAAAACAGTCTCCTGCACCACTGAGGATCAGTACCACTCCCAAAACGCGGAACAATAAAATTGCTGCTTTGAACGGATTGTAGATCAGTACCACTCCCAGGATGATATTGATTGCGGCCGCGACGAGCAATCCCAGCCAGCTGCCGTAACCCAGTCTCTTCAGGTCAATAGCATCCTGTAGTTTGCTGCATCCGCTGCACATTACCAACACTCCCAGAATAAACGGAATCAGAGAGATGACGATCTCTACCTTGTACAGGACTACCGCTCCCAGCACGATACCAAGGAGACCAAATACGAACTCGTTGTGGTAATAGTTCTCTCTGGCATCTCTGAGCAGATAACATACCATGGAAACCAGCCCTGCTACGATCAGCACGATACCGATGAGATACCCCAGTGTCTTCTGCATGGTCTCCGGAATCACCAGCGCCACAATTCCCAAGAGGATATACAGAATTCCGGAGAGAATCGCTTCCCATTTCATTTCTTTCAGCATTTTCATATGTAACCCTTCCTTTCCCATTCTGATTCTAAAACGAAAAAAGGGCTCTCTGCAAATCTGCGGAAAACCCCCTTTTTCGTTCAATTTACTTTCTGCCGCAGCACTTTTTATACTTTTTGCCGCTTCCGCAGGGACAGGGGTCATTGGGATATACCTTCTGCTCCTTTACGATTGTGGTGGAAGCTTTCTGCTCTTTGTAAAGCTGTTTACGGGTCTCTTCATCAAAGATTGCATTCCACTCTTCCAGATTATACAGCCAGTCAGCTTCCGCAGCTACCATGTTCTTGTACAGAAGTGCCTTATCGAAGCCTAAATTTACCTGGGTATCCTCTTCCAGATCATCAAGGGGATTCTTCTCTACCAGGCTGTCGTTGATACCGTCCAGAAATCCCGTCATAGTCATCAGAGATACTTTGAACCTATCAGCCAGCTCTTTTACCGTACCTTTTACGACTTCATCGGGATTCTTCAGAAGCTGTGCGTAAATTTCCTTTTCCTCCTGGAAATAAGCTGCCCAGAGCTGCTGCAGCTTCTCTTTGCCGGTTGCCTCATTATATGCTACTGATCTCCATTGTTCCATTAAATTCATAGTGTAATACCATCCTTACATAAATAATAATTAATATGAACTGCCTTACCTGTAAGTAATCGTCAGCCAATTCACTCGTTGGCAGAATCAATAACCATAGTATATAACATCTCTACCTTAAAAACAACAAAAAAATCATGTCAAGCGATGTATATTCCGTGAAAACCGGGACAGACTACTACTATCATCGGATCCCCTCCTTTGATCTTACGTAAGATACGATAATACTTAATCCTCCCCTTTTGAAAAGAGGCACCCACGGGCGCCTCTTTCTTACGTTATCACCGGATTCTCTTATTACAGGGGAACTTTCCCTTCTTTGATCAATGCAATAAATGCCTCCGCCACCTTGGGATCAAACTGTGTGCCTTTATTTTTCTCCAGCTCTCCCATCGCATACTCTACACTCAGCGGCTCTTTATAAGCTCTCTTGGAGATCATGGCATCAAAGCTGTCGCATACCGCAAGGATTCTTCCGAGGAGCGGGATTTCTTCTCCTTTTAATCCACGGGGATAGCCTTTGCCGTCATATCTCTCATGGTGAGACACTACCGCTGGAATGACATAATTCATATTCGGCAGATAGTGGATCATCTCTATCGATTTCTCCACATGGCTCTTCATGATCTCATATTCTTCATCCGTGAGCTTTCCTGCCTTTTTCAGTATGTTCTCCGGAATACCGATCTTACCGATATCATGCAGCAGACCTGCCACCTTCACAGTCTGAATATCGTCTCTGGACACCCCCAGCTTTTGTGCCAGCAGCACCGCATACTGGGATACGTTAGTAGAATGCTGGAACGTAAAAGAGTCTTTCGCATCAATTGCCGCCACCAGTGCATATACCGTAGGTGCCACCTGCTCGTAGCCGGTCTCCCTGTCCTGATTTTCCTCCGTAATATTTCCTTCATATACATGAATTTGATCTTTACCGTTCCTCTTGGCATAGAATGCAGCTCTCTTAGACTGTCGGAACAGTTCCGTTGCATCTGCTGCCAGTCCGGGATACCATGCCACACCAACGCTGAAAGTAATAGGCTGCATCACCTGTGGCTTGTCCGTGGTATTCTCCCGGACTGCCTGAGTCAGCTTCTCCGCCAGCTCCACCAGTGCATCCCTTCCGGTCTCCGGCACCGAGACCAGAAACTCATTGGACCCCACGCGGAAGACCTCTCCGTCCTTCACGTTAGCCTGTATTCTATCTGCACACCATTTCAGGATCCGGTCACCGGTCTGTTCTCCGTACAGATCATTGTATAATTTGAAATTATCCATATCCATGTACAGGAAGCCTCTCTCGTCTCCGAGAATGCCCTCCTGCCGCAGACACACTCCACAATAGCTCCGGTTGTACAAGCCTGTCAGTTCATCATGTATGGACACCTGATATACTTTTTCATAGGCATCAATATTTTTCAGGCTTCCCGATGCGATATTTGCCATCTGGCGAATACAATCTGCTTCGCGATAATTGAGCTTATTTGCCCGCAGCTGCTCCATGTATACAAAACCGCAGACCATATTATCATATTTTAATAAAGCGACCGATGGTGTTTCCTTCACCTCGTCCCGTTCTACAATGTCACAGATCCTCTCTGCTTCTTCTCTGTCCAGCGGAATCTGTCCGTTTCGTATTATTTCGTGATATCCGGCATTGTTTTCATTCTTCTCAAAAATTCTGGATTTCCATCCGGGAATCACATCATCCAGGATATCATGCAGAGTTGCAAACAATTCCCTGCGATTCAGGATAGATGCTGCTCTGTCCTGAAACTCATGCATTCCTTCCACCATCAGCTTCTGCTTCTGGTTCAGAATATTTTCCAGACGTTTTCTGGCAAATGCTACTACAAATACTGTCCATGCGCATTGCAGTACAATATACAGGATCAGTTTCTGTACTACGGATCTCTCCAGCGTCCCCAACACATTTTCCAGATTATGATACAGGATCACCAGGGGCAGGGATGCTAACACTACCGCCAGAAAATATACTGCACCTACCGTCATTCGATAAGAAAAATCAAACAGGTACTGTTTGTACATGATATAGACCATGCACACTGCCATGCCAACACAGCCAAGCATATCAAACGGGAATACATTATCGGGAATCTGGCAGAACAGATTTCCCGCCAGAATAAACAGGGTTCCCAGTAACAGCGGCTGCAGTTTCTTCCGCAGCTGCAGGTTCCCGTCTATCTTGCAATGTGCCAGATAAGTAGCATAGACCAGTACCAAAACCTCCAATACCACCAGCACCCATATGCCCACTGTTGCATGATACACATAGACGAAGGTTCCATCCGCCCGGATCACCTCCTCAGGTGCCGGCACAAGAGTGCCGCTCCAGGCATTGCCAAGTACCAGCGCCACTGTCAACACTCCGTAAATATATATCAACGCATCATGCTCTGTAATTTCCAGAAAACTGAACAGAAATGCATACATGAACACCGGAATGACCAACAGTCCCATCAGTGCAAAATTATGCCAGAACCAGATCCCGGGGAATACCTGCAGCCGCATGAGGATCACCCCACCGGTCCACACAAGACAGGAGACCAGCACTGCCCTCAGACTACGGACTGTCCGGCTCCTTATGGTATTCAAAAAGCAGAATAACAGAAAAAGGGAGCACAAAAAGGCTCCCACCGGAACACCGATGTAGAGATTTCTATCTAATGTCATATCCAGAAAGCTCTCCATACTTGTATTACTCCCTCACACTTTTGTTTTTATTTTCGGACCGATATCCCTTTTTCGACCCGAATCCTCTTATGTATATAAGATTTTACCACATTTTTCCTTTAAAGACAATGGCACATCTAAAATCCGCTGATTCTCTGAGCCACGAAATGGTAATCTCAGATTTCTGTATGCTTCCTTGTACTCTCCGTCCACGATAACATCCAGAAGCGGCAGAAGCTCCTTCATTACCGGATCTCCTGCTTCCATCCAGGGCAGCAGATCCTTGTCAAAATCATACCCAGTGTAGCACCATATCGTTTTCTGCGGATATCGCTCTCGTACCTTTTTCACCAGAGAAAGTACCGTTCCCCGGTTCTCCGGTTCCATGGGTTCCCCTCCCAGTAAGCTCAAGCCCCGGATATAGTCCGGGGCCAGTGCTTGTAAGATCTCCTGTTCTGTTTCCTCTGTGTATGCCTGTCCATAGTGAAAATCCCAGGCTTCGCTGTTAAAACATCCCTTGCAATGATGGGTACAGCCGCTGACGAACAACGACACTCTCACGCCGGGACCGTTTGCAACGTCTGTTTTTTTGATGGTTGCATAGTTCATAGGATCTTCCCCTTCCTATTGGAAATTCTGCATTATTTTACAATTCCTGAATTACAGATGCAGGACTCTCGCTTTGATCTCCTTGGTCTTGCCGACATTCCAGAAATTCTCTCCCAGATAACCGCAGGTTCTTCTGGTGACATTCATCTTCGAATGATCCTTGTTATGACACTGGGGGCATTCCCATTCCATACTGTCGTTGATCATAATCTCACCGTCGTAACCGCATACCTGACAATAATCTGACTTGGTATTGAACTCACCGTACTGGATATTGTCATAGATGAACCGGATCACTTCCTCGATTGCTTCCACGTTATTGGTGAGGTTTGGTACCTCTACATAAGAGATTGCGCCGCCCAGAGATTTGTTCTGGAACTCACTCTCGATCTTGAACTTGGTAAATGCATCGATTTTTTCACGCACATCCACGTGGTAAGAGTTCGTATAATATCCCTTATCGGTAACATTGGAAATATCACCGTATTTTTCACGATCGATCTTTGCGAAGCGATAGCATAAGGTCTCGGCCGGAGTCCCGTACAGGCTGAATGCGATGCCGGTCTCTTCTTTCCATTTTGCGCAGCGATCCTTCATATAATCCATGACACGCAGTGCGAATTCCTTGCCGGGCTCCACGGTCTGGCTGCATCCTTTCATCAGATAAGTAGTCTCATACAATCCGATATATCCCAGAGACATGGTGGAATAACCGTTGTGCAGGTATTTATCGATTGTCTCCCCCTTCTTCAGACGGGCAATTGCTCCGTACTGCCAGTGGATAGGGCTCACGTCGGATACCACGCCCTCCAGTGCCTTATGACGGCACATTAATGCTTCATAGCACAATTCCAGACGCTCGTCCAGCAGTTTCCAGAATTTCTCTTCATCTCCCTTTGCCAGAATACCGATCTGAGGCAGGTTGATGCTGACAACACCCTGGTTGAAACGTCCTTCCCACTTGTACTCTCCGTTTTCATCCTTCCAGGGAGACAGGAACGAACGGCAGCCCATGCAGGAAAATACATTTCCCTCATAATTCTCACGCATCTTTTTCGCAGAGATATAATCCGGATACATTCTCTTGGCAGAGCACTGTGCGGCCAGTTTGGTCACATAATCGTATTTTCCGCCTTTCAGACAGTTATTCTCATCCAGTACGTAAACCAGCTTGGGGAATGCAGGAGTGACATAGACGCCCTTCTCGTTCTTGGTTCCCTCAATGCGCTGACGCAGGATTTCCATGATGATCTGGACAGTCTCTTCCACATATTCGTCATTTTCATCAATGTGCAGGAACAAAGTCACAAAAGGGGACTGTCCGTTGGTCGTCATCAGTGTGTTGATCTGATACTGGATCGTCTGGACACCGGATTTCAACTCATCATGCAGACGCATTTCAACGATCTTATCCTTGGCTGCCTGATCCAGGGTATCACCGAACTCCTCTTCCAGCTGCTTTGCAAATTTTTCTTTACTCTTACGCAGATATTTTCCCAAATGCTTGATATTGACACTCTGTCCGCCGTACTGGTTGCTGGCTACCGCCGCAATGATCTGGGTCGTTACGGTACAAGCCACCTGAAAGCTCTTGGGAGACTCGATCATCTTGCCGTTGATGGAGGTGCCGTTGTCCAGCATGTCCTTGATATTGATCAGACAGCAGTTAAAGATCGGCTGGATAAAATAGTCCGCATCATGGAAATGCAGCACGCCATTATCATGTGCCATGGCAATATGCTCCGGTAACAACAGACGTCTGGTCACATCACGGGATACTTCGCCCGCGATATAGTCTCTCTGCGTGGATGCCAGACGGGTATTTTTGTTGGAATTTTCCTCCGCCAGCTCTTTATTCTCATTGCGGATCAGTTTTAAGATAGATTCATCCGTAGTGTTGGACTTACGAAGCAGACTTCTCTGGTAACGATATACGATATACTTCTTTGCCAGGGTATATTTGTTGTGCTCTACAAGGTGCTCCTCGATCATATCCTGAATATGCTCCACGGTCAGGGTCTCCTTGCCCTCCTGCTTTACATCCTCCAGAATTTCCTCGATCAGTCCTTCACTGGCACGATACCGTTCTTCCACCTCATTGTTTGCCTTATGAATGGCCGCACGGATCTTCTCCTCCTCATAAGGTACTACGCGTCCGTCTCTCTTCTGAATCTTCATTCCTGTTTCCCTCACTTTACTTCTTTCCCAATGCATACGAATACCGCCATAAGTCGAAAGAAAAGCCGCATCGGAAGCAAGTTCCCGACACGACTTTTTCTACAAATCATAGTTTTTCACTAGATTTTGTGTTTTTCATTCTTTTTCGTATCTACATCTTGTATCTAATATTATAGTGAGGATACCTGAAAAAAGCAAGTATCTTTTTAAAAACATAATCCCTTAATACATCCCTCGTCCGCCGTAACCGCCGAAACATAAGCCTCCGCCACCACAGCAGAGATTGCAGAAAAGATTTGCCAGACAGATCTTCAGGCACAGATTGTTTCCGCCCACATGCGGATAACCATAGGCGGCCTGTCTGCTCTCATACCACTGTCCGCCGCTCTGCAGTCTCTGCAACAGTACCTGATATTCCATATTCTGTGGATCCAGCACCACCGCCTTATTGGCATGTTCTAACGCCGCCACATTGTTGCCAAGGCCGGAATGTGCCACAGCACTGTAATAATACCACCGGGCCGTTTTCTCATGTTCGCCCATGCCGTCCAGCGTATTTCTTGCTTCTCTGTAATAGCCGTTTCTAAGGTAATTGCCGGCTGCACGCAGTCTCGGTTCTTCTTCATAACCGGAGGTCTGTTCCTGCCAGCCCGCCTGCTGCCAGAAGTCACCAAAACCTCCGAACCCCTGCCCGTAGCCGCCGTAACCTCCGTAGCTTTGTCCGCCGCTATAGTTGCTGCGGCTGCCGCCGTAATTCTGACTGCTATAACCGCCGCCATAGCTGTAGCCTTCGGTCCGTTCCTTCATGATCTGCTGATAAGCGGCCTGAATCTCCTTGAATTTTTCTTCCGCCTGTGCTTTGTTGGGGTTGTTGATATTAGCATCGGGATGATATTTTCTGCTCAGTGCCTTATATGCTTTTTTGATTTCCTCTTCCGTGGCATCTCTGCTCACTCCGAGGACACTGTATGGATCATAACTCATTTCCCGTTACCTCTTTTGCACTGCTTTTCTCCCGTTTTTTCCGTACGATCTCGTAGCGGCACCAGACACCGGAATACAGAATATTCCGCAGGATATCCACATTCTGCAAAATGGGAAGCTGCTCGAATTCTTTACAACATTCCGACATCATCATGGTCAGAATCTGTCTGCACTCTTCTTCAAATCCCGGTTCTTCGTACCGTTTTTTCAACGGATTATACGTTCCGTTCTTGATATCCTGTTCGATATCCTCATAGGCATCCAGCAGATAGATGAATTTTCCCAGGAAAAATCCCAGTCGTTCCAGATTTTCCTGCCATTCATCCTCACGGCAGGATACGATCTGTGCCATGACCTGGCCAAACAGTCCCGCCATGGTATCGATATCCGCATCCCCCTTTTTCTCCGCTTCGGAAAAATTCTGCATTGCCATAGAAATATTCCGCACTTTTCCGGGATATAATAACGGCTTCTTTTTCAGCTTTCTGCCAAGCAGTGAACTGCAGACCAGACCCTTCAGCTTATGCTCGTCCTCCCAGTCGTCCTCCGCCTTGTAACAGGAAAACAACACCGTCATATCCGCTACATAATCCGTAAAAATATTTCTCCTGGTCAGATGTTTTTCAAAAGGATGTGCCACGCATCTGCAGCTTGCTTCCGTATCCTCCGGTTCATACAAACCGGTGAGCAGCATCAGAATAAATGTCATGTCATAATTCAGGGAGAGCTGTCCCAAAGCACCGTATCGTTCCTTCAGGCTCTGACACAATCCGCAATAGTAGGAATGATACACATCATATTCCTTAAATTTCATTTCCGACTGATTCATTACAATATATCCAAACATCCGGCTCACCATCCTTTCCGTCAGCTTTTTGTCAGCTCTTGCGGATGAATTCCTCTCCGCATTTTCTGCACCGGATCGCAATTTTTCCCTTACCTCTGGGCACACGAAGCTTCTGTCCGCATTTGGGGCACTTAAATATGCGATAGTCCTTACGCTGTGCAAACGCTTTTTTCTTACCGGCGATAAAACCGCGGACTTTCATCTCTTTTTTCAGATACCACTGGTTCTCCGCACTGCGCTTGCTCATATCACGGGAAAACATGCGATAATAGGCATAAACTAACAACGCCAGTGCCAGCACATAAAATATTCTGAGACCAAAAAAAGAGAGCGCCAGGCAGCCCAGAGCCACAATCATTAAAAACTGATTGAACCGGTCGTTGCCGTAACGCCCCCACATGAAACGCTGTAACTTCTCTTTCATGAAGTGCCACCTTTCGTCTGCCATATAGGGACATTTTTATCTTGGTTCCTATTATGGTATGCCGAAAAGCAAAAAGCAATTAACTAAATATAAACTTTTGTAAAAGATGTATAACTATACTATTTGTTCCACAGCTTCTGCGCACGTTTATCCCAGTTTTTCGCATATTCCGCGCATTTTCCGCACAAATGCTCCATGTATTTAAGAATCCCATACCGATTCCGGTCAGAAACGTATCCACGCTGGTAAGCAATGCCCAGAGACACAACTGCTTCCATGCAAATGCATCTTCTCTGTGCTCCAACGGATCCTGCATACGCAGCGCCCGTATCATGAGCCAGACGGCAATTGCAAAAAATATCACCGCCGAAGCCGCCCGAAACAGTTTTTCCGTCCGCATGTAATTCATGGCGACATAAGGAATCTCCGAGATCAGACTTCCCAAAAGCATAGCTAAACTCTGCCATCCCATAAACAACAGTGTCATCTTCAGTATCTGCTTTTGCCGTGTGATCTGATCACCGCACAGGGACTGGCGCATTATAACGCAATCCTGTTGATAGAAATTCTTAAGACCTGGCTGGCTTCTCCCAGAGAAGTCCCTGCGAAAAAAATATTCGAGACCTATCAATATATTATGCGGACACCGATTTTAGACATGATACAGTATCCGGAAAATTAATATATTCACGAAAAAGAGACAGTTCCCTTTCGGGCGCTGTCTCTTTCTTATTTATTCCCTTACAGTCTTGTCAGCACAAAAATATCATAGATTGCCTTGATTGCTGTCTCAAAATCTTCGTTTGCCACACCGATGATGATATTCAGCTCGGAAGATCCCTGATCGATCATTTTGACATTGATGTTCTTGTGTGCCAATGCGGAGAAGATTCTGCCTGCGGTACCGCGTGTGGACTTCATGCCGCGTCCCACGACAGCGATCAGTGCCAAATCGGACTCGATATCGATGGTATCGGGATTCGCCAGTCTGTGGATGCCTGCCACTACCTTCTGCTCCTTGTGCATGAATTCGTCCTGATGTACGAATACAGTCATGGTATCAATGCCGGAAGGAACATGTTCGAAGGAAATGCCGTTCTCCTCAAATGCCTGCAATACCTTTCTGCCGAAACCGATCTCGGAGTTCATCATATCTTTTTCAATATTAACGGAGCAGAAGCCCTTCTTGCCGGCGATACCGGTGATGACATATTTGGATTTCTGACAGGTGCTTCCCACGATCCAGGTGCCGTTGTCCTCCGGTGCATTGGTATTGCGGATATTGATGGGAATGCCCTCCTGACGTACCGGGAAGATCGCATCCTCGTGGAGTACAGTTGCCCCCATGTAAGCCAGCTCACGAAGTTCGCGGTAAGTGATGGTCTCAATCGCTTCGGGATGGTCAATGATCCTGGGATCTGCGATCAGGAAACCGGAGACATCCGTCCAGTTCTCATAGACATCAGCCCCCGCAGCCTTGGCTACGATAGAGCCTGTGATGTCGGAGCCACCTCTGGAGAATGTCTTCACCGTACCGTCCGGCATAGATCCGTAAAATCCGGGAACCACTGCTTCTTTACTCTCTGCCAGTCTGGCACGCAGTACTTCGTTGGTCTTTGCAGCGTCAAACTCACCGTTCTCGTCAAAGAAAATTACGGTTGCGGCATCGATGAAATCATAACCCAGATAATTTGCCATAATAATACCGTTCAGGTATTCTCCGCGAGAAGCCGCATAGTTGCTGCCCACTTTTGCCTTAAAATTCTTCTCGATGGTCTTAAATTCATCGCTCAGATCCAGATTCAGCTGCAATCCGTCGATGATTTCCCGGTAACGGGCTTTGATGGCATCCAGTTCTGCCCTGAAATCCTTCCCCTGTTCCGCCACATCATAGCATGCATAGAGCATATCCGTCACCTTGGTATCATCGGAAAATCTTTTTCCCGGTGCGGAAGGTACCACGTATCTTCTCTCTTTATCCGCACGGATGATACTTCCTACTTTTTTGAACTGCTCTGCGCTTGCCAGAGAGCTTCCTCCGAATTTTACTACCTTGGACATAACATTTTCTCCTCAACTTCTGTCTATAATAATATATCTGTCAGCATTACGCGACGTGTTTAGAACATAGCATTTGCAATTATGATACACAACGGATCCTGCTGAGCATCTGTTCTCCCAGTGCTTCGTATTTTGCAAAGAACTCTTTTTCTTTCATGATCGGTGTAAAGTATCCGAAATCTTCCTTGCGATCTGCAAGATGGATCATCCTGCCGCCCGGAAATGCTGCTTCAACGGATGCCTCAGCCCCTTTCTTCGCTCTTACAAAAAAGCTTCTCTCGGTCTCCCCGATATCCGCCAGTCGTATCTCTTCTTGCTCCCAGAAGCACATGATCACTTTGCCCTGGTGTCTTGCGCAGTCGATCACATCCGATACTACCGCACTGGCTGTCGGAAGCTTACCCGCTCCTCTGCCGTAGTACATGGAATCTCCCAGCATATTGCCGGTGACAAACACAGCATTGAATACACCGTGTACCATAGAAAGCGGATGCTCTTTGGAGAGTAAAAACGGTGCCACCATCACTTCTGCGGTATTATCATCAATCGCACGGCTTCTGCCGAGCAGCTTAATGGTACTGTCAGCAGCTTTTGCATATTCAAAATCTGCTGCCGTGATCTTCGAGATTCCTTCGGTAGGAATCTTCTCGGAGTCCACATTTTTGCCGAACATCAGGGAAGACAGAATGGCAATCTTACGGCAGGCATCATATCCTTCCACATCCGCCTCCGGATTGCGCTCCGCATAGCCCTTGTCCTGTGCTTCTTTCAGCACGGTTGCAAAATCCGCTCCTTCTTTTTCCATTTTACTCAGAATATAATTCGTGGTTCCGTTCAGGATACCGTTGATTGCTTCGATTTTCTCTGCGGTCAGGGAATAATTCAGCGGACGGATAATGGGAATACCGCCGCCCACACTCGCTTCGAACAAGTAGTTGCAGTTGTGTTCTCTTGCGATCTGCAACAGTTCCGGACCGTGCTTCGCCACCAGTTCCTTATTGGAAGTGCAGACGCTCTTGCCGAGCTCCAGTGCCTGTTTGGTAAACTGATATGCCGCACCGACACCGCCCATGGTCTCACAGACGATCTTCACGCTGTCATCCGCAAGAATCGTATGAAAATCATGAATGACCTTATCTTCATACGGATCCCCGGGAAAGTCTCTCAGATCCAGGATATATTTTACTTCCAGTTCCTGTGCGGATTTCTTATTCACCATTTCCTTATTTTTCTCGATAACTTCCACCACACCGCTTCCAACGGTGCCGTAGCCCAATACCGCTACATTGATCATAACTTTACCCATGCCTTTCCGTAACCTGTGTTTTTGCATCGTTCCTCTTTTCACAGGTACATTTATCTTCTATTGCCTTTACGATTATTCCTTCGCCAGTATTTTTACATGATGCACACTCGGCTGATTTTCCAACTGTTCGATCATCCGGGAGATGTCCCCCGTCGTCTGCAGCACTTGAATACTCAGGGTCAGAGAAGCAATGCCGTTAATGGGAATACTCTGATGGATCGTCAGGATATTGGCCCGGTATTCCGCAATGACCTTTAATACATCCGACAGGATTCCCGGTTCGTCATCCATCTGAAAAGTAAGTGTAATGGTCGTTCCCTGGGAATTATCATGAAACGGAAAAATGTCATCTTTATACTTATAAAAAGAACTGCGGCTGATACCTACCGCATCAACCGCTTCCTGTATGGTCAGAACCTTTTCTGACTCCAGAAGCCGCTTTGCTTCCACTACCTTCAACAGTACTTCGGGGATTGCCTTCTGCTTTACCACAAAATACTTGGTCGTTTCTCCCATATGTTACCCTTTCCGGTTGTTCGTATTTGTAGTACGGACACTTGTTTTTCACTGAGGGATATTCTAGCACAGTGAATTCAGAATGGCAACCCCCATTTTTATCCTTTTTACACAAATTCACTCCTCATTCCGGCAAAAATCCCACCTGTTTTACACGATTTTGTCTTATTTGTAACCTTTTTGTATTTCAGACAATCTTTAAGCACAAGAAAAGAGCCGTGGCGGCTCTTTTCTCTTCTTACTGTATTATCTGCTTATGCTTCTCCGCGTTTTAGATCAACGGATACTTATCGGTTAACTTCTGAATAATTGCTCTTGCTGCGGGAACCTGTTCCTCGCCGCCTTTGATGACCATGGCAATAGCCTCTGCCACCTGATCCATATCCTCGGTGTTCAGACCTCTGGAAGTTACCGCAGGCGTTCCCAGACGGATACCGCTGGTCACGAACGGAGACTGCGGATCATTGGGGATCGTGTTCTTATTGGCAGTGATGTGTGCCGCATCCAGAAGCTTCTCTACCGCCTTACCGGTCAGTCCGTAAGGAGTTAAGTCAACCAGCATCAAATGGTTGTCGGTACCGCCGGATACAATCTTGATATCGCGGCTCATCAGACCCTTGCAAAGAGCCTGCGCATTATCTACGATATTCTGCTGATATACCTTAAAATCGTCGCTCAATGCTTCCTCGAAGCAGACTGCCTTGGCTGCGATCACATGCATCAGAGGACCGCCCTGGATACCGGGGAAGATTGCTTTGTTAAAGTTGAATCTCTCGTTTGCTTCCTTATTGCAGAGGATCATACCGCCTCTGGGTCCACGCAGTGTCTTATGTGTTGTCGTGGTAACGACATCTGCGTAAGGAATGGGGCTCGGATGAAGACCTGCTGCCACAAGTCCTGCAATATGAGCCATATCTACCATCAATACCGCACCGACTTCATCAGCTACTTCACGGAATTTCTTAAAATCAATGGTACGTGCATAAGCGCTCGCTCCGGCAATGATCATTTTCGGCTTGCACGTAAGCGCCAGTTCGCGCATTCTGTCATAATCCAGGAATCCATTGTCATCCACACCGTAAGGTACGACATGGAAATATTTGCCGGACATGTTCACAGGTGAACCGTGGGTCAGATGTCCGCCATGATCCAGGTTCATACCCATAATGGTATCGCCGGGTTTCAAAACCGCAAACTGTACTGCCATATTCGCCTGTGCACCGGAATGCGGCTGTACGTTGGCATAATCACAGCCAAACAGCTTCTTGGCACGCTCGATTGCCAGATTCTCAATCACATCCACGCATTCGCAACCGCCATAATATCTCTTGCCGGGATAACCTTCCGCATATTTATTGGTCAGAGGACTGCCCATAGCTGCCATAACCGCCTTACTTACCCAGTTCTCAGAAGCAATCAGTTCGATATGACTGTTCTGACGATTTTCCTCGTCGATAATGGCCTGTGCCACCTCGGGATCTACTTTTTTCACTTCATCCAATGAATACATACATCCATCCTCCTTATGCCACGCTAAAGTGTTAAAACTTATGGATTAGTATAGCATAGAACGATTTAAATGCAAACTAAAAAACATTACTTTCGGGGAAAAAATTTGTGGTTACCCAAATAGTTGGCAGATACCGCACATTATGATATGATGTAGTAGATTTAGTACTTTGGTCTGCCTGCAGGCGGAATGTGCTTTAAAAATTGTTATAACGCTACGAAAGATGAGGTATCCTCATGTACTATATTATCATCAATCCGGCCTCCCGTTCCGGAAGAGGCGAAAGAATCTGGTCAGAGCAGGTAGAACCCGCTTTACAGGAAAAGCAGGTATCCTATCAGGCTTATTTTTCCGGGAAATCAGGAGAAGTCAGGCATCTGGCCGCCCAGATTACCAAAGAACATGCAGTCGAAGCCGAGCTGAAGCTCATTATCCTCGGCGGTGACGGTACTGTGAACGAAGCCCTCCAGGGAATTGCTGATTTATCCAAAGTAGTTCTCGGTTATATTCCCACCGGTTCGAGCAACGACCTTGCCAGAGATCTCGGGATCTCCAAGGATCCGAAGTCCGCACTGGATCTGATTCTTGAGAATACAGCGCCCAGAGCCATGGATCTGGGAAGACTTACCTATCTGGATAAAGACTTGCCGGAAGAATCCAGATTGTTCGCTGTCAGCTGCGGTATCGGTTTTGATGCCGCCGTATGTGCGGAAGCCATGAGTTCCCGGATCAAGGACACGATGAACCGGATTGGCTTAGGCAAGCTGACTTATCTGGGAATTGCCCTGAAACAGTTGATCACCGCCCGGAAAGTCTCCTGTGATCTTACTCTGGAAAACAGTGCAGACGGCACGCAGAAATCCATACATCTTTCACGCTTCCTGTTTGTGACCTGCATGAGCCACCGTTACGAAGGCGGCGGATTTATGTTCTGTCCTCCCGCAGTCGATCATGACGGCATCCTGGATCTCTGTGTCGTCGGCAACATTTCCAAAGCGTTGGTGTTATTGGCTCTGCCCACTGCCTTTTTCGGCAAGCACTACTTTGTAAAAGGAATCGATGCCTATACAGCGACCCAAATGTCTGTTACCGCCTCTGCTCCCCTGTGGGTGCATACTGACGGCGAAGTAACCAGGAAAAGCTGTGGTTTCCGGGTGGAATGTCTCCCCGGTGCAGTCCGGATGATCACGCCTTAAACGAAACCTGCACAGAACCTAAAGAATTTCTTAAGAATGCTTAACCTTTCCAAAAAAGCCTTGATTTTTTTCTTTTGTTGGCTATACTAAAATTGATTTTGAGGCATACGTTTTTAGAGAAATGAGGTTTTTATGGACAAATTACGGATCTTCTATGCAAAATACAAACATGCCGTTCCTCTCATTATCTATGGCATCATTTACATGACCTGGTTTGTCTGGCTGGAGAAAAATACCACGGGGCACTACCGGATCATACATATGGCGGCGGATGATTACATTCCCTTCTGTGAGGTATTCGTCATCCCCTACTTCTTATGGTTTTTGTATGTATCTGCCGTGGTTATTTACTTTTTCTTCAAAAATAAAGAGGACTATTACCGTACTTGTATCTTTCTCTTTACCGGCATGACGATTTTTTTGATCGTATCCACGCTGTGGCCCAACGGCCAGCACCTTCGTCCCACAGTTATGCCGAGAGATAACATTTTTACCCACATGGTGGCCGCTCTGTACAAGACGGATACACCGACCAACCTGTGGCCCAGTATTCATGTATATAATTCGCTGGGTGCGCATTTTGCCATTATTCGCAGCAAGTGCTTCGAGAAGAAAAAAGGAATCCGGATCGGATCTCTGCTCTTAGCTTCTTCCATTATTATGGCAACCATGTTCATCAAACAGCACTCCGTATTCGACGTGCTCACTGCTTTTGTGATGGCTGCCGTGATGTATACGTTGGTATACCGTTATGACCTGTTCGTGGCTGTAAGGGATCTTCGTAACAAGAAGAAGGCAAAACCGCAGATCGGTTAAACAATTCATTTGAGAAAGCAAAGAGAGACAACGCCTATCGATTTAACGTTGTCTCTCTTTTTATGTCTTTATTGTCTCTGCAATCACCGCTATAATTGCATCCTGTGACTGTATATTGCTTCTTAAATTACCTGGTTACAGTACTTCTTCGCTCTTCTTCAGTGCTGATGCAATGACTGCATCCATGTCATAATAACGGTACTCCGCAAGTCTTCCGCCGAAGATCACATTCTGCTGTGTATCCGCCAGTTTTTTATATTCTGCATACAAGGCACTGTTTTTCTCATCATTGACCGGATAGTAAGGCTCGTCGCCCTGCTTCCATTCCGAACTGTACTCTCTGCTGATCACCGTCTTCGGCAGATCCTGTCCATTCTCGTCTTTACCGAATTCGAACCACTTGTGCTCAATGATCCGGGTCCAGGGTGTCTCCCGATCTGTATAATTGACCGCTGCATTTCCCTGGAAATTCGGAATATCCAGCACTTCCGTCTCAAACCGTACGGAGCGATATTCCAGGGCACCTAACGAATAATCAAAATATGCATCGATAGGACCGGTGTAAACGATTGTCTCCGCCATTCTGTCCAGTTCCTGCTTTTGCTCCAGATAATCGGTATTCAGGCGCACCTCAATGCCGTCTAACAGATGTTCCACCAGCTTCGTATAACCGCCGATGGGAATGCCCTGATACAATGCATTGAAATAGTTGTTATCAAACGTCAGGCGTACCGGCAGTCTCTTGATGATAAATGCCGGAAGATCCTTGCAGTCACGTCCCCACTGTTTCTCCGTATAGCCCTTGACCAGCTTTTCGAAGATATCCTTTCCGACCAGGGAAATCGCCTGTTCTTCCAGATTGTCAGGTTCCGTGATACCGGCTTCCTTCCGCTGCTGTTCAATCTTCGCCGCTGCTTCCTCGGGCGTCACCACACCCCACATTTTATTGAAGGTATACATATTGAAAGGAAGGGAATACAGTTCTCCGTGATAGTTCGCTACCGGTGAATTGGTAAAACGGTTAAATTCGGCAAATCTCGTGATATACTTCCACACTTTGGTATCATTGGTGTGGAAAATATGTGCACCGTATTTGTGGACATGGATTCCTTCCACCGGTTCCGTATAAATATTGCCTGCCACATTCGGACGTTTGTCAATGACCAGAACCTTTTTCCCTTGATCAGCCGCCTGTCTCGCGAAAACCGCTCCGTACAAGCCGGAACCGACTACCAGATAATCGTACTTCATAGATACGTTTCCTCATAGTATCTTACAGATACTGCTTTCCTAATTTTTCTTACATAGCCTAGCTGTTTAAATGATTTAGAACGTCAAGAAGCTGATGCCTCATGCCAGCGTGCAGACAGCAGCTTCTGTTTATTCTTCTCCAGTTACCTCTATGCAACTCTCCTCTGTCCATAAATCCGTTTCAGGACAACCAGTGTACCCAAAGTCAGCAAAATACCGATTGCCAGGCAGATCACCACATTCTGTACAAAACCGGCAATGATATAAGTCACAAACGAGATTGCTGCAACAGTCAGTACATAAGGCACCTGCGTGGATACATGATTGATGTGATTACACTGTGCACCTGCGGATGCCATAATTGTCGTATCGGAAATTGGGGAACAATGGTCGCCCATAACCGCACCTGCCAGACAGGCAGAGACACCGATGATGATCAGATGCTCTGCACCGGGTACGATTGCGCCGGTCACAGGATCGGTAAATACACCGGTTACGATAGGGATCAAAATACCGAAAGTACCCCAGCTGGTACCGGAAGCAAAGGCTAAGAAGCATGCTACCAGGAAGATGATCGCCGGAAGCATATTGGTCAGTCCGGTGGATGCTCCCTGCATCAGGTCTGCCACATAGACATCGGCGCCCAGCAGACCGGTCATGGTCTTCAGGGTAACGGCAAAGGTCAGAATCAGCATTGCAGGTACCATGGCTATAAATCCCTGTGTCAGACAGTTCATCGCTTCCTTAAAGGAAACAAGACGTCTGCACATATAGTAAACAATAGCAAACAACAGTGCGATCAAAGATCCCCAGGGCAATCCCACGGAAGCATCCGTTGCACTGAAAGCATCAATAAAGCCGACACCGTCGAAGAATCCGCCGACATAAATCATACCGATGACGCAGCAGACGATCAGTACAATGACCGGAATCAGCAGATCATATACTTTTCCTTTGGAAGATCCCTTAGGCGCATTGTCTGCATTTACCACACGCTCTCCCTCTGTGAACAGATCGCCCTTTTCGATTGCATTGCGTTCATGCTTTGCCATAGGACCATAGTCAAATCCCATCAGTGCCATACCAATGACAAATACAATGGTCAGCAGTGAATAATAGTTATAAGGGATCGCTCTTACGAACAACTCAATTCCGGAATAAACGCCTTCATCTACCATACCGGATACTGCAGCTGCCCAGGAAGAGATCGGTGCGATCATACAAATGGGGGCTGCGGTAGCGTCGATAATATAAGCAAGTTTTGCACGGGATATCTTGTGTCCGTCCGTTACCGGCTGCATTACGGAGCCTACCGTCAGACAGTTGAAATAGTCGTCAACGAAGATCAGCACGCCCAGCAGGAAAGTCGCAAGCAATGCGCCCGCTCTGGTCTTTACATGCTTTTTCGCCCATTCTCCGAAGGCTGCAGAACCGCCGGCCTTGTTCATCAAAGCCACCATCGTTCCCAACAGGATCAGGAACATAAAGATACCGATATTCCATGCATCCGCAACAGAATTGATAAATCCCTCGTTGATCACGGTATCCAGCGTAGCAATCGGAGAAAATCCGGTATAGATCAGTGCTCCCGCTACAATACCGATAAACAGTGAGGAATACACCTCTTTTGTGATCAGTGCCAATACAATTGCCACCACAGGCGGCAGTAATGCCCAAATTGTTCCGTACATAATTTTGCCCTCTCTCGTAGTTTTGTTATGACAACGATTTCTGACCCCTTTACTCCATTCCACTTCCAATGACATTTCCTCATAGATTCACCGGAAGCACTTTTCGTACCGTGTCATCAAATCGCTATCCAGATCTGCCCATTATGGTATGTTTTCATACTCATATCGGGCAGATCTTATGATGTCCGCGGATTGGTTACCTTGTCATGCAATTCACAGAATCATTATATAAACTAACTTTATGGCAATATGAGTATCCTGTCAATAAAATTTTATAAATTAACGTTTTAGCACATTACTACAATCGCTCCTCCATTTTCCTATGTTTTGCTCTTTTTCGCTTTAAATCGCTAAATTCTCTTGCATCTACAAGGAAACTGGGCTATAATAGGCAAAGACATTTAGCAGAAAGGACGTGCCTAGGCACGATGGAATACTATGAGTTTCGAATTCATTAAAAAACTTCCCACTCCTGCGGAGATCCGCAAGGAGCTGCCCCTTCCGGCAGAATTAGCCAAAATCAAAGAAGAAAGAGACGCCGAAATCCGTGATGTACTCACCGGCAAGAGCAATAAGTTCCTGGTGATCATCGGTCCCTGCTCCGCAGATAACGAGGACTCCGTATGTGATTATGTGAATCGTCTGGCAAGAGTCAACGAACAGGTAAAGGACAAGTTGATCCTGATCCCCAGAATCTACACCAACAAACCCCGTACCACCGGGGAAGGCTACAAGGGTATCACCAGTCAGCCGGATCCCGAGAAAAAACCGGACTTTCTGGCAGGTCTGATGGCAATGCGTAAGATGCACATCAGAGCGATCAAAGAGACCGGTCTGACCGCTGCAGATGAAATGTTATACCCGGAAAACTGGGGATATGTATCCGATATCCTCTCCTATGTAGCAATCGGTGCACGTTCCGTAGAGGATCAGCAGCATCGTCTGACCGTAAGCGGTTTTGATGTAGCTGCAGGTATGAAGAATCCTACCAGCGGAGATTTCTCCGTTATGCTGAACTCCGTATATGCTGCCCAGCATCCTCATTCCTTTATCTATACCGGTTGGGAAGTAAATACGCACGGCAACGACCTGGCTCACACCGTTTTGCGCGGTGCTACGAACAAGCACGGTGCCAACATCCCGAACTACCATTATGAAGATCTGATCCGTCTGTGGGAAATGTACGACAAAATGGATCTGAAGAATCCTGCCTGTGTGATTGATGCGAACCACTCCAACTCCAACAAGCAGTTCAAGGAGCAGATCCGTATCACCAAAGAAGTGATGCACAGTCGTAAGCTCAGCGCAGACCTGCACCAGCTCGTAAAGGGCGTCATGATCGAGAGCTATATTGAAGAAGGCAACCAGAAAGTAGGTGCCGGCTGCTATGGTAAATCCATCACCGATCCCTGCCTTGGCTGGGATGATACCGAGCGCCTGATCTATGATATTGCCGAATATGAATAAGTTGCGGTCAGAAGGATTGCAAAAATCCTTGTAACAGTCCCGGATTCACAAAGCATTCCAGGACACATCCGATGACAAATATTCCAAGAATGCATAATAGTTTTCCAAGTTTACCGGGCAGGGACTTTTTCCCCTGCCCGGTAATATTATGATAAAAATAAATACTTCTGTAAATGTCTTCACACCATCTAAGAAGCAGAAGCATTGCCGGTACATAGCACAAATAATGTGGGAAGATTCCTACCATTCCAAGCAGAATTCCTTTGAACCCATACCGGTAAATCGCTGTGCTCAGGAAAAATCCAAAAGAAAAACCGTATTTCACTGTCAGTCCCCCACAGAAAATCAGCCCCAGATATGTCGTTGCCATAATGACAGGGATCAGGAAATTCCGCAGTCTTCTGCACAAGACATACCAAAAAAGAAAGCTGCTATCCACAACCATATATTTCATCCGGTACAGTGCTTCTTCACTCAGCAGACTTGTACCTGCCGTAAAGACTTGTCTTCCAAAATACGCAGCAAACACTCCCACCAAAAAACCTGCGAATAAAAGAAACCGTAAAGGCAGCTTTCCGTCTGGTGCGATATTGTTTTTCCAGTTCATTACATTCATTACAAAATCAGGTTCCTGTCAGCAGTTGTTACCTAATATATGCAAACAACAGCGGAAAACATTCCTATCTCTCCCACTGCTTTCTTCAATATATCCTGCCACACAAAAAGACGCTATGGGTGGCATAATAATACAAGCCACTCAAAAAACACCTTGTGGACATCTGTATGATATCCACAAGGTATTCCTGTTTACTTTCTCATATCTTTTTCCCGTTCTTGCCAATCTTTTTAAGATACTGTACGGAATCTTATCGCTCCGACCGTTTTGATGCATACGTCAGAATCCCGCAGATGGTCTTGGCATCCTGAATTTTGCAGTCATAGATCATCTGCTTCAGTTCTTTTACAGAATATGCCTCCACATTGATAAATTCATCTTCATCCAGATGCTGGCTTCCTGGCTTTTGCAATCCTTCCGCCAGATAGATATCGATTTTCTCATTACAAAAGGCAACGGTAGTATAAATGGAATTTAACAGTTCCACATGATCTGTATGATAGCCTGTCTCCTCCTGTAACTCACGCATTGCTGCCTGATCGGTAGGCTCGTTTCTGCCGTTCAGACCACCTGCAGGAATTTCCAGTGTCTCACGTTCCAACGCATTTCTGTACTGTCTGACCATCAGAAGTTTTCCGTCTTCCCTCACAGCAACCACGGCAGCCGCTCCTTTATGATCAATCAGATCCCATTTTGCGATATTGCCGTTGGGAATCCGCATGGTATCCTGATAATAATCTATAATCGCTCCTTTGGCTACCAGATCACGACTGAGACGCTTGAATTGTTCCATGATATATCATTCCTTCCCATTTCTACTTGCTTTCCAGTAGTTTATCCACGCTTACCATCTTGACGCAGAGTACAAACAGATCTGTAGCCAGCGCCATCTCTTCCGGCGTCGGGAAAGACGGTGCGATACGGATATTGGAGTCCTTCGGATCCTTCTTATAGGGGAAAGTTGCACCTGCTCCTGTCAGGGTAACACCTGCCTCTTTGCACTTTGCCACGATAGCCTTGGCACAACCGTCCAACGCATCAAAAGATATGAAGTAACCGCCGTTAGGCTTCGTCCAAGTGCCGATGCCTAAGCCACCAAGTTCGTCCTCCAGCACTTTCAGCACTGCTTCAAACTTCGGTCTCATAATCGCTGCATGTTTCTTCATATGTTCACGGATGCCGTTAATATCTTTAAAATAGCGTACATGGCGAAGCTGATTGATCTTGTCATAGCCGATCGTCTGAATCGTCATGGATTTACGCATATCCTCCAGGTTCGCCTTGGAAGAAGCGATGGCTGCAATTCCTGCTCCTGCGAATGATACCTTGGACGTGGAGCAGAACTCAAATACCATGTCAGGATGTCCTGCTTTTTCACATTCAGAAAGAATCTCGAGTAAGCTATCCTGTCTGTCCTCATACAAATGATGAATTGCATAAGCGTTATCCCAGAAAATACGGAAATCTTCCGCAGCAGGCTTGAGCGCCGCAAACCGTTTCACTGTTTCGTCAGAATAAGAATATCCCTGGGGATTAGAATACTTGGGAACGCACCAGATTCCCTTGATGGCAGGATCTTCAGAGACTAATTTCTCCACCAGATCCATGTCCGGTCCCTGGGGAGTCATCGGCACATTGATCATCTCGATGCCGAAATGTTCTGTAATTGCAAAATGTCTGTCATAGCCGGGAACAGGGCACAGGAACTTCACCTTGTCCAGCTTACACCAGGGAGTGCTTCCCATGATTCCCTGTGTCATGGCACGGGAAATGGTATCGTACATAATTGTCAGGCTCGCATTACCGCATACGATCACATTCTCCGGCTGCACTCCCATGATATCCGCCATCAGCTTCTTCGCCTCCGGAATACCATCAAGTCCGCCGTAGTTTCTCACATCCATTCCATCCTCAGCTTTCATAAGGCTCTGAGAATTTACCGCATCCAGAAAATCCATTGCCATATCCAGCTGATTTACCGCAGGTTTTCCTCTGGACATATCCAACTTTAAGCCTTTGCCTTTTGCATCTTCATAAGCTGCATTAAGTTCTGCCTTCAATGTTAAAAGTTCTTCTTTGGTTAATTCCTGATATGCTTTCATTTCGTACCATACCTTTCTCGTCTTTTCCCAATCGGAATACGCTTTCTTCTGTGAATGTTGGATAATCGTATACAATCATACACTTCGAATATCATACTATAAGAAAGTTCTTTGTACAATACTTTTTTTATAAAATTTTCCCAAAAACGGTGGCTGCTTCGCCTTTGTCCATGAAACATAAAAAAGCTGCTGTGCCTTAAAGCACAACAGCTTTCCTTACATCTTATGAAATTGTCATTTCTGACTGGTCAGTTATTTGGCGTAATCAATTACGCGGCTCTCACGGATCACATTTACCTTGATCTGTCCGGGATATTCCAATTCAGCTTCGATCTGCTTGGAAATATCTCTTGCCAACAGTACCATATCGGCATCTGAAATCTGCTCGGGCACTACCATAACACGAACTTCACGACCTGCCTGAATAGCAAAAGATTTATCTACACCTTTGAAATTGTTTGTGATATCTTCTAACTGTCTTAATCTGCTAGTATAGGTTTCCAGTGTTTCCCTTCTAGCTCCCGGTCTTGCAGCGGATATTGTATCAGCAGCTTGTACAATACATGCAATCAGGGAAGTAGGCTCTACATCGCCATGGTGAGATTCCACTGCATTAATAACAGTAGCATTCTCTTTGTATTTCCGACACAGTTCAGCACCCAACTGAATATGGGATCCTTCCATTTCGTGATCCACTGCTTTACCGATATCATGCAGCAGTCCCGCTCTCTTGGCAAGTCTCACATCCAGTCCCAGTTCTGCAGCTAACAGTCCAGACAACTGTGCTACTTCGATGGAATGCTTCAATGCGTTCTGACCATAGCTGGTACGGAATTTCATCTTACCGAGTAATCTCACAAGTTCAGGGTGGATACCGTGTACACCGACTTCCAGAGTAGCAGCTTCGCCCTCTTCCTTGATCATTACTTCGACTTCTTTCTGCGCCTTCTCAACCATTTCTTCGATTCTGGCCGGATGGATACGTCCGTCCACGATCAGCTTCTCCAGCGCAATTCTCGCTACTTCACGACGAATCGGATCAAATCCGGACAGAATTACTGCTTCCGGTGTATCATCAATGATCAGGTCTACTCCGGTCATGGTCTCAAGGGTACGGATATTACGTCCCTCACGTCCGATGATACGTCCCTTCATTTCGTCATTGGGTAACTGCACAACGGAAATTGTAGTCTCAGAGACATGGTCTGCTGCACATCTCTGTATTGCGTTAACCACATATTCCTTTGCTTTCTTGTCTGCTTCTTCTTTGGCCCGACTCTCCATTTCCTTGATCATCACGGCCGATTCATGTTTCACTTCATCTTCAACAATTTTCAATAAGTAGTCTTTTGCTTGTTCAGAGGTTAATCCGGAAATTCGTTCCAGTTCCTGCACACGCTGCTCATTCAGCTTGGAGACTTCTTCCTTCATTCTGCCTAAGGTTTCTTCTCTGGCTGCCAAACTAGCCTCGCGCTTCTCGATGGCATCTGCTTTCTTATCGATGTTCTCTTCCTTCTGCTGAACTCTGCGCTCATACCGCTGGGCTTCCGCTCTGCGTTCCTTGATCTCTTTGTCCAGTTCATTCTTGGTACGAATGGACTCTTCTTTGACCTCAAGGAGTGATTCGCGCTTTTTGTTCTCTGCAGTCTTCAGGGCTTCATCAATAATCTCTCTTGCCTTTTCCTCTGCATTACCGATCGTTCCCTCTGCGTTTTTCTTCAGACGGGACTTGGTGATCATAGCTGTCACCACTGCGGTTATTGCAACTGCTGCAAGAACAGAAACCACTAATATCACTATTACAATATTAGTGTCCACTACAGGAGCACCTCCTTATGAAATTTTCATTGTACATTTTGCTTCGACAATACAAATTATCGTTTATCATAGAATGCAATTTATGTACATTCTAACAAGCAATTCACAACATTATTAGTGTAAACTGAATTTCCCCCTCTGTCAAGTACAAGTCGCAATTACTCCAAAAATAGTTCCTTGGGGAAAGCATTCTTTGTGCATTATTTCTTTTTGTCCCACATATTGTCGGATTTACAGGTTTTTTCGTTAAAACTCATCACTGTCCATGTCGCCGATTGCCTTGTGGATTGCCTCAGCGGAGAATCCCTTTCTTGCCAAAAATGCGTATATTTTCTGTCGTTCCTTCCAATCTGTTTTTGCGTCCGGATCATAATGTTTCTTACGAAGCAGTTCCCGGATCATGTTTTGTTCATTCTGCACTCCGCCATTCTCGCGCCAGTTCTGCCAGGCTTCTTCTATGGTAATTGCAGAAATTCCTTTCCCCTGCAGATCCTGTTCGATCCGCCGCCTGCTGCGGCTGTTCTCATGATAGGTGATATAATCCACGGCATAGCGCAGATCGTCAATATAATGAAAGCTTGCCACATACGCAATGGCTTGTTCAATCACCTCCGTAGGATAATATCCCTGCTGCAATTTTGTCCTTAACTGGGCAGTCGTATACTCTCTTCCCTGCAGTAGATTCATTGCCCGGAGTTTTGCACGTTTCGGCAATACCTCCTGCAGGATCGTATGATAGTCCTCCGGACGGATTTCTTCGCCCTCTTTGATATGGTAGAGACGCAATTCGCCTTTGTATAATACAAAGGCGAATTCCTGATCAATATATACCTTACTTCTCGATTTGGAAAGTTCCGTAACCTGTGATACCAGCATGGATTTACTCTTCCTTCTCTGCAGCAGCTGCAGAGGTATCTGCCTTCAGTCCATAGTGTTCTCTCACTTTTTCCGCAATCTCATCACACACGGCAGGATTGTCCTTCAGATACTGCTTGGCATTTTCTCTGCCCTGTCCGATCTTGTTCCCCTCATAGGCATACCAGGCACCGGACTTGGCTATAACATCACAGCTGGCAGCCAGATCCAGAATATCTCCTACCATAGAGATACCTTCGCCGAACATAATATCAAATTCTGCTTCCTTGAACGGAGGAGCGATCTTATTCTTTACTACCTTGACACGGGTACGGTTACCGATGACTTCACCGCCCTGTTTCAGTGCTTCGATTCTTCTGACATCCAGTCTTACAGAGGAATAGAACTTCAGGGCACGTCCGCCGGTAGTCGTCTCGGGATTACCGAACATGACACCTACCTTTTCACGCAGCTGGTTGATGAAGATAACGGTACAGTTGGACTTACTGATGACAGCGGTCAGTTTACGTAATGCCTGGGACATCAGTCGTGCCTGCAAGCCCACATGGCTGTCTCCCATATCACCGTCAATCTCCGCCTTCGGTACCAGTGCGGCAACAGAGTCGACAACAATAATGTCAATTGCACCGGAACGAACCATCGTCTCCGTGATCTCCAGTGCCTGCTCTCCGTTATCCGGCTGGGAAATGTACAGGTTGTCAATATCTACACCGATATTCTTCGCATAAACGGGATCCAGTGCATGTTCCGCATCGATGAATCCGGCAATGCCGCCTCTCTTCTGTACTTCTGCGATCATATGTAAGGTTACCGTAGTCTTACCACTGGATTCCGGCCCGTAGATCTCTATAATTCTTCCCTTGGGAATACCGCCTAATCCCAACGCAATATCCAAACTTAAAGAGCCGGTAGGGATCGTTTCCACGTTCATCTGCGCTGTGGGATCTCCCAGCTTCATTACCGCGCCCTTTCCGTACTGTTTCTCAATCTGGCTCAGCGCTGCATCCAACGCTTTCAGCTTATCGTCTTTTTCCATGTTACTCTCCTTTTCTCAAGGAACAAATGTTCTGTTTTTATAAGAATAAAACATTTGTTCGCATTTGTCAATCTCTATTTTAATTATACTCCTTTTATGTCCATTAAAACTCCCTCATAGCATCCCCCCTTTTTTATATTCCGATAATCGTCTGAAATTTTGGCGAATGCCTGAATTGTCGATAATCAGAGATAACAGATATGTTTTGGTGCAAAATCAAGATACAAAAAGAATGTATCACACTTCCCCCCTTTCCGCAAGGATGCATGATACATTTCTAAAGTTTTCAGCACTATCTACAATTTTGACCCCCTCTGTTTTGAGGGTATCTCACAAATTACTTTTTTGTTACTTTTTACCAAAGGTAACTTTGCTGAAGTATTTCAAAATACAGCTGCGCATAAGAATCAGTGCTGCCGAAGTAGATGCTTCTCTGATCTGGCTGCGGGTTCCGAAGAAATGATATTCCTTCACCGTAAGTTCTCCTTTTACACAGCAACCGATATACACCAGTCCTACCGGTTTTTCTGCGGTTCCGCCATCGGGACCGGCGATTCCCGTCACCGCAACCGCCACATCCGCTTTCATCAAAAGAGCTGCACCCTTGGCCATCTCTCCTGCTGTTTTGCTGCTGACCGCTCCGTATTTATCCAGCGTACTCTTACGTACTCCCAGGAACTTTCTCTTTGCCTTGTTGGAATACGTCACAAGACCGGCCTTATAGCACTCCGATACGCCGGGCACATTGATGATTCTGGCTGCAATCATGCCGCCGGTACAGGACTCCGCCGTCGTTACCGTCAATTTATTGGCTAGCAGCAGATCAGCCACCGCCATCTCCAGTGTTGTTTCCGCTTTGGTACTGTAAATGTCACCGCCAAAACGGGATTTTAATTCTTTTACCACCGGTTTGATCGCTTTGCCGGCTGCTTTTGCATTTTCTCCGGAAGCGGTCACACGGATATGTACTTCCCCTGTCTTGGCATAAGTTGCCAGGGTAGGATTCGTCTGCTCATCAATCAGATCCTTCAGCATATCCTCCACCTGGCTCTCCGGAATGCCACAGATTTTCACCATCTGAGAGCAGATTGTGCCCGGTGTCAGTTCATCCAGATAAGGTAATACCTGCTGTTCAAACATCGGAATCAGTTCCGCAGGCGGTCCCGGCAACAGCACAATGTGATTTTTCTCTGTCTCTACAATGATACCGGGTGCTGTTCCATTGTCGTTCTCCAGGACTTTTGCGCCTTCCGGCACCATTGCCTGCTTCCAGTTATTCTCGGTCGGCTGTAGATCTCTGGCAGCAAAAAATTCCGCGATCTGCTCCATACTGCGATCATCTACCGACAATTGTTTTCCACAGACCTGTGCCACGGTCTCTTTGGTCAGATCATCTTCCGTAGGTCCCAGTCCGCCGGATAACAGAATCACGTCAGAGCGTTCCATCGCGCATTTTAAAACGCCTGCCAGTCTCTTAGCATTATCTCCCACTACCGTCTGATAATAACAGTCGAGTCCGACTCCCGCCAGTTTTTCCGCCAGATAGGACGCATTGGTATTTACAATATTCCCCAGTAACAGTTCGGTTCCCACACATATGATCTCAGCTGTCATAGTCCTACCGCCTTTCGATGAAATAAAACCCTTACTTCGTATTCTTCATAACGTCCTTATTCTTCACCAGATAATCAATCAAAGATACTACGGTCAGAATCAGTGCGATCCACATAATAATGTCCGTCAGGATCTGTAACTGTGGGAAGTTGGCGATCATCAGGCAGATCATGACCATCTGGAAGGTGGTCTTGAATTTGCCCCAGTAGCTTGCGGCAATGACAACGCCATTGTCGGAAGCGATCAGACGGAAGCCGCTGATGATAAATTCTCTGGCAATGATGATGATAACCACCCAGGAAGGGATGCGGTTCATCTCGATCAGTGCAATCATGGCAGAGCAAACCAACAGCTTGTCAGCCAACGGATCCATGAACTTTCCAAAATCTGTGATCAGATTGTATTTTCTGGCAATTTTACCATCGATCATATCTGTCAGACTGGCAATGATGAAAATAGCCAGTGCGATCATATCTGTCACAAACGTGTTGTCGCCAAACCATCCGGTCTGACCGCCCAATAACAAAATAATAAACGGTACAATCAGAATAACGCGGAAAATCGTCAGCTTATTCGGCAGATTCATTTTACTCATGGTATATCTCTCCTATCAGATCATATTCATTAGAATCAGTCACAAGAACCTTTACAAAATCTCCGGTCATCAGATTTGCTGAAGTATTCACAAACAGATAACCGTCCACGTTAGGCGCATCCCTGTAGGTTCTGGCAACATAGGTCTCTTCGTCTGCGACCTTGCCCTCAATCATTACCGTAAGCACACGTCCTACCATGTCTTCCGCTTTTTCAAAAGCAATCGCCTGCTGCAGTTCCATCAATTCGTCTCTCCGGGATTCCTTCACTTCCTGCGGAATCTGGTCTTCCATGATTGCTGCCGGCGTGTCTTCTTCCTGCGAATATGCAAATACACCCAGTCTGTCGAATTCCATCTCATTTACAAAACGATATAATTCCTCAAAATCCTCCTGTGTCTCTCCGGGGAATCCGCTGATCAATGTGGTTCTCAGACAGATATCGGGAATCTTCTCCCGAAGTTTGCCGATAATGGCACGCAGCTCTGCCTGGTCAGTGCGTCGTCCCATGCGCTTCAGCACATTGTCTGATGCATGCTGGATCGGAATATCCAGATAATTGCACACTTTCGGTTCCGCCGCAATGGCATCGATCAAATCCTCCGTGATTTCCTCCGGATAGCAGTACAGGATACGGATCCAGTAGATACCGGAAATCTGTGCCAGCTCATGCAACAGTCTGGGCAGTTCTTTTTTCCCATACAGATCCACACCGTAAAGCGTCGTCTCCTGGGCTACCAGGATCAGTTCTTTTACGCCTTTATCCGCCAGCTCCCTTGCTTCCTTCAGAAGGCTTTCCATGGGAACGCTGCGGTAGTTGCCTCTGACCTTGGGAATAATGCAGTAAGTACAGTGTTTATCACAACCCTCTGCAATTTTCAGATACGCAAAATGTCCGCCTGTGGTGACAACTCGTTCTGTCTCTGTCACGGGGGCGGCATTGATATCTTCGTAATGATTTTTTTTCTGTCCTGCCAGGATTTCATCCAGAGCAGCTACGATCTCATTGATTGCAGTGGTTCCGATGATGGCATCCACCTGTGGGATTTCCGTCTGGATCTCTTCACGATAACGCTGCGCCAGACAGCCGGCGGCGATCAATGCTTTGATCTGTCCGCTGTCCTTCAATTCTCCCATCTGCAATAATGTATTGATGCTCTCTTCTTTGGCGTCACCGATAAAGCAGCAAGTGTTCACTACCACAACATCTGCCTCTGCTTCATCATCCGTGAAGGTATACCCCTTTTCCTGGAGCATGCCAAGCATCTTCTCGGAATCGACAAGATTCTTATCACAACCCAGGGATACAAATAATATCTTCATGCGTTTTATGCTTCCTCATCATCACCAAGGATTTTGATCTTACCCTGATTCAGTTCCTCCACTGCGATGGACAGCGGCTTATCGACCTTAGCGGTTACCAACGGTTCATCTCCCGCGATGATCTGTCTTGCTCTCTTGGCAGTTGCCATAACGATAGAATAACGGCTGTTAACTACAGGAGTTTCACCGGGTTCTACGTCGCTGTTTACTACTTTCATTAAGTCGGTATAAGAGGGATGTAACATTTTATTTTGCTCCTTTCGCGAAACCTTTCAGTTCCTCTCTGATCTCTTTGATAAATTCCCCACGACGGGACGGCTCGTTTTTCGCTGCCAGTACAAACTTCTGTACCTCTGCGGCACACTCGTCCAGATCGTCGTTCACTACTATATAATCATAGGCATCCATGCCTTCTGATTCTTCATAAGCCCGCGCCAGTCTCTGTGCAATCACTTCCGGGGTCTCGGTTCCTCTGCCCACCAGTCGTTTCTGCAATTCTTCCGCACTGGGCGGTGTCACAAATAATAACAGGCTCTCCGGGAACTGCTCTTTGATCTTCATCGCTCCCTGGATCTCAATCTCTAAGATGACATCCTTGCCTGCCTGCATCTGTTCTTCTACATATGCTTTCGGCGTTCCGTAATAATTGCCGCAATACTGAGCATACTCGATAAATCCGTTTTTTGCAATATTTTCTTCAAATTGTTCTCTGGTGCGGAAGAAATATTCTCTTCCGTCCTGCTCACCTTCCCTGGGGTGTCTGGTAGTCATGGAAATCGACAACGCATAATTGTCATATTCCGACAACAGCTTTTTCACCAAAGTTCCCTTTCCTGCTCCGGAAAAGCCGGAAATCACCATTAAAATTCCTTTATTCTCCATCTTCGCTATCCTCTTTTTCTTCGTCCGGCCACAGTGCCTGTGCTCTTCCCGCAATCGTCTCGGGAAGCAGTGCCGACAGAACGATCTGGCTGTTCTCCATGACCAGCACGGATTTCGTCTTACGCCCCTGGGTGGCATCAATCGCAAGCCCGGTTTCTTTTGCCTTCTGCACCATACGTTTGATTGGTGCGGACTCCGGACTGACTATGGCGATGATCCTATCCGTATTCACAATATTGCCAAATCCTATATGAATCAATCGGTTCATGGTATCACCTTTCGTACCTATGCAGTCCCCATTCGCAAAACCGCACGCTATCGTGCTCCACACTGCTTCGCAGCACGTTATTCAATGTTCTGGATCTGCTCCCTGACCTTTTCGATCTCGGTCTTTAACTCAATGGCACAGTTGGAGATTTCCAGATCGTTGGACTTGGACAGGATCGTGTTGGCTTCACGGTTCATCTCCTGCGCCAGGAAATCCAGCTTTCTTCCGATGCTGCCACCGGCGATCAGCGTATTTTTCGTGGTCTCGATATGGCTGCGCAGTCTCACAAGTTCTTCATCCACACACACCTTATCTGCGAAGATCGTTACCTCGGTCAGAAGCCTTCCTTCATCTACAGTCGTATCACCCAGCAGCTCTTTCACCCGCTCTTCCAGTCTCTGACGGTACTCCACAATGATCTGGGGCGAACGTTCCGTAATGAAATCCACCAGTTTTAACATACCATCCAGTTTACCGATCAGATCATCTCTTAAATGCCCGCCTTCTGTGATACGGGTCTGTACGAACATCTCACAGGCACCCTTTAAGGCTCTCTGCAATTCTTTCCACAGTTCTTCTTCGTCGATATCCTGCTCTTCCATGACGAACACATCCGGATATTTGGACAACGTAGATACTCTGATATCACAATCCAGGTCAAAATCACTTGCCATCTGCTTCAGATATCCCAGATACTCCGCTGCCAGATCCTTGTTATAACGTACATTGGAGGTATTCTCGGAAAAATCTTCATAAGTGATGAACAGATCCACCTTACCTCTGGAAATGTAGTTCTTCAGTTCTGCGCGAATGGCAGACTCGAAGAAGTTCAATTTCTTCGGCATCTTGATATTCACATCAAGGTAGCGATGATTTACGGATTTCATCTCTACGGTAAACTTCCTGTTGTTCTCGGCAGTTTCGCATCTGCCAAATCCCGTCATACTCTTGATCATAAGTTTCTCCTATGTTCTCACAATCCTGTCCGTCATCCGTACATCTTGCCCTGACATCCAGTGTCCTTCATACCGATATTCCCTCATGAAAGATCTCATATCATTCAAGGTAGCAACATTGCGACCTCGATATCGTTTTATTATAAAATAACTTTCCCCTTTGCGTCAAGTACGGTGCACTATTTCTAATATGCTTTTTATGCATACATTTTCATTTTTAAGTATTTTCCTGATATTCTATCACAACACTTTCAATGTAACATCAGTCATTTCCCACATATCTTCGCAATACCTTTTGGAGCCTTGGTTATTATCTACTTCCACTCATCATAATGTTCCAGAAAATGATGTTTGACGCCGTCCTCTTTATAGGCAATGATCGTACGCAGATTTACATTCTCCACGCTCTTGAAAATATTTCCCTCGATGAACGGATTGGTCTGCTTCAGGGAAGCAATCAGGTTCTTGATCTCCATGCGCTTGGAAGGACTGCTGCCGTCGGTACGGCAGGTGGTACAGGTATCCGTGAACCGGCAGGCACACTGGATAAAATGTAGATCATTGTAGTCTCTCCAATGTTTGATGTCATCCTCACGAATCAGATACATGGGACGGATCAGCTCCATGCCCTCGAAATTCGTGCTGTGAAGTTTCGGCATCATCGTCTGCACCTGACCGCCGTACAGCATTCCCATCAGGATCGTCTCGATGACATCATCATAATGATGGCCTAAGGCAATCTTATTGCACCCCAGTTCTTTTGCATGACTGTACAGATAGCCCCTGCGCATTCTGGCACACAGATAACAGGGGGAATCTTCAATATCATACACCGCATCGAAGATCGATGACTCAAAGATGGTAATGGGAATATCCATTAACTTCGCGTTATTCTCAATGATCTTACGGTTCGCCTCGCTGTATCCCGGATCCATTACCAAAAATACCAGTTCAAAAGGGAACTTATTATGACGCTTCAGCTCCTGAAAAAGCTTCGCCATCAGCATAGAATCCTTACCGCCGGAGATACATACTGCAATCTTGTCGTTCTCCTGAATCATGTCATATTCATTGATAGCCTTGGCAAATCTGGAAAAAAGCGTCTTGTGGAATTTCTTGCGGATACTTTTCTCGATCTCACGGGCTCTCTCATTCACTTCCGCCCGGGGCTGTTCCCTCTGCATCAGATTCAAAAGCCATCCGGTATAGCCGCCCTGTAAGCTGTAGGCATCCATTCCCTGTTCTCTGAAATACTCCGCGGATACCTTACTGTTCTGTCCTCTGCTGCAATACAGGATCACTTTTTTCTCCCCGGCTGCCGCAGCCAGCTTTTCACCCAGTTCGCACTCGGAAATAGCGATGGCACCGGGAATCTTACCGTAATTTACCGCTTCATCCCCTCTGGTATCCACCAGTACAAAACTTTCCGGCTCCCATGTCTGCACTTCTTCCCATGTAACCTCACCGGGGTGTATTGTTACTTTATCTTCCATTTTTAAATTTTCCATTTTTAAATTCCTTTACTCTGCCCGAACAGGCAGTCTATTGTTTTTCCTCTCTCAGTCTGTTACACTGTTGTTAAAAATATGGTAACTGCATCGTTACATAACATCCAAAGAAAGGCATACAAATGATTCCTTATACTACTTTAGATTCCATGATAGCCCAAATGCCCGAACGCACCGGGTACACTCTGTTAGATGAAAACCAGGGATGTGTAAACGGCTGCCGCATGGGTGTATCCCTCTATCGCAATACAGAATATCACATGCCGCAAAGGCATGATGACCAGGAAGGCTTCTTCGTGTTGGACGGAAAAGGATATGCTCTCATCGGTAACGAAGAAATCCCTCTGCTGCCCGGTACTTCATTTATGGTACCGGCTCACACGGATCATGTGATCAGACGGGATTCCTCCTGTGACTGCTGTAAGGTACTGTGGTTTCATGCCGCAGCAGAATGATCCTCAGTCTCCGCATACCGCCAGAAGCTCCGGAAGCTGTGCCTGAAGTTCCGTCAGGCTGTCACACTTTTTATCTACTATGGTAAGAATCTCTTCTGTGGGTGGCAGCTGATCCGGCACCATTACCGTATACAAGCCCGCTGCATGGGCAGAGCGGATGCCGTTAAAGGAATCCTCCACTGCCAGTGCCTGTCCGGGACCTACTCCCATTTCCTCACAGGCCTTCAGATAAATATCCGGAGCGGGCTTGCCGTTTTCCACCATATCTCCGCAGATGATCTTCTGAAAATATCCGGTGATGCCCACTCTGTCCAGATGCTCCATGACCGCTGCTTTTCTGGTGGACGATGCCAGCGCTGTAGGAATCTGATTCTGCTTCAGATATTCCAGGATCTCATGCACACCCGGCTTCTCCGGAAGACCATCCCGTTCTTCCTTTTCCTTAAATCTCCGGCTACAGTCCTCATGCAATTCTTCAAAGGAGAGGTCAATGCCCTGCTCTGCCTTCGCCGCTTCGAACACTTCCTTCGTGCCCTGTAAGGTTCTGCCGATACAAGCTTTGGAGATCTCATCCACATTTTTAAGTCCCGTAGGTTCTGCTGCTTCTCGCCAGCACTCCCTGTAGATTCTCTCAGTGTCAAATAACACACCGTCCATGTCAAATACTACTGCTGTTATTGTTTTTTTCATAATTCTCCTTATATCCGGCTCTTGTATAGTGTGAAAAGCAAAGGAAGCCTGTCAAAGACTTCCTTTGTAGGTATTCTAAATCACATTTTACCAATCAGATCCCCAGTCATCATAACCGGAGTCCCAGCTGTCATTGGAATCCCAACCGGAATCCCAGCTGTCATCATCCCAGCTGTCATCATCCCAGCTATCGTCATTATTGCTGCTGTCCTCATACGGAGTGTAATAAGGTGAATCCTCAAAATCCTCATATTCCGCACCGCTGTCATAGCTGTAGGAATCGTAGTAACTCTCATAGTCACTGTCCATCCAGGACTCCGATGGTGCATAACGCCAGGAATCATTCTCCCACTCGTACCAGTCCCCGGAATAATAGTAATAGCTCTGATCTCCATAAGTGTAGTAGCCGGAAGCCGGTCCGCTTTCCCCGATGAGTGCAAAAATTACTGACAATATTATGATTACCACTATTGTTATCAGGCAAATGGGAAAAAGAGCTTTTGACAGGTTTTTTTCTGATTGTCTCTGTTTCGCAGAAACAGAAGCCTCGGGAGCCGGCTTCGCAGCCTTCGGCTGCTGGTGTGCCTTCTGCACTGCCACCCGTTCCTTCATCTTCTGGTAAAGCTCGTTCACCGCATAGGCTTCATCAGTCCCCTTATAACGTACTGCCCGGGTGCCGTCCTCCTTATTCTTATAGACTACGAAAGTGCCGTCGGTCTCGTCCTTGTAAATACCGAAGGCTTTGGCTCCCTTATAATCCTCTCCGATAAAGGTCCGCATCTCCTCCAGCGGAAGGTTCCTCTCCTTCGCCCAGGCTTTCAGTTCCTCAATGGTCTGCGGTACACCGTTGGCATGGCGGTTGTAATTGTTATTGACACCGCCGCAGTTCGGGCAGACCTGATCAAAGTCGTTGATCCAGCTGCCGCACCAGTCGCATTTTATCTTCATGTTCCCCTCCTGAAAATACATGTGCAATCGCTTCCGTTTTATTGTACCACGTTACGTGCCTGCTGCCAACTAAAAAGAGGATTCCGAAGAATCCCCAGAACTCTGCTCTATACCACACTTACAAATTTGTACTTAGCTCATCGTATACACAAAAAATGGAAACCTTATATTTCAAGGTTTCCATTTATCCATCAGAGCTGCTGACGGGAATCGGACCCGTGACCTCCGCACTACCAATGCGACGCTCTACCGACTGAGCCACAGCAGCACACGTGACTGCTAACGCAATCACCGTGTTACATTCTAACAAAGGTTTTTCTCTTTGTCAATAGAATTTTTTCTTTTTTTGCTACAATTTCTATAACTATCCTGTTCAACTTTCTTCGACTTCGGATATTTCCCGGACGTGTCATGCTTTTTCCGACTTTTTCTGTTCCTTTTCTTCCTCTAACTCCTTCTGACGCAGATAATCCGCCGCATCATCCGGCACATCATCCAGATTCTCACTGCCGATATCTACCTGCAAAGGCTTTCTCTTGAAGAGAATATCGTACATGACAGGAATGATGAACAGCGTCATCAGTGTCGCATAGGCCAGTCCTCCTGCCACGACAATTGCCATACCCTTGGACATCTGACTGGACAGATCATCTCCCACCAGCAGGCTCGCCATTGCCAGGATCGTCGTAAGTGCCGTCATCAGGATAGGACGCATTCTTGTCTTACCGGTAGCAATCAGAGCCTCTCTGCGCTCCAGGCCGCCCATACGGAGCTGGTTCGCATAATCCACGAACACGATACCGTTATTAACGACCGTACCTAACAGGACAATGAATCCCATCATGCCCATGACGGACAGCGGCTCGTTCATGACAAGCAGTCCGATCAGACCTCCCGTGAAAGCAAGCGGCACGGTGAACAATACGATGAACGGGCTGAGCAGACTTTGGAACTGTGCTACCATAACCAGATAGATCAGTGCCAGGCCAAGAAGCAGCACCTTACTCATCTGGATCACCATCTGATTTACCGTATCGGACTCTCCGGCTGTATCCATGGTATAGCCGTCCGGGAGCTCATAAGCATCCAGCAGGGGCTGTAACTCTCTGGACAGAAGCGTTGCGTTGCTTCCTTCCGCTACCGTAGCCGTCACCGTCATATACCGGCTCTGGTTCTCACGATTGATACTCTGTACGCCCTCTTCCGTCTCCAGTGTTGCGAATTCAGAAAGCGGATGGTCTTCCGTCACTGTATTGCCGTTATCATCCGTTGTCTTGATCTCAAAGTTGTAATCCAGCAGATTCTCTCTGGTCAAAGGCTCTCTGCCATCCTTTACCACGATTTTCATGTCATCACCGTTGATCGTAACGGTGGCTGCATCTGTACTCTCCGTAAGCTTTCCGCTCAGTTCGGAGAAAATCTGGGCAACCGTCAGTCCTTTACGCATTGCGGCATCTTTATCCAGTACCAGGCGGATGACCTGATCCGGTTCCTCCTGTCCGTTGGAAATATTTTCATATCCGGGAATCGTCGCTACCATATCGCAGATATCTTTGGTGATCTTCGTCAACGTATCCAGATCATCGCCGTATACCTTGATGGAAAGTCCGGATCCCATCATCGTACTCATTTCGGACATTCCGGTGGAAATCGTAAGTTCACAGTCAATACCTGCCGTGCGTTCTTCGATTTCTCGGCAGATCCGCTTCACCTCTGCCTCTCCCACATTTTCATCCTCCGTCAGTACCATAAAGGAAAACTGGTCATAGGTATCATCCGACAATCCGGAAGAGGAAGCTATCAGTGTGGTATCTCCTCCGGCCATGGCACCCACGTCCCCGATACCGTCGATCGTAGACATTGCATCCAATATCTGATCCGCTCTCCGATAGCACTCTTCCTTATCTGTGTCTTCCGGCATCTTCACCGAGATCTCGATCTGATTGGATGTCATGTCCGGGATCATAACGATGCCCATGCGCATTACCGCCCAGATACTGTATACCAGCAGGCCGACCGCAATAGCGAGCGGCACGATCTTCACTTTCAGGCAAAATCCCAGCATTTTTCCATAGACATTTTGTACCTTATCAAAGAACGGATGCTTCTTCTCCTTAGAATTACGAAGCAGGGTAGATCCTGCCGCCGGCACCACCGTCATAGCGATCAGCAGGGACGCTCCCAAGGTAAATATGATTGTCAGGCTGATAGGCATCATCAGTTCCCGTACGGTTCCCGTGGTAAATACCATAGGCAGGAATACGCAGACTGTTGTCAGGGTAGATGCGATGATTGCACCTGCCACCTGTCTCGTACCCTGGACTGCCGCTCTCGCCGCGCTGACACCCTTGGATCGCAGACGGTAGATATTCTCTATGACAACGATGGAGTTATCTACCAGCATACCGATGCCGAGAGACAGTCCGGACAATGACATTATGTTCAGGGAGATATCTGTAAAATACATCAAAACCAGTGCCGTCAGAACAGACAGCGGAATGCTGACTGCTACGACGATTGTCGGCTTTACATCTTTCAGGAAAAGAGCCAGAATCAGTATGGCCAGTGCCGCAC
>CAKRRS010000001.1 GCA_934394665.1 uncultured Acetatifactor sp. | reverse complement strand
ATACCGCTCTCTTCTGCCTGGAACTTAGCGGAAGAAGAATCACACTTGGTGATCACATTGCCGTCCAGAGCGTTGGGAGCATTTACGAACAGTCTGGCGTTCTTCTCTTCCATGAAAGTGAAATCGGTCATGGTAGGGAACAGGCCCAGACCGCCGCCACAGGTTCCGAATACAGCAGTGATCTGAGGAATCACGCCGGAAGCCATGGTCTGCTTTAAGTAAATCTCACCGAATGCAGCCAGTGCATCGGTTGCTTCCTGCAGTCTCAAGCCTGCAGATTCGATCAGTCCGATCACAGGTGCTCCGGTCTTCATTGCCAGATCATAGAGGTTAGTGATCTTCTTGGCATGCATCTCACCAATGGTTCCGTTCAGTACGGAAGCATCCTGGCTATATACATATACAAGATTTCCATTGATCACTCCGTAGCCGGTGATACAGCCGTCAGAAGGAGTTTCATTGGGTTTCAGATTGAAATCCGTAGCTCTTGCGGTTACAAGTCCGCCGATTTCAACGAAACTGTTGTCATCGAGTAAAGCTGCTATTCTTTGACTCGCTTTTGAAGTAGTACTCATATGTTTTCAGCCCTCCGTTGATAATATAATAAAATATAATAGAAAACATTATTAATATAGAAGCACAAATGCCCCCATGATTAACAGTTTGTAGTATAACACAAAATCTGCAACTCGCAAAGAACGAATTGCAGATTTTTACAAAATTTATATATTGTACCTCATTTTAAGCAATTTTCCCGTCATTTTTATATTGCTTTACAAATTACTTGCATGCATTTTACCGGCGTTACTGATGCTTTCCAGAGAGGAAATATATCGCTGTACATTTAGGCATTTCTTTAAGAAAACGTAAGCAGAAAGCGCTTCAGAACTTGACTCCCGCACCAGGACAAATCGATTGCTTCCACCGTTTCCGCAGCAAGCAGCCTTTCTCTGCGCCAGACTTTTGCGTCTGCCAGATAACAGATTTCACCGACCACTTCTCCCTCCGTCACCGGCGCCGTAAGTTCTTTTTCTTTGCGATATAAAATCTCTGTCTTCTCTTCCGGTGTCATTAATATTCCCTCCCTTCCCTCAGGTTCAGGATCCATACGGACACTGAGCAGTACCTTTGTTTCCAGGCTCTCATTCTGTGCTTCCGTTACGGGAATCGGCTGCAGCAGCCGGTCTTTGCCTTCGAATGTTTCTTCGGAAAATTTCCGGTAATGATAATTCTCCATACCGTATTCCAACAGCTTTCTGCTGTCACTCCATTTATAAGTCTTATGATTCGGCCAGCCACACGCAAGCAATGCCACAATGAAGCATTTTCCGTCCTTTTCGAGTGCCCCGACATAACAATATCCCGCTTTATTGGTAAACCCTGTTTTCCCGGTCAGGGCACCGTCCATCATCTGTAAAAGTGCATTGTGGTTATGACACTGAAAAGAACGTCCATTTGCCGTAAATGCATAATCCTGCATTCTTGTAATCTTCAAAAAATTATCTTTTTGCGGCGATTCTTTGATACAATATCTTAAAATCCGTGCCAGGTCTCTCGCTGTAGTATGGTGTTCTTCTGTAAACACTGTACCATCCGATAAGGAAAAACTCTCTGTGGCATCCAGACCGTTCGGTGTAATGAACCAGGTATCCTCACACCCGATCTCCTTACTTTTTTCGTTCATTGTTTCCGCAAATGTGTGGATCGCTTTTTTACTTTCCTCTGCTGTATGCGCCGAAATTTCTTTTTCTTCTCCCCGAAGTTTTGCACCGGCATATTCCGCAAGTACGGCTGCGGCATCATTGTGGCTTTCAAGCATCAGTGAATGCAGCAGATCCCTTACTGTATAATGCTCCCCCTGTTTTATGTATAGTTTTACCTTAGGCATTCCCGATGCATACGCTGATACCGGAACCTCTTCCTCAAGAGAAGTATTTTCCAGGATCAGAATACAGGTCATGATCTTGGTGGTACTCGCCATTGCCATCGGCTGCATGTCGTTTTTCCCATATAATACTCTTCCGGAATCGGCATCCATCAGTACCGCCCCCTGTGCGTACAGCTGTAACTCCTGCAATGTTTGTGTTTCCTGTGCACAAAACACACTTTCTGTCAACAACGCCCCTGCAATCAGGGCACAAAAAAAGCCTCGCATAATCCTATCTCTCCCCAAAAGGGTTAGTTATTATTATGAGGCTTATTCTTTGTCCTATTCGAAACGGTTGATGTTATATTTTTGCAGCCGCTCAGGCTTCCTTGCGGCTCATTAAGTCATGAGAGCACACTGCGTTTAACGCAGTTCCGGGCAATTATATATTCAGTGTCAGCTGCACTTCCTGTTCTGCCTGCTGTTTGAATTCCTCCACCTGCACGGGATTCAGTTCCGGCAATTCCTCCAGGCTCTTTACACCAAAACAGCGTAAAAACTGTTCTGTCGTGCCAAACAACAGTGGTCTGCCGGGAGCATCCAGTCTGCCGAGTTCTGTGATCAGATCATATTCCAACAGTTTATTGATTGCATGGTCACAGCTGACACCGCGGACTCTCTCGATCTCCAGTCTTGTCACCGGCTGTTTGTACGCGATGATGGATAACGTCTCCAGAACCGTATCCGTCAAGGTCATTTTTCTCGGTGTCCTTGCGATTTTGATCAGATATTCATACATATTCGACTTGGTGCAAAGCTGCACGGAATTGTCAAACTGTGTCAATGCAATTCCACGGTTTTCTTCCTCATATTTTGCTGCCATATCTTTCAGGATCGACTTCGTCGTTTTCACATCCTCTTCGATTACTTCCCCGAGTCTGCTGATCTCCACAGAATCTCCCATGGTAAAAAGTATGGCTTCTATTACTGCTTCTGCTTTACTGCGCTCCATTTTTTAACCTCATTACCTTTATCGTGCTTCTCTATATCATATCTCTGTAATCATATATAACTTTATATATTGGATGTGATCATAATATCATCAAATATATTTTCCTGACTGATGTTGATCTTGCCGGTCTTCATCAGCTCCAGAATGATCAGAAAAGTCACGATCACTTCCATCTTGCTGTGCTGTTTTTCCAGAAGTTTCCGGAAACTGAAGTTCTTATGCTCTTTTGCATAGGCCTCCACATACAGCATTTTCATATCCATATCCACTTCGTCTTTTTCAATATTACCATACTGGCTGCGGACAGGGTCGATCTTGTCCTCCTGCTTTTTCACGATGGATTTGAAAATCTCATGAAGCTTGTTCAGGTTCATGTCTCCGATCAGTTCTTCATAATCGATCGGCTGCCTGTACGCTTCCACTTCTTTGGGAAGATGCTGCTCTCTGTACATATTTCTCGCGGCATCCACCTGCCGGTCTCGGAGTTCAAAAGACATATATTTATACATCTTGTATTCCAACAGTTTCTGTACCAGTTCGGCTCTGGGATCCTCTTCTTCACCGTCTTCATTGACTTCCTTGGGCAACAGCATTTTACATTTGATATCAATCAGGGTAGCTGCCATAACGAGGAACTCGCTCATGACATTCATATCTTCCCGTTCCATCTGTTTGATATAATCCAGATACTGCGCCGTGATCTCCACAATGGGGATATCATAGATATCTATTTTATTTTTTTCAATCAAATGAAGCAGCAGGTCTAACGGTCCTTCAAACGCTTCCAGTTTTACAGAAATTGCCATGTATCAAAACTCCTATTTTCCCTCACGGTGTTTCACCGCATCTTACTCTTCTCCGGGCAATAGATTCACTTCCAGAATCTCTCCCGGATTAAACAGTCTGATAGGAATCGTATGCATTCCCAGACCTCTGCTTAACAGCATTGTCGCTTTTCCCAGCGTGAATTCACCGCCGTCGTATTTCGGAAAAAGTCTGATATTGGGCGATACCACGCCCCTCCCCCAGAACGGAACTCTCACCATACCGCCGTGCACATGCCCGGAAAGCACCAGATCGGCACCCCACGCAGCATAATTGGGGAAGTAATCCGGATCATGGGCAATGAGTATCGTGTAGTTTTCTTCAGCGGGTTGTCCCAAAAGCTCCTGCAGGTAAGCATCATCCATGGGCTGGATACCAAACCGCTTATAATACAGCTTATCTATCTCCGAACCGTAGATACGAATTCCTGCCTCCGGCAGATCCACATGCGCATTCACCAGTCTGTTGACACCGGCTTTTTGCAGTGCTGCCTCGTAACGTTCTCCCATCTCTCCATAGTTCTCCGGGTACAATTTTAATCTGTGCTCGTGATTCCCGTTACCATAATATATGGGATATTTTTCGGAGAGCTTTGTCACAAGTCCCACTGCCACATCTAAGTCCGCTTTCGGTTTGGCGGTAAGCAGATCCCCGGCGATCAGGATCATATCCGGATGGAGCTCATCAATCGCCTGCAAGAGACGTTCATTCTCTTTTCCGTATCTCTTATTATGCAGATCCGCCAGAACCACTGCTTTCACAGGTTTCCGGATTCTGCGGTCCTGTATGGAATAATGCCGTACTACAAAACGATTGCTGTCATACAGTATTATCCACAGGAATATTACCAGAATCACTGCAATCACGGTAATTATAACATCCAAATCGTTTGCCCCCATGGTATCTTCCGAAGTCTTGCCAATATGTTCTATAGTATATCATATTTTCCGGGCTTACAAAAGATAAAATTCCATTATTTTTCGCAGATAGTCCCGATACACCGCTCTGGCAACCGCATTTTCATACAAAATCGGGACATTGCCGATCTCTGTACCGTTCAGCAGATACACTGCCCTGCCAGCTTCCGTGCCCTCCTGAATGGGTGCTGTTGCCACATCCGGCAATTCCAGCTTTTTCTCCACGCTGTCTAAGGAATTCCCTTCCGTATCCAGATACCGGAATTCACTCTGATATTTGATGGGAACCGTATCTTCCACACCGCCTTCTACCGGTAATTTGGGCAGCGGATCCGTATTCTCATCCAGGTACAGGTCGCTGATGTTGAAGCCGTAGCTTAACAATGTCTGCGCATCCTGAAAACGAGCCTTATAGTCAGGTGCTCCCATCACCACGGCAATCAGATCAATTCCGTCTTTCGTTGCCGTTGCGGACAGGCAGAATTTGGCCTTGGAAGTGGATCCTGTCTTTAACCCCGTTGCCCACTGATATTGTTTCAACAATTTGTTGGTGCTGTTTAAGGTAAACTGAGAAGTCCCCTGCCTGGTCTCATGCGTGATATCTTCCATCCAGATTCCGGTATACTCGAAGATTTTCGGATATTTTACGGTAAGCTCTCTGGACATACGTGCCACATCCATTGCCGTCGTATAATGTCCGTCGGAATCCGTCAGACCGCAGCAATCTTCAAAATGAGTATCCACCATGCCAAGTTCCGCTGCCTTTTCGTTCATCCTCTGTACAAAAGCCTCTTCGCTGCCCGCTATGTATTCCGCCACTGCAACGCTTGCATCGTTTCCCGAAGCCACAGCAATACATTTGATCAGCGTCTCTAAGGTCTGTACTTCATTCTCTGCCAAAAACACCTGTGAGCCTCCCATGGAACTGGCATAGGCGCTTACCGTCACCGGATCCTGTACTCCGATCTTCCCTTCCTCCAAAGCTTCAAAAGTCAGAAGCAATGTCATGATTTTGGTAATACTGGCAGGGCTTCTACGCTCCGTGGCGTTTTGTTCAAAGATCACCTTTCCTGTTGTGCTCTCCATCAATACGGCGCTGGGTGCCTGTATGGCTGCCGGTTCTGCCGAAGCCTCGCAGACATCCCACCAAAAAATCTGCATTCCGAAAAAAAGAAGTACGATCAAACTACAGATACGTTTTCTGTTTTTTTGCATAAAAAAGCCACACTCCCCTATCCTTTCTAATAAAAGATATGGTCGTGTGACCTTGTATATACCCAAAAAAACTACAAACGGGCAATCATTGTCTGCCAACGTTCCTTCAGTTTTTCGCTCCGGCTATGAATCTCATTCTTAAACACCTTGTACAGCTGTATGGCGTAATCTATCGCTACAACGGCGAGAATCAACTGTATCATACGGGTACCGATCTGTACCTGCACCCTGTCAATGATATGATACATGGCATCCTGTACGAACTGTACGATACCGATGGCATAAAAGCCCCAGGCGACTGTACTTTCCAGGCAGATAATGCCGCGGTAATTAAACGGTTTATTATTGTAATCCCACCAGAGTTCCCCCAGGAACTGGATCATACCGATCCCAACCAGATACTCAAACATCGTTGCAAGCAGTGCCCCCAGGAAATACAGCTTTACCAGCTTTCCGCGTAGCGGACTTAAGATCAGATATCCCAATACTCCGCCAAAGCCGTATATCGGACAGAACGGACCCTTGCCGAATCCTCGGTTCGTCAGTTTATGATTACAGAAAGACATATACGCAGATTCCAATGCCCACCCGAGAATACTGTACAATACAAACGCTGCCAACAGATGATAGACATCTGTTCCCAGTATTTCATAATTCCACATTTCTTTTCCCTCATAAGTACAAAGTCCCCGGTGTATACGCCGAGGACTGTTGTTTTGCATTAGTTATATTTACGTTTTCTTGCTGCTTCAGACTTCTTCTTACGTTTTACGCTAGGCTTCTCGTAATGCTCTCTCTTACGAATCTCCTGCTGGATACCAGCCTTAGCGCAGCTTCTCTTGAAACGACGTAAAGCGCTATCTAAAGTCTCGTTCTCTTTTACGATTACGTTTGACATCTTACACCCGACCTCCCTTCAGTCCCTTCAAGTAACATGACTGACTGGGTTATTTTAATGTACAATCAATCTGCACACATCTGATATTATAGCATAAAAAATGCATTCGTCAATAGATATTTTAATATTTTTTATCTCAGGCGAAAAACTTGTCATAAATTCCGAACAGAAAGATAAAGATCACGATCAGAGGCAGTCCATAGATCAGGTAACCGCGCATCCAGTCATGCATTTTCAATCCTTCGCCGGTATTTACTTCCTTTTTATAGTTTTCCCAGCCCCAGCCGTATCTGGTCACACAGAACAACAGGTATACCAGGGAGCCCAAAGGCAGGAACAGATTACTTACCAGAAAATCTTCGAAATCCAGTACCGCTCCACCGAAGATGGAGAAACCGTCCCAGCTCCATACATTGTAGCCCAGTACACAGGGTACCGACAGCGCAATGATCAGGAACAGATTGACCAGGGAAGACTTTTTACGGCTTACACCGGTCAGCTCCATGCCACAGCAGATGATATTCTCAAATACCGCCAGCACGGTAGACAATGCAGCAAATGCCATGAACAGGAAGAACAGGCTCCCCCACAGGCGGCCGTAAGGCATGTTGGCGAAAATATTCGGTAAGGTAATGAAGATCAGGCTGGGACCTGAGGTCTGATCCACCCCGTAAGTAAAGCATGCCGGGAAAATGATCAGTCCCGCGGTAATTGCCACAAAAGTATCCAGCACCACGACTCTGACGGACTCACCAAGCAGAGAATGATCTTTGTCGATATAGCTGCCGAAAATTGCCATGGCGCCGATGCCGAGACTTAAGGTAAAGAACGCCTGATTCATGGCTCCCACCAGGGTCGTTACCACACCGACTTCCTGCATACGGTTAAAATCAGGTACCAGATAGAACTTCAGTCCTTCCTTTGCACCATCCATGAAAAAGCTGTTGATGGCAAGCACCACCATGATTGCAAGTAAAGCGATCATCATGACCTTCGTCACACGTTCCAGGCCGTTCTGCAATCCGCCGGCACAGACACCGATACCGATGACTACTACCAGCACCATCCAGAACATCATGACCTTCGGATTCGATAACATCCGGGTAAACTGGTCTGCTACCGCATCTGCGGACAGTCCGGAAAGTCTGCCGGTGGCTGTCATGTAAAAATAATGCAGCATCCATCCTGCCACTGTGGTATAGAACATCATCAGCAGATAACAGCCTGCCAGGGTGAAATAACCGTGAATATGCCATTTCTGTCCCGGCTTTTCCAATGCCTGATACGCTTTCACAGGGCTCTTCTTACTGGCTCTTCCCACAGCGAATTCCATGGTCATAATAGGTAATCCCAGGATTACCAGAAAAATCAGATAAAATAATACAAAGGCTCCACCGCCGCCCTGGCCGGCCATGTACGGGAATTTCCATACATTGCCGATACCGATGGCGCAGCCCGCGGACAGCAGGATAAAGCCCAGACGGGATTTTAAACGCTCTCGTTCCATTATGAAAGCTGACCCTCCAATACCTTGGCAGCTTCCCCGATTGCTGCAGGGATACCTTCAGGATTCTTACCGCCGGCCTGTGCCATATTGGGACGTCCGCCGCCACCGCCGCCTACCAGAGCAGCGATTCCTTTGATCAGATTGCCGGCATGGGCACCGGATTTTACAGCGCCATCGGTTGCCATGGCGACCATATTCACCTTACCGTCCTGTGCGGAAAGCAGTACTACAACGCCTTCGCCCAGCTTGCCCTTGAGTTGGTCACCCAGATCTCTTAAGCCGTTCATATCCACGCCTTCGACACTGGTTGCCAGAAGCTTGGTACCCTTAACTTCCACTACCTGATTCATAACATCGCCCAATGCGGACTGTGCCATCTTCGCCTTCAGGGACTCGTTCTCTGTATTCAGTGCCTTCAGCTCTGCCTGCATATGCTGGATTTTCTCTGTCAGAGCTGCCGGAGTAGCCTTTGCAGCTGCGGCTGCCTGGTTGAAGCTCTCTTCCATTGCCTGATAATAAGCCATGACATTTGCACCGGTCAGTGCTTCAATTCTTCTGACACCGGCTGCAACACCACTCTCGGACAGGATCTTGAAATAGCCGATCTCTCCGGTGTGCTTTACATGGGTACCACCGCACAGTTCCCTGGAGAAATCTCCCATAGATACCACGCGGACGGTCTCACCGTACTTTTCACCGAACAGAGCCATTGCCCCACTCTTCTTCGCATCTTCGATACTCATGATATCGGTAACAACTGCCAGATCTTCAGCAATCTTTTTATTTACCAGAGCTTCTACTTTTGCAATCTCTTCCGCGGTCATAGCCTGTCCGTGGCTGAAGTCGAAACGGGTTCTCGCACCGTCCTGATAGGAACCCTGCTGTTCTACCTGATCACCCAGTACCGTCTGTAATGCCTTCTGCAGCAGATGGGTTGCGGAATGGTTCCTGCATACTGCTTTTCTGTTATCGCTATCTACCGCCAGATCTGCCTTGTCATTTACAGATACACTGCCGGATACGACCTTACCCACATGACCGATCCGTCCGCCTGCGATTTTCACAGTTTCAGCCACTTCGAAAGTACCGTTCTGGGTACGGATCACACCGAAATCACCCTTCTGGCCACCCATGGTAGCATAGAAAGGAGTGATGTCTGTGATCAGCGTGCCTTCCTCTCCCTCTTTTAAGGTATCCACCAGTTCTGTCTCGGTAGCCAGTGCTGCCACCTTACCGTCAGCGGTCAAAGTATCGTAACCTACGAATTCGCTGGTAAGCGCCTCATCCAGTGCATCAAATACACCTGCGGCTGTGGTCAGCTTCTGGGAGAAGTTCTGTCCTTCTCTCGCCTTCTGTTTCTGTTCTTCCATGGCAGCGGCAAACCCTTCCTCGTCTACGGTCAGGTTCTCTTCCTGTGCCAGTTCCACAGTCAGCTCCAGAGGGAATCCAAACGTATCATAGAGATAGAATGCGGACTTGCCGTCGATCTCTTTCTTACCTTCGCTTCTCTTCTGCTCCAGAATCTTCTGCAGCTCTTTCATACCATTTTCCAGAGTGCTCTCGAAACGGGCGATTTCCTTCTGCAGCTCATTCAAGATGAACTCTCTGTTCTTCTTCATCAGAGGATAGCTCTCTGCGTAAATCTCATCAATGTACATTGCAGCAATATGCAGCAGCTGCTCTGTAGTCATATTCAGAGCACGTCCGTGTCTTACCGCACGACGGATCAGACGGCGGAGAATATAACCGGCACCGGTATTGGAAGGAAGCAGCTTTGCCTCATCACCGATCAGCATCACGCCGGTACGCAGATGGTCTGCCAGAATACGCATGGATCTGGTCAGCTTCTCATCCGCATTGTATTTCACACCGGAAGCCTCTTCAATGTAAGCGATCACCGGAGAAAACAGGTCTGTCTGGTATACATCTCTGGTACCGTTTAAGAATGCCAGAATACGCTCCAGTCCCCAGCCGGTATCTACGTTCTTCTGCTTTAAAGGAGTCAGATGACCGTCATGATGCTTCTCATACTGCATGAATACATCATTACCCAGCTCGGTGTATTTGCCACAGTCACAGCCGGGGCCGCAGTTCGGTCCGCAATCCGGTCTGTCAGCGATATAGAACATCTCACTGTCGGGACCGCAGGGGCCATATTCCAGTCCCCACCAGTTGTCATCGGCGGGCAGATAATATACGTTTTCTTTTTTGAATCCGGAAGCGATACGATACTGTGCGCCTTCCTCGTCTCTGGGGGCATTATCATCACCGGCAAATACAGTGGCAGCCAGATGATCCGCATCAAATCCGAACACCTGGGTCAGCAGTTCAAAACTCCACTGGCAGCGTTCCTTCTTAAAATAATCACCAAGGCTCCAGCTTCCCAGCATCTCAAAGAAGGTTACATGGCTCTTGTCACCTACGGAATCGATATCATTAGTACGTACACAGCCCTGTACGTTACAGAGTCTGGTACCCAGAGGGTGCTTCTGTCCCAGCAGATAAGGCATCAGCGGCTGCATACCGGCAACGTTAAACATAACACCGGTGGAACCGTCGGATACCAGGGATACTGCTCCCACATCTACGTGGCCACGGTCTATATAAAATTGTTTCCAGGCTTTTCTCAGTTCATTAGAAGTGAATTGTCTCATTCTCTCGGTCTCCTTGTCTCAATAATTACATCTTTCGGAAAATAAACCTACATTTCTACATTATAATGTTATCGTTTCGCCGCGTCAAGAATAAAACATCACTCATTCTCGTCTTCCAGGATCTCGTTCAATGCCTCTCTGGCCTCCTCGATCTCCTCTTTTTTACCCTTTTTCAATGCAGCCTCGAAAACAGTGATATAACGATCCAGTTCTTTTCTCCGGTCTCCCAGTGCTTCCTCATACATTCGCTCCGCTCTGAGAAGCACCAGACGGTTCTCCTCCAGGTCTCTGGGCTGGATCTTCAGATAGGACAATTCTTCCATTCGCTTCTGGATCTCATCATCCGTCATCTGGTTGTCCTGTCCCTTGATGATCATTTTCTGGGTCAGTCCGGTGGATACCACCTTGACTTCCACTTCCAGCAGGGAATTGATGTCATAGGTGTAAGTCACATCCACGGCTTCACTGCCCCTGGGTCCTTTGGGAACATCAATGCTCAGTTCTCCCAGAAACAGATTATTTCTGGCGAAACGGCTCTCTCCCTGCAGTACCCGGACACGCACCTTGTCCTGATTGTCTCTGACAGTGTACAACTGCTCCGTATGACTGGCGGGGATCACGGTGTTGCGCTCAATGATGGGACAGAAACGGCCGTCTTCAAATTTGCCTTCCTCGTATTCCACCACGACTTCCGTTCCTAATGTAAAGGAGCATACATCCGTCAGAATGACTTCCTTTACCTCCGCCCGGCGTTCCTTCATGGCCGCCTGGATCGCCGCGCCCAGTGCCACGGCTTCGTCCGGGTTCAGTCTTGTATCCGGGAATTTGCGGAACAGCCTGATCAGGAAATCCCTGACCACCGACAGTCTGGTGGCTCCGCCGATCAGCAATACCTCATCGATGTCCGACAGCTTCAGTCCTGCATCCGCCAGACTCTTCTTCACCGGTTCCCTGATCTTCATTAGCAGTTCTTCGCACTCTTCCTCATATTCTTTTAAGGCGATCTCTGCCGTTTTGTTCTCTTCACCCAGCATAAGTTCCATGGTCACCGCAGTCTGATCACTGATTCCCCGCTTGGCTTCTTCTGCCTTTTTATAGAGACGCACCTGTTCTTTCTCCGACAGATCCTTATAATGCAGTCCTGTCTTTTGCAGAAAAAGTTTCGACATCACTTCCGTGAAATCTTCACCGCCAAGATAATTGTCTCCGGCTACCGCCCGCACCTCCAGAATATTGTGATACAGCTCCAGAATGGAGACATCAAAAGTTCCGCCGCCCAGGTCAAATACCAGAAATCTGGTGTCTTTTTCTTTTTCGTACAGGCCGTAGGCCACCGCCGCTGCGGTAGGCTCCGAGATCATACGCTCCACCTTCAGCCCGGCCAGTTCTCCGGCCCGCTTGGTGGCTTTTCTTCTCTTGTCGTCAAAATAGGCCGGTACACTGATCACGGCCTCTGTGACTTCTTCCCCCAGATAGGCTTCCGCATCTTCTTTCAGATAACGCAGGATCATGCTGGACAATTCTTCTGGACGGAACTTTTTGCCGGACAGGTCATAAGTGCGATCCGTTCCCATGCTGCGCTTAAATGCCTGCGCCACACTGTCGGGATAGAGGTTTCTGCGTTCCTGTGCCGTCTCCCCCACATAGACATTGCCGTTCTCATCCACGCTGACCACAGAGGGGGTCAGATGTTTTCCCAGACGGTTGGGGATGATCACAGGTCCTTCCTCCGTAAATACTGCCACCAGACTGTTGGTGGTTCCCAAATCGATTCCGACTATCATATGTTTTCTTCTCTCTTCATTTTAGTTTTTTACTTCTTCCCGAACAGCCTCTGCCAGAATCCCCGTTTCTCCGGCTGCGGCTTTTCCTTGTGAAAAGCGGCTACGGCAGGATCCGTATCCTTCGTCACCTGTTCCGAATGATACCGGTGCCAGATGGCCTGCAATCCCATTCCTGGATGTTCCTGCATCTGCCCTTTCAGCCGCTCCAGTGCTTCTTTCTCCCGGCCCTTTTTCAGCATCTGCAGTATCCGTACCATCTCCAGTTCCTCGCAGACGGGATGTACACAGCCATGGCAGAAGGAACAGTCTTTGTCCAGTTGCAGGAGCGTATCCTGTTCCTCATCGGTGGCCGTATAATATCCCGCCAGATATTCGTGTACGATCCGAAGCTTCGGATATTTCAGATACACATCCTTGCCGCTTTTATCTTCTCTTTCCATGCAGGCTTTCAACGCCTGTGCATAGTCAGCACCTTTCTTCTTATCTCCGTACAGGATGCATGCAAGGATCAGGTCCGCAATGTCATCCTTTTTGCTGAGATCCTCCTTATGGAAGATCAGTGCCTTATCCATATTCTCGATGGCCACCTTTCCTGAACCACAGATCAGCCCATACCATCCCAGATGGAAAAAGTAATCTTCGAAATACTCCTGGGTATTCCCGGTATTTTTCCCAAGCAGTTCGATCTTCTCCGGCCACGATGTCAGAATATTTCCGGCGATCGTCTTTTCCCCGCACCAGACACACAGATCCAGCTTTTCTCCTGCCGCATCCAGTACATTGACGAATGCCTTCTCCAGAACTTTTAATCCCTCCGTAGTCTTGTCATTGCAGGCCAGACATCTGGCGAAATCCCTCATACGGTTCCGGTCCCGGTCTCCGGCACTTCCCGTCATCTCACGGTATCTCCGGTAAAACTGTTCCGCCATTTCCGTATTGCCCAGCAAAAAATAAATTTCTGCCTGTTCCGCAATCAGTTCCGGCCAGGCATGATTCTGTGTTCCGCTCTTTTCATAGAAAAATACACATTTTCTCAGGCAGATCATGGCTTCATCGTATTTGCCGCGGCATCTGTGGATCCGTGCCAGTCCTTTCCAGGCAAAAGGATTGGCCGGGTTCGTGGAAAGCGCCTTTTCATAATCCGCTTTTGCCGCCTCCAGACAGCCTGCCGCATTATGAAAATCTCCGCGCTCCACCAGTAAAAATTCACAAGGGTAGGCATACAGATATTCCGTAATGATCGGAAGTCCTCTCCGGTAAAATATGGTCTTGCCCGCTTCCAGTTTGCTCAGATATTTCTTCCGGAATTTATCTATGGCGTCGTTCATCTGTTCCTGGGGAAGCCCAGTATTGGTCAGCTGCCATTCATAGGCATCCAGGATCACACTTTTGACATTATTATCCTTCGCCTGTTGTAACAGTTCCTTCAGTTCCTCCGGATGTGTCAGATCCATGTACACCTTTGCCATCATTTCATAGGCCTTGACATAGGTTGGAAAATAATTTAAACAGGCTCTGCCGTTCTGGATCACCCCTGCTGCATTCCACTGCCTCTTCGCCGCTTCCAGTTCGTTGGCATATGCAGCGTAAACCTGATAATCCTCGATCAGTTTCTGGGATATCTCTGCACAGCGTTCATACTCTTCCATCTCCACATAGATCTGTGCCTTTTCGATCAGCATACCGATATCCTTCGGCGTTCCGGTCTCGGCTTTTTCCGCTTCCGCAATGGCTTCGGCGAATTTTTCCGGCTGTACATAGCCATAAGCCCGATAGCACTGCATCCGGATCATATGTGACTGTCGGATCCGGTCTCTGTCTTTTTCCTCTTCTTCGGCATCTGTATCCCGGAGGATCTTTTTCTCCAGGCTTTCTTCCCATTTGGCTGCCATGGAAATTGCCTTCTCATATTCTGCCGCTTCTGCCAGCAGTTTTGTCATAAGTCCCAGATATTCCTCACGCCTGTCCGCAGGAACTTTTGCTTCCAGCTCCCTGACCGTGCGGATTCCCAGATCGGTCCTGCCATCCTGCAGATAGCACCAGCCCAGATCCAGTCCCAGACCGGGATCATGGTTCTGCGCATATTCCCGTTTCATTTCCCGTTCCAATTCGGTGTTGATCTTCTGCAGTGTCTCCAGAAATGTGTCGTCTCCGCCTACGGAAAGAATCTCTTCCGCACATTTTTTTGCCTCTTTATAGTTCCCCTGCTCATAATACCAGTCCGTCAGACGCAGGTTCGCCATGTAGTGTTTCGGCAGTTTCTCCCGAAGACTCCCATAAATAGCAGACGCTTCTACGCGCCCTTCATTTCTCCACAGTATTTCCGCCGTATTGTAAGCGATCAGATCATCCTCCGGATATTTTGCAGACAGTTTCTTTAACAAAGTAATGGCTTCTGCGGTCTGTCCCTTTCCTTCATAGAGGAACGCACGGCAGATCTCCATAACAGGGTGGGTAATCCCCAGGGCATCCCCACATCCGATCATCTGCTCCGCTTCCTGTAATTTTTTCTCCTGCAGCGCCTGATAAGCTCTGTCATAATATTGCAGAAACTGATCGTAATCCGCATCTTCCGCACCACGGAACTCGGAAAAATCCACTTCTTCCCCGGATTCGCACTTATGTACCATATAGCTTACAAACTGTGCCGGAAAGCGCTCTCTGAAGACCCCCGCATTCTGTACAATGTGGATTTTCTCATCCAGAAGCTTCCAGATTGCGGTCGGCAGCTTATAATGTTCCATCAGAAAACGAAGCAGATAAGTGGTGCAGTTTTCCTCTTCCTCCAGAGAAAGAAAGTCATCCGCCTCAAAAAGCGCTTTCCATTTTTCCGCATCACAGCGGTCCGTAATATTCTCATAGACCTTCCGAACACCACGTACCCACTGTCCTGCCGGAGTATCGTCCTCCAGCGTTGGTTCCGCCTCCTCGTTCTCTTCTGCATCCGGCGTTCTGGCATAGCGGCAGGCCTCCTCATAAGCCGTCCGCAGTCGCTTGAAGCCTTCCGGATCATCCTCCGGATTCGTTACCGCCAGCTTGTCACGATAAGCATTCTTCAGTGCCCTTTCGTCTTTTGTCTGTTCGATTCCCAGAATCTGAAACACTTCGATCGGTTCCACGCTGTCCCCTCCACTGTAAGTATCAAACTTTTCGTACCAATAGAAAAAGATATAAAAAAGGAGCAGAAAAATCTTTCTGCTCCTGAATAGTGATCTTAGAATGTAAACTTATCTGCAAAGTAAGCATCCAGATCAGCGATCGCAACACGCTCCTGTTCCATGGAATCACGAAAACGAACGGTAACGCATCCATCAGTCTCGGAATCAAAGTCGTAAGTTACGCAGAAAGGCGTACCGATCTCATCCTGACGACGATATCTCTTACCGATGTTTCCTCTGTCATCGAACTCACAGTTATACTTCTTGGAAAGCTGTGCGTAAATCTTCTCAGCACCCTCGTTCAGCTTCTTGGACAGAGGCAGCACACCGATTTTTACCGGTGCCAGTGCGGGGTGGAAACGAAGCACGGTACGCATATCTCCGCCTTCCAGTTCTTCCTCGTCATAAGCGGCACACAGGAATGCCAGAACCACTCTGTCTGCTCCCAGGGAAGGCTCGATAACGTAAGGAATATACTTCTCCTTCTTCTCGTCATCAAAGTAAGTCATATCCTCGCCGGAGGTATTGGCATGCTGGGTCAGATCGTAATCGGTTCTGTCAGCGATACCCCACAGTTCGCCCCAGCCGAAGGGGAACAGGAACTCGATATCTGTGGTTCCCTTACTGTAGAAGCACAGCTCCTCGGGAGAATGGTCACGCAGTCTCATCTCGTCTTCCTTGATACCTAAGGACAGCAGCCAGTCACGGCAGAAACCTCTCCAGTACCGGAACCATTCCATATCGGTGCCGGGCTCACAGAAGAACTCCAGCTCCATCTGCTCAAACTCTCTGGTACGGAACGTAAAGTTACCGGGTGTGATCTCGTTACGGAAGGACTTACCGATCTGTCCGATACCGAAGGGAATCTTCTTGCGGGAAGTTCTCTGTACATTTTTGAAGTTAACAAAAATACCCTGTGCGGTCTCGGGTCTTAAATATACTGTGTTCTTTGCATCCTCGGTAACACCCTGGAATGTCTTGAACATCAGGTTGAACTGACGGATATCGGTAAAGTTGTGCTTACCGCAGGTAGGACAGGGAACATTGTGCTCCTCGATGAAATTCTTCATCTCTTCCTGACTCCAGCCGTCTACGCTGCCTTCCAGTGCAATACCGTTCTCCTCGCAGAAATCCTCGATCAGTTTGTCGGCACGGAAACGCTCATGGCATTCCTTACAGTCCATCAGAGGATCGGAGAAACCGCCCAGATGTCCGCTGGCTACCCATGTCTGGGGATTCATCAGGATCGCGCAGTCCACACCGACGTTGTAAGGACTCTCCTGAACGAACTTCTGCCACCATGCCTTTTTCACGTTATTCTTCAGCTCTACGCCAAGATTACCGTAATCCCAGGTATTTGCCAGTCCGCCGTAGATCTCGGAACCGGGATATACAAAACCTCTTGCTTTTGCCAGGGCTACGATTTTCTCCATTGTCTTTTCCATGTCAGTACCAAACCTTTCTTGCTATATATTTGTATATTACTACCATAATCACGGATCACCGCCTCACTTATCGGCGATGATAAAGTCTGCGAGTCTGCCTGCAGATCTACTTTTTCATCAGTATTGTTACAACGCCGTCGGACTGGGAAGCATCCACATAACCGTCCTCTCCCATGACTACGCCCTCACTGACGTACAATACCTGATACGGACAGTAAATATATGCGCTTGCATTCGTAATGAGCAGATGGTTTTTCTCCAGTGCTTTTTCCAGCTTTTTCTGATCCGCCGGTGTTCCGTCCTCTGCATTTACCAGATCCAGATTCACACTGATTCCGTCCGCCAGGGCTTCCACTCTGGTTCCATAGAACAGCTCCTGTTCCGTGTATTCCTCGTAAACCTTTGTATCGGTGAACTCTTCCACGACCTGCACTGTGGCACCCTCACCTACGCTCTGGACTGCCTTGACTGCCAGGGGATCTTCCGGCGCATCCGCATGTGCAATGTTAAAGGCGTCCGCCTCACTTTGCACCATTTCCTTCAGTCCGTCCAGGTTGTAGAAATCTTTGTCAAAAGTATCCACCAGATAAGAGGTCACTCTGCCGTCCTTATCCACCACCAGGGAAGTATTCACCACTGTGTCCGGAAGCTTTGCCGCCTTACCACAGCCACTTAAGGAAACAGCTGAAAGTGCACCTATAAGCACTGCCGTGGCAACCTTTTTATTCCTGTTTTTCACACTATGCCCCATAAATGAGTCTCCTTTTCGGCATCAGCCTTATCCGATTTTAACATAGAGTTTTGAGTATTTCAAGACTTTTGAACGACCTGTCCATGAAACGTTTTCGATATTCCAACGCAATCTGTTTTAATTCTTCCAGAACTTTGTCCGATACTGTAAAAGTATAAAGTTTTTCCACGGGGCTTTCCGATATGTACTGTAAGGCATACAGTGTGGATTCCTCCAGTGTGCGTCCTTCGGGCGCTCCGGGATATTCCCCGTTGATGGCAATCGCTTTCAATTCAAAAATACTCTGCACCAGTTCATTGGCAAGAGACGGCGCACACAAAGCCCGCAGCGACTGATACAAAAGCTTCAGCATTTCTTTTTCGTCATTATTTTCCCGGCAATAATAGTCCGCAACTTCCGCAAAATAAGCACCGTAGCAGGCTCCCATATAATCCGTCATCAGTTCTTCAAAATAATTCTGAATCTCTGCTTCCGACAATGTGTAAGAGCTTCTTCCCTCATACAGCCGAAAGGTGCCAAAAGCAAAAGGGTTGGTCGCTGCCGCCAGCCGGTTGCCCGGCTTTCTCGCCCCTCTGGCAAAAGCAGTGATCTTCCCTTTTTCTCTGGTAAGCAGACATACCCGCCTGTCATATTCGCCGAACGGTGTCTGTTTTAATACAATTCCTGTTACATACAGGGATTCCTGCATGGCTCTTCCTCCCCGGCGGCAAGATCAGTGCCGCCTTGCGCCCTACAGTCTTCCTGACAGCTGTCCCTTACCGTATCTGTGCCGGTCTCTTTGGCTGTATGATACAGATAGCTTAGGTAATCCTCCACTCTGCCGGTATGTTCAAATTGCTGCCAGTAATTCGAAAACTGCATCTTATGCATCCCCCTCTTCTATCAAAGTTATCAAGCTGTATGATCCTTTTGTAAAAATAGGGTCTGCAAAATTCTGATTTATATTCCCGTTAAAAAATTATTCATTCCTGTCAATATCTTTCGGATTGTATCCAAAATTCTTCAATAAAATATCGCTGTCTCTCCAGTCTTTTTTCACCTTTACCCAAAGCTGCAGATTGACCTTCATCTCCAGCATATCTTCAATCTCCGGACGTGCCTGGGAGCCGATCTTTTTCAGCATCTGTCCGCCTTTTCCGATGATGATACCCTTATGGGAATCTCTCTCGCAGATAATGGTGGCTTCGATATCACAGATGTTACCGCGCTCCTTCATGCTCTCTACCGTCACGGCAATCCCGTGGGGAATCTCCTCGGAGAGCAGGCGCAGAGCCTTTTCGCGGATCAGTTCCGCTACGATCTGCCGCATCGGCTGATCGGTAATGGTATCCTCATCGTAAAATGCCGGGCCGTAAGGCAGATATTTTAAGATGCACCGGATCAGCACATCCGTGTTGTCACCCTTCAGGGCAGATACCGGAACAATCTCCTGAAAATCCAGTTCCTTGCGATAGGTTTCAATAAAAGCCAGAATATCATCTTTTTTCACAGTATCCGTCTTGTTGATCACCAGGATCACAGGTGTCTTGGTCTTCTTCAGCTGTTCAATAATATGACGTTCTCCGGCACCGATGAAATTCGTCGGCTCCACCAGCCACAGGATCACATCCACATCGTTTAATGTGTGCTCCGCCACGTTTACCATGTAGTCGCCCAGCTTGTTTTTCGCCTTGTGAATACCGGGAGTATCCAGGAAGACGATCTGACCTTCCTCCAGGGTCAGCACAGTCTGGATGCGGTTGCGGGTAGTCTGGGGCTTGTTGGATGTAATTGCGATCTTCTGTCCGATCAGACGGTTCATCAGGGTGGATTTTCCTACATTGGGGCGTCCGATCAGTGTGGCAAAGCCGGATTTATATGCCGGATTTTCGTTCATTTTTATTTCTCCTGTTCTTGTAATTGTTGCTGACAGGTTTCTGTCAGTTACCGGTCTGGCAGTCGGTGGTTGTTGCCGTTTCCTGCAAAGTTTTCTGCATTTTTGCTTCCTCTTCGGCGAATTTTTTCTGTTCCTCCGCCCGAATCCGTTTCGTGCGCTTCTTGATTTTTTTCAGAATCAGAATCAAAATCAAAATCACAACCGCCCAGAGCACCAGATACGGGATATGGATCACGAACCAGATGCCGGCCTCCTTCAGACCTTCTCCGATGTTCTTCAGGCTGTCTGCAAAACCTGTGGAAATACGCTCCCAGACAGTCTCTTCCTCTACCGGAGTATATACCTCTACTTCGTTGATGTAAAGATATACGGTGCTGTAATCTACCTGATTGTCATAGCTGCGAAGCTGGGATTCCATACTTTCCAACTGGTATCTGACATCTGACAGGCGCTGTTCGATAGAGATAATATCGTCGATGTTCTCTGCCTGCTCCAACAGTTGTAACAGTCTCTCCTGCTCCGTCTGTAAAGCAGCTCTGTGACTCTGCAGATCTACGTAAGTCAGTGTCACATCCTGCACATTTTCCGAGCGGCTCGTCACATTGCCGATATCGGATACCGTGTTCAGGAAGTCATCCAGTTGATCCTTCGGAATCCGGATGGTCAGATTGGCATTTCTCGTAGAGCGATAACTGTTATACATGCTGCCGTTATAGGCATCCAGACTTTCTATGTATCCGCCAAGCTCGGTCACCTTATTTTCCACTGTCGCAAGCAGCTTATCGTACTCTCTGGTCTCCACATCCATATTCACGGTCTTGATCAGCTTCCGGTCTGTGGCTGCCGCACCTGCAGCGCTTTCCTCGGAGACTGTAGTATCCGGGGAAGCTTTTTCCTCCGTATATTCGCTACCGGACGTGTCAAAGCCGCTGTCATAATAGGATTCCGCAGTTGCCGCACTTGTCTCATCGCCCACAACGAAATCCGCATCCATGAGATTGCTGACCCCGTAACGGCTGTCCGAACTGCTTCCGCACGCAGTTAAGGTCAGTACCATTCCGGCGGTGAGCAGTCCTGTCATCAGTTTTGTTGATAATTTACGCTTTTTCATAACCCCTCCGTTTCCGTAGATGCCAAACAGTCTCCTGCATAAAGTATCTGCCAAACACCTGTTAACATCTACCGTTGACTTTTTATGTGTATACCTTATAGACGCAATTTTGTCATAAAAAGTTTCAGAATATTAAAGATATTAAAACAAATTTTCCACTTTTAGGAAGCGTTCCTGCTCTTCTTTTACCTTGGATGCTGTTCCGACGACGCAGAGCAGATCCTCCTGCATAAATGCGCGGATTTGAGCAGACAGGGCACGGATATCCTCCTGAGTGGCAGATAACAGCTCGTCACGTTCTCTCTGCAACGTAGCATCATCCAGTCCGGTCATGTAGGCACTCAGAGAGTACAAGCCCTTCGCTGCCGGATTCATGGACACATCCAGATCACTGATCGCACCGATGATATACTGCGTCATGGTACGTTCATCCGCTGTGAACTGTGCAATGGCATCTGCCGCTTTTTCGTAAGTTTCAATGGTCTTGCCCAGGTTCGGATCTCTGTAGGAGACAAAATAGCTGTCACCGGATCTGCCGAAGCTGCACATGCATCCGTAGGCGCCGCCCTTCACGCGGACATTGACCCACAGATATTCATAGCCCAGCATCACCTTGAGTACACGCAGTGCACCGGTGTATTTCAGTCCCTTCTTGCGGAAATTACCGGCACGACACACATAGTTGACCTGTCCTGAGGTTAAGAAGCCTTCGTTCTTACGAGAGATTTCCGGAATATAATGTTCTTTTTCCACGGGATCCGTATAAAGTGCTGCTTTAAAATCCTGCACCGGAGCATCCAAAAGTGCCACTGCTTTTTCTTCGCCGACAAAATCCACCATCAGATTTTCCGGGCGGAAGATCATTTTCAGCAAAGTCTGTAATTTCTCCACCAGTTCTTCTTTTTTCTCGTCAAAATGTGCTTCCAGATCTGCAGTCAGACGATAGAACGGGATGCCGGAGATCTCCTCGCTCACTGCTCCCGGCACACTGCCGTAAGACATCGCCCTTCCTGCCGCCACGCTGTGTCCGCCGCTCGTCATCTGCGCCTGCATACGGGATTTGCCCTCTGCCAGGATCTCATACAGTCTCTTCGTATCGGTAAAATCACTGGTCATCACGATCTCGCGCATCAGGTCAATTGCCTCTGCGATCCGGTCGTAAAATACCTTCGTCTTCAATTCCAGTGTCAGCGTAAATTTATCAGTGTCCTGCAGATCTCCGTAGACATTATTCACTGCAGCCATACCGCCGGTCACCAGATTCATCTCATTGTAGAGATCCCCGTATGCATAATGCTCTGTGTTCAAAAGTCCCAGGCATCCCTTCAGAATACCGATATAAGGGAAATATTTTCCGGGAATCTGATCCAGTCTGAAGATCAGGCGCAGGTACCCGATGCCGTTGGTAAACAGATTATGATACAAAAGCTTGGTGTCCCCTATGTTTCGTACCTCGTTCACCGGAAGATTTGCCTCTTTTTTCATGTCTTCACGCTTTAACAACGGAATTTTCTCCAGGTCTTCCTTCGCGTCTTCACTCTCCTGAAACGCAGTCAGCTTTGCAAAAGTATCTTTCACCCGTTCCAGTTCTTCTGCGCTCATGGCTTCTTTTACTTTCGCCAGCTTTTCGCGTTGTTTCTGCTCCTGCTCTTCCAACAGTCCCAGCTTCGGCTGCAGGATCACGATACTGCGATGGGGATTATCCAGCAGATATTTCTGTACCAGGGCTTCAAAATATCCGGTCTTTACTTCTTTCCTGAGTTCCGCAAAAGTCTCGTTGGCCTCGATATGGATAAACGGCAGTTTGTCATCGTACAGCCAGCTGTCCAGTACCTGCAGGCCGTACATCAGTCCCTTGGGATAGGAACCGAAATCTGCCTCTCTGTATTTGAATTCATAATAGTTGATGCCGGCAAGGAGTGCCTTCTCGTCAAAGCCGTCCTTCACCAGTTTCTCGAGAACCTCCTCCGTTACCTGTAAAAATTCCTGTTCTTTCTCTACGGAAGTGTCTTTTGCCACCACGCTGAAATAGGGCTGGCGGATACCGTTTTCATAAATGCTGTAGACATCTTTGCCCACGCCGCGGTCTACCAAAGCCTGTTTCAAGGGTGCGCCCGGTGCGGAGCACAGCGCATAATCCAGGATCTGGAACGCAATATAGAGCTTCGGATCCAGGCTGTTGCCCACGCAGAAGTTCTGGGACAGATAGGTATTCTCCTCTTCGTCCTCTCCCTCACCGATGGGACAGTCTCTGACAATACGGTTCGGTGCGGTAAATGCAGGCTCTTCCGTCACTTCGGAATCCACGGTGAGTGCATCATAAGCAGACAGATACTGCTCATCAAGGAACGTCAATTTCTCCGCCATATCCATGTTGCCGTAGAGATAAATATAGCTGTTGGAAGGATGATAGAACTTCCGATGGAAATCCAGGAACTCTTCGTAGGTCAGCTCCGGGATCACCTCCGGGTCACCGCCGGATTCACAGCCGTAGGTCGTATGAGGATACAGGGAATTCATGATCTCCCGCTCCAGTACATCATCCGGCGAAGAGAAAGCACCTTTCATCTCGTTATAAACGACACCGTTGACCTTCAGTTCTTCGTTTTCGCCTTCCAGCTCATAATGCCAGCCTTCCTGACGGAAAATGGATTCATTTTTATAAATATTGGGATAAAATACCGCATCCAGATAGACATGCATCAGGTTCTGGAAATCCTTGTCATTGCAGCTTGCCACAGGGTATACCGTCTTGTCCGGATAGGTCATGGCATTTAAAAAGGTATTCAGGGAACCCTTCACCAGTTCCACAAACGGATCCTTGACCGGGAACTCCTTGGAACCGCACAGTACGGAATGCTCCAGAATATGTGCTACACCGGTGGAATCCTTCGGTGTGGTACGGAAGCCGATGTAAAACACCTTGTTCTCATCATCGTTGGACACCAGAGCCACTCTGGCACCGGTCTTCTTATGACGGCACAGGTAGGTCACACTGTTGATGTCGGGAATCTCCCGTTTTTCTATGATCTCGTATGTGGTTAAATCTTCTACTCTCATTTTTACGTTTCCTCTTTTATTCTATCTTAATCGATTTCTCCGTGCTACGCACTCCAGGAATCGTAACGACCATTCGCAATCCGGACTATCGTCCTTCTTGCTCATGTTCGTTTGCTCCCCTCATAGAAAGCCTTCGCCGCCTGCAAGCAGTCGCTCATGCTTTCCAGGGCAAAGCTTAATCTATCAGAACGCGGCCAGTGCCAGCTTGCTCATGGAGATTTCCTGAATGACAACGCCCTTTGCTTCTTTTTCTTCCGGAGTCATAGCCACAAGTTCCCGGATATTCAGTTCTTTCGTCACATAGTGCTTTTTCCCTTTGCCGAATAAGCCCTTCTTTTCTTCAATGATATTGATCTTAACTCTCGCCTTGATGCGGTCGTAGATCTTTACCAGAAAGCTGTCCGGCTGCAGATAATACAGATGGGTCTCCAGGGTATCCTGCGAATCCACTTCTTTTTCCGCTAAAATATAGCGTTCCACGATCAGGCGGAATTTAAACGCTACCTCATCCTGATCCAGCAGTTCCGCGAAGGTATATTTCGCGCCGATGTAAACCTTGGCGGTATCCTGCAGGCTGTATTTATAACTCTCATAAACTGTTTTTTGCATTGTTGTCGATGTCCTCAATCTTGAAACCACTCATACGTACCGCATCCTCGATCATTTTACGGGACATGCCGGTCTCTTCCATCAGTTCCTCTATGGTCACCTTACGATTTAATTCTTCTGCCAGTTCTCTTGCCTTGTCAGCCACTTTGTTGACTTTATCTTCCACACGCTTGTCGATCTTGCTGTTCTCGGCATGCTCTGCGATATACTCTTCCATGGCATCCATGATCATCTTGCCGAGCATACCTTCCACTTCCTGCGGCTTCTCCAGACTGCCTAACATCGTCACGCCAAAGGAAAGCGCAAGATTTCCTTCTCCCACCAGATCTTCCAGCATCACACCCTGACCGGCATACAGCTTTGCGATCTCTGCGACATCCGCCAGATGAATCTCGATCAGACGCTGCTGCGCATCCGTCTCGCCTGCCATGGCTGAGATAGCAAACGCAAGCTTTTCGCCGTCACTGTAGGTGGGCAGTGCCGCCACCTCATCCAGATATTCCTGCAAATAATCTTTCTCCTCATCTGTCAGAAATTCGTCCGGATCCATGGGCTCTCCGATTCCGATCTTATGCTTCAGCAGATAATCAAATACCATCTGCAATTGCTCATTACTCAGGTCAAGTTCTGCAAACGCCTCCTTTACCTGTTCCTCGCTGATACAGTTGCCCTGCTCCTTGGCGGTCTTGCGGACCTGCTCTAAGGTCTGGGCGAATAATACTTCTTTATTCATGTGGGGTCTCCTTTATTTTACGTGTTCGTGAGTGAAAAGATGATACTGGCAGTATTCGTAGTTGCCGTTGCATTTGGAGCAGAACCGGAACTCCAGGTTCGGATCATCCTCTTCCGTCCGTCCGCAGACTGCGCATTTATGTCTGGTGACTTTCGCCCGGCCGGCACTTGCTTTTTTCTCAAACTGTGCCTTGCGGTGCATCTGTTTCGGCGAGATGCGGCTTCTGTGCAGCTGCCAGAAGTATAACACAAAGTTCAGCAAAGATGCCACTACCGCGAATTTAGTAAATAAGTTTCCTGCGATCACGGTATAAATCATCAAGACCGCATCCAGGATTCCCATCCATTTTACTTTCACCGGTATCACGAACATCAACAGCACCTGCATATCCGGATACGTAGCCGCAAAAGCAAGGAAGATCGACAGGTTGATATAATACGTGCTGAACGCATAAGAGCCGCTGTAAAATACCAGGGAAGCCGCTTCCGTACTCAGTCCGCCCGTGATCAGATATGCCGCACCCATACACAGAAAGCTTCCGATAACCGTAAACAGCATACCGGAAAAGATATACACATTATAGCGATAAGTTCCCCAGGTACGCTCCAGTGTCGTACCCAGACTGTAATAGAAAAACAACATAATGATTGTGAAGATATCCAGACTTTCCGGAGGAACGATCACCCAGGTCACCAGTCTCCAGACTTGTCCGTGCAGGATCCGGTAAGGATCCAGTGTCAGAAATCCCAGCAGATTATTGCCGGCTGCTTTTCCCATCAGTTCGATCACATATCCCGCCACATAACACATGATCAGGATCATGGTCAGATTCGGAATGGCATATTTGCCGAATTTTTTTTCAAATTTACTCATAAATTTATTTCTCGCTTTCTATACATAACTGTTCTGATCCATGAATTCTTCTTTTGAAAGTATGCTCCTGTTCCGGTTCTTGTATGGTTCCAACAGTTATTTTGTTCTATCGAGATTGTAACATTCCAAAGGAAATAAGTAAACCACACGTTCGAAAGTTTATGGAATTCCACTTTTATTTTAGTTTTTCTTTACAAAACTTTAACAACACTGTTTCTTCTTTGTTCGTTGCAATATGGCGTTTTTTGTCGTATAATGATAAAAGTTTTGTTAAGAAAATGTCGCATTAATTAAGAAGATTTGTAACTGTTCAGAGCCATGTAAATTTGCTTTTGGGGCGCATGGATGCTGAATCGTTACGAAGGTTTTATCAGGAAGGATGTATCACATGAATTCACAGGAAAAATGCGCAACGCTCGGCATAGATATCGGTTCCACCACTGTCAAGATTGCGATTTTAGATGAAAACCACAATATTTTATTTTCCGATTATGAACGTCACTTCGCTAATATCCGGGAGACCTTGTCAACGCTCCTTAAAAAAGCTTATGACCAGCTGGGAGAATTGCAGCTGCATCCCATGATCACCGGCTCCGGCGGACTGACGTTAGCCAACCACTTAGGCGTACCTTTTACCCAGGAGGTGGTAGCCGTGGCTACTTCCCTGCAGGAACTGGCACCCAAGACCGACGTAGCCATTGAGCTGGGCGGTGAGGATGCGAAGATCATTTATTTCGAAGGCGGTAATGTCGAGCAGCGTATGAACGGTATCTGTGCCGGCGGTACCGGTTCCTTCATTGACCAGATGGCGAGCCTGATCCAGACGGACGCTTCGGGCTTAAACGAATATGCGAAAAATTATAAATCCCTCTACACCATTGCTGCGCGCTGCGGTGTATTTGCGAAAACCGATATCCAGCCACTGATCAACGAAGGCGCTACCAAGGAAGATCTGGCTGCCTCTATTTTCCAGGCAGTGGTCAACCAGACCATCTCAGGTCTGGCCTGCGGTAAACCGATCCGCGGTCATGTAGCATTCCTTGGCGGACCACTGCATTTCCTGTCCGAGCTGAAGGCTGCATTTATCCGTACACTGAATCTGGACGACGAGCACATCATCGACGTGGACAATTCCCATCTGTTCGCTGCTATCGGTTCTGCACTGAATGCGAAGGAAGAGGTCTGCATCAGTCTGTCCGATATGGTGAAAAAGCTTTCCTCCGATATCAAGATGGAGTTCGAAGTAGAACGTATGGAGCCGCTGTTTGCAGATAAAGCTGCCTATCAGGAATTCGTAGAGCGTCACAGCAGGCACCACGTGACTACCGGAGACTTACAGTCCTATCAGGGTAAGGCATTCCTCGGTATTGACGCCGGTTCCACCACCACGAAGATCGCTCTGGTGGGTGAGGACGGTTCCCTTTTGTATTCTTTCTATTCCAGCAATGACGGAAGCCCCTTAAAGACGGCGATCCGTTCCCTGAAGGAAATCTACTCTCTCCTGCCGGAAGGCGTGGAGATCGTCCGTTCCTGCTCCACCGGTTACGGCGAAGCGCTGATGAAGGCCGCTTTCCTGTTAGATGACGGCGAAGTAGAGACCGTGGCACATTATTATGCCGCAGCATTTTTCGATCCCAGCGTAGACTGTATCCTCGACATCGGCGGTCAGGATATGAAATGTATCAAAATCAAAAATCAGACGGTCGACAGCGTACAGTTGAACGAGGCATGCTCCTCCGGCTGCGGTTCCTTTATCGAGACCTTTGCAAAGTCCCTGAACTACACGGTACAGGATTTCGCGCAGGCCGCACTTTTTGCGGAGCATCCGATCGACCTGGGTACCCGTTGTACCGTATTCATGAACTCCAAGGTAAAACAGGCGCAGAAGGAAGGCGCTTCCGTAGCGGATATTTCCGCAGGACTTGCTTACTCCGTTATCAAGAATGCTTTATTTAAGGTGATCAAAGTCTCTGATGCTTCTGAGCTTGGTAAAAATATCGTGGTACAGGGCGGTACCTTCTATAACGATGCCGTTCTGCGCAGCTTTGAGAAAATCGCAAACTGTCAGGCCATCCGTCCCGACATCGCCGGTATCATGGGTGCTTTCGGTGCGGCGCTGATCGCCAGAGAGCATTACGAGGACGGTTATGTCACCACCATGCTGGATTACAAGAAGATCTGCGATCTGCAGTTCGAGACCAGCATGGCAAAATGTAAAGGCTGTACCAACAACTGCCGTCTGACCATTAACAAGTTCTCCGGCGGCCGTCAGTTCATCTCCGGCAACCGTTGCGAACGCGGTATCGGCGGTCAGAAGAATGCCCACAATGTACCGAATTTATACGAATACAAATTACATAGACTGTTCTCTTATGAATCTCTGGACGCTGACAAGGCTCCCAGAGGTGTCGTCGGTATCCCCAGAGTGCTGAATATGTACGAGGACTATCCGTTCTGGTTCACCTTCTTCACCGAACTGGGCTACCGCGTGGTGCTCTCTCCCAGCTCCAACCGTAAGATCTACGAGCTCGGTATTGAGTCCATCCCGAGTGAATCCGAGTGTTACCCGGCAAAGCTGGCACACGGTCATGTGACCTGGCTGATCCGTCAGGGTATTAAGTTCATCTTCTATCCTGCGCTGTTCTATGAGCGCAACGAGTTCGAAGATGCGAACAACCATTATAACTGCCCCATCGTTACTTCTTATTCCGAGAATATCAAGAATAACGTGGAGGAAATCGCCGGCGGAGAGATCACTTTCCGGAATCCGTTTATGTCCTTCCGCGATCTGGGAACGGTAACGGATGCCCTGACGAAGGAATTCACCGAGATTCCCGCTGGCGAGATCGCCGCAGCCTGCGAAAGGGGCTGGCAGGAGCTGGCGAATGCCCGTCACGATATGGAGAAAAAGGGCGAAGAAACGCTGGAATACTTACGTCAGACCGGCAAGCGCGGTATCGTGCTGGCTGGCCGTCCTTATCATGTAGACCCAGAGATCAACCACGGTATTCCCGAGCTGATCACCTCCTACGATATGGCAGTGCTTACTGAGGATTCCATCTCCCATCTGGCAAAACCGGAGCGTCCTCTGATCGTATCTGACCAGTGGATGTATCACTCCAGATTGTATGCGGCTGCAAGCTATGTGAAGACGGTTGAGAATCTGGATCTGATCCAACTGAATTCCTTCGGCTGCGGTCTGGATGCCGTTACCACCGATCAGGTGAACGATATCCTCTCCGGCTCCGATAAGATTTATACCTGCTTAAAGATCGATGAAGTCAACAACCTCGGTGCGGCACGTATCCGTATCCGTTCCCTGTTGTCTGCGATCCGTGTACGGGAAAAGATGGGCAAGCACCGCAACATCCGTTCTTCCGCAATCGAGAAGGTAGCGTTTACCGAAGAGATGCGTAAGGACTACACCATCATCTGTCCGCAGATGTCCCCGATCCACTTCGAAATCCTGCAGCCGGCATTCAATGCCTGCGGTTATAATTTCGTCGTATTGGACAATGATAACAAGCACTCCGTGGATGTCGGACTGAAATATGTCAACAACGATGCCTGCTATCCTTCCCTGCTGGTAGTCGGTCAGATCATGGAAGCACTGTTATCCGGCAAATATGACCTGAACAAGACCGCGATCATCATGAGCCAGACCGGCGGCGGCTGCCGTGCGACGAACTATATCGGCTTCATCCGCCGTGCCTTGAAGAAGGCAGACATGGAACAGATTCCCGTTATCTCTCTGAACCTTGCCGGTATCGAGAGTAACCCCGGCTTCCATCTGAATGCGGATCTTTTGTTACGTGCTGCGGTAGGTGCCGAGTTCGGTGATATCTTCATGCGTTGTGTCTACCGGATGCGCCCTTATGAAGCAACTCCGGGTTCCGTGGATGCCCTGCACAGAGAATGGCTGAAGAAGGTACAGGATTTCGTATCTGCGAAGCATATCAGCATCGGCAAGTTCCGCAGGATGTGTACTGAGATCATCCGGGATTTCGATGCGATACCGGTACTTGATATCAAGAAGCCCCGCGTCGGCGTGGTCGGCGAGATCCTGGTGAAATTCTCTCCTGCCGGCAACAATCATCTGGTAGAGCTGCTGGAGAGTGAAGGTGCGGAAGCTGTGGTCCCCGACCTGATCGACTTCATGCTGTACTGCTTCTACAACCAGATCTACAAAGCAGAGCACTTAGGCACCAGCAAAAAGACTGCGAAGATCTCCGCACTGGGCATCTGGGCCATCGAGCATATCCTGCGCGGCTCTGCCGTGAAGGCCTTTGAAGAAAGTAAGCATTTCGATGCACCCACCAGCATCTACAAGATCGTCTCCTATGCGGAGCCCATCGTATCCATCGGCAACCAGACCGGTGAAGGGTGGTTCTTAACCGGTGAGATGGTGGAGCTGATCAAGGAAGGCGTACCAAACATCGTATGTACCCAGCCCTTCGGCTGCCTGCCGAACCACGTCGTAGGTAAGGGTGTTATCAAAGCACTGCGGAAGGCATATCCTTCCTCCAACATCGTGGCCATCGACTACGATCCCGGCGCCAGCGAAGTCAACCAGCTCAACCGCATCAAGCTCATGCTCTCTACCGCGCAGAAGAACTTGAAAAAAGGCGAGGGAACTGCAACGGAATAATTAGCAGAATTTGAGTTGATATAATAAGAATTGTGCATTTTTCAAACGTCCCAGACATTAAATTGTCCGGGGCGTTTGCCTTTATTTGTAGGCTTTCATCTCATACCAAACCAATTGCTTAACGGATGGTTGACATTACAGGCATGGATGTTTCATGACTGCTGCGCATTTTCTATGCACTCAAACTATCTATCTTCCATATTTTTTGTCTTCCAGTTAGACATAGTTCCTTGTATACAACTTACTTTGCTCGCCAACTCATATCTTTAATCAAACAATATCTGACTTTGATGTTTCCTTTTATTTGCCCACTATCGCAACTGTTTATCGGAATTCTGCATCTTAATCATATATTTTTCCTTTTCTTTTTTGCATTTTATATGTTTCTTCAGGAATTGTTCTTTTTAGGCGGCAAAATCATGCTATTTTCCTTTATTTACAGCAATTTAACAGCATTCTTCAGGAAATTAATTTTCTTGACTATTATCAAAAAGCACGCTATACTAAGCGCATCTGAAAATCTTTTTATTCTGATGGATATTTCTTCCAGAATCCCAGATGACTTGATGTATGAAGGAGGTAGTACTTATAAATTACGCAGAATTAACTCGTTACAAGGAACAACAGCTAAAAAAGCTGAAATTTCTTCATGAAAAAATAATCAAATTACCAGAAGGAAAACTAACTTACAGCATTAACAAAGGCGCATATCTGGAGTGGTTTTGCTTAAAGAATGGTACTCGAAAATATCTTGGCAAATCCCAAAAAGAGCTTGCCCAAAAACTCGCATTAAAAAAATATTATGAGCTATTAGAAGCTGAAACAGCTGAAGAAATTTCTATAATTACTACTTATGCCTCAAAGTTTTCTTCCAATTTCAAAGAAAAGGCTGCTGATCTTTTGAAGGAAACCTCACCATACTATGAATTACTGCAAGGCTACTTCTCGAAGGATAAGCTTCCGGTCTCAGTACAAAAATGGTGTTCCGAATCCTACGAGACAAACCATTCTCATCCGGAAAATCTGATTCATACCACGCTTGCAGGGCATAGGGTGCGTTCAAAATCCGAAGTTATTATTGCGAATCTCCTTTATACAAACCGTATTCCCTATCGCTATGAAGCCGCTTTGCAGTTGAACGAATGTACTGTTTATCCGGATTTTACAATCCTGCATCCTGTCTCAAACAAGCTTTTCTACTGGGAGCACTTTGGGATGATGGACAAGAATCCTTACTGTGATACTGCCTGCAACAAGCTCAAGACCTACTGCTATAATGGAATCTTTCCGTCCATGCAGTTAATTACAACTTATGAAACAAGTAAATATCCGATTTCTTCTGATCAGGTACAGCAAATCATAACACAACATTTTGCTTAATTAGTATGCTTTGAATCTATGAAGATTTCAGTTTTGAATTTACAACATGCGGCATAATCCGTGGTTAAAGTCTCGCACGCAAAAAAAGACCGGCAAAATGAACCCTGCAGAAATCAAGAAACAAGATCTGAGGTTTGCGGTTCATCCGCCGATCCTTTTTATCACACCATGCCCAAATGTTTCCGGTTTTCAAACGGCAATATGACTTAATACCTTTGGAATACATTTGCTGTGTGGTTTTTAAATGGCACTATAGCTGATATCTTTATGATGCATTTGCTGTGCGGCTTTCAATATACTGCTGTAAGACTTCCGTGACTTCCTCCGGTGCCAGGCCGGCATCCTCGATCAGTTCGCTTACCGCTTCCAACTCCTTGCGTCTCTTCTGCTCGAATAATTCTTCCAGTTCACGCTGCTCTGATTCTATGCGGATGTTTAGCGCATTGATCAGTTCCTGCTTTGTCTGGATCTTTTCCTCCAGGGATTTTCTCTGTCCTCTTGGCATATACTGTGTGCTCCTTTCCTGATGGCAATCCTATGGATCCGTGGATCATGATTCCTGCCACATGATCCAAAAAGCATGGCCATTCATCAGGGATTACTGATTCCGTAGGAACTATCATAATCTATCATGAATAGCCTGATATGTTACAGTATATGGACAAGAATGTAAAAATATACCATATAACCGGTAATATTATACTGTTCCGGAGCGGTCTGGTGAATCTGTCAACACATATCATGTTCCGTAACAGTCTGGTGAAATCGCTCAAATCTTCATTTCAAACTATCGATCGCAGCTTTCAGCTTATCCAAAGCAAGCTCTAATGTAGCTCTGGGGCAGGCAATGTTCACACGCTGGAATGCTGCACCGCTGGAGCCGAACATGGATCCGCCGTCCAGCCAGAGTCCCGCCTTCTCCACGATAAACTGATCCAGTTCCTTGCCGGTAATACCGAGTTCACTACAATCCAGCCAGACCAGATAGGTTCCTTCCGGCTCTACCAGATGAATCTGCGGAATCTTCTCCTGCAGATAATTTCTTAAGAAATTCAGGTTCTCCAGCAGGTATGCGCGTAACTGATCCAGCCAGTCCTCTCCGGCGCGGTACGCTGCTTCGCATGCTACGACACCCATCGCATTGGGCTCGTCGTAGCCGGTTCTGTCAATTTCCTTCTGAAATGCCTCTCTTAATCTCTCATTGGGAATAAAGATATTGGAAATCTGTAAGCCTGCCAGGTTGAATGTCTTACTGGGTGACGTACAAGTCACGGTAAACTCCGCAAAACGAGGATCTACATTGGCAAATACGGTATGCTCATAACCGGGATAAACAAAATCATTGTGAATCTCATCACTTACTACGATGACATTATGGCGCAGGCAAATCTCTCCCAGTTTCTGCAATTCCTCTTTCGTCCACACTCTGCCTACCGGATTATGAGGGTTGCACAGAATGAAGAGTTTTACGTGCTCTTGTTCTATCTTGCGTTCAAAGTCCTCGAAATCAATCTGATATGCCGGTCTGGTACTACCACTGTCAATTTTCTGTACGGAACCGTTATCAATCTTATCTTTTTTTGTCATGCTTGTATTATTTATAGGTTCTGAGCCAGCCAAAGTAGCTTCTGTTTTTACTGCAGTTTGCTCTGCCGCAGGATGATATTCCAATGTATTATCTACTACTCTCCGGTCATTGTCACGGATAATATTGGTAAACGGATAATACACCGGATTCTGAATCAGTATAGCATCTCCGGGCTCTGTAAACGCCTTTACGGCAGCACCGAGCGCAAATACCACACCGGGTGTCTTCACGATCCATTCACGCTCCGTCTTCCAGTTGTGATTCTTCTCCATCCAGTGAATCACCGCATTATAATACGGATCTTTGGGCTGCGTATAACCGTAGATACCATGCTCCACAGCCGCATGAAGACTTTTCGTGATCTCTTCCGATACCCGGAAATCCATATCAGCTACCCACAGAGGCAATACATCCGCAGGCTTTCCACGTTCCACCGCATAGTCATATTTCAGACAATTCGTTCCTTTACGATTTGTGATTTTATCAAAATTGTATTTAGCCATTTTCTCTCTCCAAGATACTTTACCTAAAATCTTTGTGCCGATTACACGGTTGATTCCCTTTGAAAATCTTCGCACCAACAACGATTTACTTTCTGCAATCCTCGTTGCAATCACGCTGATCTATCATTGTTTTATTATCGTATGATCGATATACCAGCAAGATACAATACCATAGCAGAGACATCAAACGACGCCTTATTATCTTGTATGTACACACAAGGTCTGGTTAAATTACTACGTATACCGGGCAACTCCTTTACTTTGCAAATGCCTGCTCCAGATCTGCCAGCAGATCCCCTATGTTCTCAATACCTACTGACATTCTAAGCAGTTTTTCATCCACACCGAGTGCCTCACGTACTTCTACCGGTACATCTGCATGGGTCTGTTTCATAGGATAGGTCAGAAGACTTTCCACGCCGCCGAGGCTCTCTGCAAACCGGATCAGTCTTACGCTCTCTAAAATCTTAACAGCTTTTTCGGCAGAATTCAACCGGAAAGAAATCATGCCGCCGTATCCGCTGCACTGTCTGTCGATCAGTGCCTTATCCGGTCTGGAATCCAGACCGATATAATATACCTTCTCCACTTCCGGTCTCTGTTCCAGCCAGTGAGCAATCGCCAGGGCATTTTTCTGATGCTGCTCCATACGGACTGCCAATGTCTTGATCCCTCTGAGTAACAGCCAGCTGTCAAACGGGGAGAGACAGGCACCTGTCGTCTTATAAATATTGTTCAGCTGCTGATACAGATCCGCATCCTTTACGACAAGGAAACCGGATAACGTGTCATTATGACCTTCCAGATATTTCGTACCGCTGTGTACCACGATATCCGCTCCTAAGGTAAGCGGTTTCTGAAAATATGGAGATAAAAACGTATTATCCACGATCAAAAGACATCCGTTTTCATGCGCCAGATTGGCAATTGCCTGTATATCAGCCACTTTCATCATAGGATTCGAGGGGGTCTCCAGATAGATTGCCTTAGTCTCGGGACGAATCGCTGCTTTCACGGTCTCCACATTTGAAGTATCCACACAATCTACTGATATTCCGTTCTTATGGCTGATCGTGTTCCACAGTCTCAACGTACCGCCATACAGATCATCCGTTGCAATCAAATGATCTCCCGGAGAAAAAATTTCCATCATTGCAGTGATCGCTGCCATACCGGTAGAAAATGCCAGCGCCTCCGTTCCCTGCTCCAACAGGGCAACCGTCTTCTGCACTTCATCTCTGGTAGGATTACCGCAACGGGAATAATCATATCCTGTGCTCTGCCCCAGTCCCGGATGCGCATACGCCGCATTCTGATAGATAGGCATGCTGATGGCTCCAAATTGATCCTTTCTCTCATTACTTCCCTGGACACAAATGGTCTCTGCTGCAAATGCCATCTTTTTCTCCTCCTATGCCTATGTATGATGTCGTGGGCAAAAGCCCTCGAGTTTGATACCACATTTTGCATTCCTACTGTTCCAGTAGGTATAGTATATATTTAGCATAGTAAGAAATAAAAGTCAATATCTTTTTACCAATAAAGCTTCATCTGTTCTTCTGCTTCCTTTTCTGAAATATTGAGTTTATTCTTTAATTTCTGCAGCGTATCTTCATAGGTGGCATTAAAATCTTTACACATTATAATAATTCCCCTGGAAATTCCTCGTCTCGTATACTGGTCAAACAATTCGCACATACTGATCTCATCCTCCTCTGTAATATTTAATCCTTTTAATATTTCTTCGGTATCATCCACATTTTTGTCCCCGGATAATACTCGCAACATTTTGATCGTAGCTTCTTTATGTATCACTTTCCTGTCCGACCGGTAAGCATTTCCTTCTGCCAGATAATCCAACACAATGCGCATATCGCTCTGAAATCGTTCTCTCACTTCCCTCGCCAGATATCGCATCTCCCATACATGAAGCCGTATATTATCAACATACTTCCAAGTAGTCTCGGCAAGCTTTCGCTCTCCGGTATCAATCAACCCACGCAGATCGTCCGCTCCCTTCCATCTGCTGCTTCCCCAATAAAGAACAAGCTGTATGACCGGATATACTCCCTGATTCTGCTTCTCATACTGTCTCCGGTATTCTCCGCCTATGTATCCGGCCTTGCGCAGCAGCATTCCTTTATCTACCCTGGTCTGATTTGCGAATAAATACATTGCCTTGGGCACTCCGCCTGTCATGTGATATTTCGCGACATCCTCCAGCTGATTATGCAACCGGTTCTCTTCATCCGAATACAAACTCTCTGTCGGCGAAGCCAACAAATCTGCGCTCCCGATCTCCTGTATTCCTTCGTGAAGCAATGCATTGACAATGTCAGCAGCCACATCTGCATAGCTTTCAAAATTTTTCGTTACAATATCATTTGCCTCCAATCGGTATCTTCCTCCCTGCCGTTATTCTTCAGGAACTTACGGATCTATAAAATATGTAAGTCTCCGCATTCTCTTCCCTTCGCAGACAGAAAATTTCTCTGATTATTGTACACTATCTCCGGTCTCCGCCTGCATAATTCCATATTTAATTAAAAAACGGATGTCCCGGCGAAACGCCATCGACTGCACTTACATGCCAAAAAACTAATACTATATAAAGACTTTCTCGAGATGTGATTACTATAGCACAGGCATCCGCTTTCTGCAAGAAAATTCAGCAATAAATCCGGCAAAAAAGTATACAAAAACAGAGCTGTGGAAATTGGTTATTTCTCACAACTCTGCTTTTTGTGCAATATTACTTTTTAAAAGTTAATCCAGTTCGAACAACTCCTGGGCGCTGATAGTGAGGCTATCTGTATTAGTGGGAGTGGTTTTTGAACCGTTTTCAAACATAGTGTAGACCCGAACGTATACTTTCATTGCCTCGGCATCGGATTTGACTACACCGGAATTCTCATTGAACAATCCCATCTCCGACAACGGATAAGTCACGGTATAGGTCAGGTTATTGCCCACCACATAGTGGCCGTTTTGAACTGCTACGGCATTCCCCGTTACAGAAGACACATTCAGCGGGACTACCTTTTCGGTAATTCCTTCCACTGTCTTTGCGTCGGCAGCCGTACCGGCGGATCTGTAGAATTCTACGCAAATCTGTGGATTACCGCTTAAGATATTATCATCTTCCGCTACGAACTTCACACTGACCACATCTCCTGCATCGGTGGATCTGATGTTACCCTGATCTGCCGCCTTCAGGATCGTGTTGTTCACAGGATCACTGATTACGTAAATGGAACTTAAATCATATCCCTTGTCATCCTTGAAGGATACGCTGGGAGCCGAGATTCCTGCATTATATGCTGCAATGATTGTGTTGACGAACAGCTTCATCTCTGCGCCGCTGTCCGGCTTGGAATGACCTGCTCCGGAGTAGGTAACATTTCTCATATTGTAAATATAGTAGTTGTTCACCACATCGTTTGGACAGATATTATAGATGTTCGTAGGATATTTACTGTTATTATAAATATCTGACAGACAATACCATACCACAATATCGTTTTTCCCATCACCGTCACGATCCAATTCCATGTTCGGTTGTAACCACTGATAGTGAGTTGCACTTACCTTCAGACTCTTCTGCTCATCTTTAGAAATCAGATACGGGTACTGGGTAATCTGTCCTTCGTTGACCTGCGTTGCGCGAAGCGCCAATTCAGACTCTCCTTCTTTTGCGTAAGTTCCCTTCAACATATAACTGGGTTTATTCCATCCGCTTGCAAAGTCATTATAGGCTGCCTTAAATCCTGCCTCATACAAAAGTTCATTGTTTACAGGGAAATAAACTTCCTTATAATTTTTATTTGTCCGCAATGCCTCCAACGGATTGCGTAAGAAACGTACCACCGTATATTTGGTAAGTCCTTCCAGCTGCCCCAAACTCTGATCCATCTTAGGCTCTTTGATCTCATCATAGGCGAATCCTTTCAAAGTATTCAGGTAACTCCAATAACGTTCCTTCGTAGGACCATAGGATGTGGAATTCACAAGAGTCTGGTAATATTCTTTCAATGCACCATAGCGATCCAGTCCTACGGATGCGCGAATTGAACGGTTGATTTCATATCCCCAGTACCATCCATTCTTCTTACCTTGCTCATACCCTCCCTGATCATTCCATTGTCCGATACTATTCATATCATTAATGTAAGAAGTAGTATCATGTGTAAAAAGAACACTCTTGCCGGACTCAATATATGCACATACAGCCTGTGCCACTACAGTATCCCATTTGGCTCCCTGCAAATTATACTTGTATATTACATTATCACTATCATATTGGTAACCGAAACGATAGCTGTCTGAAAATCCCAGTATAAGCATATTATACTTCTGCATATAATTGCAAGCTTCTACATAACAACTCTCAAGGTCACTGTCTCCTGTATTCCAATAAGACATTCCCAGTTCCGTTCCCACAAGTTGAGATACTGTTATACTCTTTACAGTAACCTCCCAGTCCGTTAGTCCATCTATATATTTATAGAAGTCACTATTACTGTTTTTGCTATCCTCCTCAAGATTCCAGTTATTATTTTGTTCCGATAAAAGCTGTAATACCTTAATCGTTTTCTTGCCTGTTTGTTGCGATACTGCGGTATAGCCGGACTGTGCCGTACGAACCAATCTGTCTGCATTATCATAAAATATCAGTTTCCAGGGAATCACGCCTACATAATCATCCGGTAATTGTCGTACCACTTTATAAACATTTCCCGTCAGCAATTCATAATGTGCCGTTCCGGAATATGTGACTGGATCTACCTGTTGCCATTCAGAACCTTTGCGGAGATACAATTTCAAACCGGTCAGTTCTTCAGAAGCTCCGTTCGTCTGACCTTCCACATAATCGGATCCCGTAAAACGTCCGTCGGAATTTTTGTCCACAAACAGCTTGCAATCATAAGTGGTCGTTACCTGAGAAGCCGCAGCATCATTAGATAACGTGAAAATATATTGCAACTGATACTTTCCATCAATTCTGCCCAAGTAACTTTGATTACTCTGCTCCTGCTTATTGCCGTAAGATAATACTTCCGGATATGCAGTCTCTCCCAGCGTGGTTACCCAGTCTATTGACAGTTTGGACAGATTCAGGTAGTTACAGAAAGTATTCTGTCTCTCGGAAAGGGAAGAACCAAGGCCGCTGCTATCCTGTAGCAGTTGGCTCTCTGCGTATACATTCTTCTGCCAGTAAAGATATTCTCCGTTGGCATCCTTGGAAGATAGCATAAAATCTACGATTTTGTAGAAATAAGAATTTTTATCCAGTGTCACCATAGACGCCGCAGCCTGTCCGTCACTTGCAATATTCAGGAATTTATCGGCAATCACTACCGGATATCCCGCCTGAACAAACTGTTTGAACTCCTTATATCTGGTAGAGTTCATATCATTGCCCGGACCTCGATATACGTTGGTGTTATTATTAAGATCACTACTGTCCCCTGTCACATTATGATTCAGAGTATCATCGTGCAATCTGTGCTGCGCATTGTAGGTTTCTCCGGAATAATCGTAATAATCTCCCACATGGGAATAGATCAGTCTGTTCATGTGGCTGTCATTATATACCGTATTCCCCGAAGAATCCGTATTCATGGCACCTACCTGTGCTCCCAGATAGATCATGTCGTATTTTTCATTCAGGTCTTCGATCTTACCGATGAACTCAGCGGAAGGCATCTGCGTAATATCCACGGTTCCGGTATACGTATCCTTCCTGCCCATCAGTTCTTTCACGCGATCCGCCGTAAGTGTTGTCGCAGAAGACGTGCTGAAATCATAGCAGGGCTCCAGATCCAGTACCCGCACAGAAGACTTCACCGTCACTCTGTGCATATACCAGTTCAGAATATACCTGGTGATGGAAGCTTTGGTAATGCTCTCAGTTAATTTCGTGGTTGTTCCGTTTTTCTCTGCCAGGAAGTTCTCATACTGAATCTCATCCAGCACTGCACGGTAGATCCATGCTCTGCCTGTATCATTCTGAATATCTGTGAGGTAGTCGCTTGCCACATAATCGGTAGTGCTGTTGTCGTATAAAAATACATTCTCCGTCAGAAATTCTTTCACACTGTTTCCAAGGGACAGGGATGTGGCATTCTGTACGCCTGCCGCACCTGCAGCCGACTGGATAATAGTATTTACCGCTGTGATATAAGTGGTATCAGTCAGAGTCTTTGCCCAAAAGCTGTTACTGTCCTTCGTTATGTTTTGCGCAAGCTTTGTGCCGGTGTCGGATACTCTCATCAAAGTCAGTGCCAGGTTGGTCATTTCTTTATTACCCACATCATGGTTATCGGTATAAAAACTATAGTCTATGATGACAGGAACTCTGGAAGCATCCGATCGCGTTCCAGCATTATCAATAATGCCAAAAGCTTTTTTCGCAATGTATCTAGCTGCTGCAGCCCTTGCATCTTTGCTTACTGCAGAATCTATCTTCGTATAGGTGCCCTTCCCGGACAGATAGATCAGATCCACGTTGTCGAGATCCACGCCATAATAAGCCTGTTCCTCCGGATTCACCAGTTTCGCCAGTTCCTCCACTGTCAAAGTTGTCACTTCAATCTTCAGTTTATCAATATCTCCGCCAGTACCGGAAGGGCTGCTGCTCTCATACCGGCTGGTGCCGGACAGATTCAGAACCTGCTTCTTGAACCATTCTTTATTGTAGAAACCACCATCATATGCTACAGTATCCAAGGCATCCTTCGCATTATCACCGATAAAGTCATAGCTGTTTGATGCGTCGTAGCCTGATTCTCTCGGAGTATAAACCTGCATAGTACCGCTGCTAACCATCACATATTTACCGGTATCATTCTTCTGATAGGAATCACTCAGTTTGTAGTCCCCATTACCGCTGGATAATAACACTTTAGACACATAATAATCACCAGAGCTATTTTCCTCAAAATGCACAAAATAGCCATCCGCAGGAGTATTATTCAGTGTATAACTTCCTCCCGTTCCATCCGGATTTGCTATCCAGGTTGCCCATGGAATAGGTGTGGTGTTAGCCATATTCAAAATATAGAGATTCTGTTCAGATGATGGAACAGAAGCTGTCATTATCCTTTGTTCGGAAGTCACAATATCATTTCCGGATGTGCTTTGTACGCTGAAGGTCTGCATCTCATTACCGGACTCCGCTGCTGCGTCATTCCCGGATGCAGATGCTGCTGTTACCAGTCCCGAACTCTCCGCTGTCGTCACCTCTTCCAGATTTTCTGACGCTTCGGAAGAATTTTCGGAAGTTATGACAGTGCTCTGGATAGCATATCCCTTAGGCAGCTTGCTGCCATATACCACCTTACCAAGGTAAGTGTATACACCATCCGCAGTCTTGGTATACACTTCCCTATTGACATAATTATCTGCCTTAAAATCAGTGGAATTAATATTATTCATACTACCATTGGAATTCTCATCGTACGGAGTCAGTGCATATTTCGCAGGTGCCAGAGCTGTCAGTGCATCCGCCGCATCACCGATGGTCATTTCCAGGTTCTGTCCGCTAATATCGGACACTTTGGAAAATACAGGGGACACGCTTTTTTTATTCTCGTTGGAAGTCCCGGAAGCTTCGATTGCACCATATCTGTCAAAACGCTGCCTGGTATCGCTCCCCGTATACAGCGTATACACCGGATCCTTCTGCACATAGGTATACTGACCGTTATTCTCCGTATTTTTCACAAAAGAGCCACGGATCTCTTCGGTCCGGCTTCCGCCCTCATTATAAGGGGAAAAGCTGACAGGACCGTTGCTTCCTGCGAGATCCCCCAGGCTGCTACTGTTGATCGCAGCCATGGCGGATCTTCTCTCCGATGCTGCCGGAAGCTCCGAAAGCTTACGTCCTTCAGATACAGGTTCCTCGCCACCGATCAGATATCCGATGGAAGCGTCCGATTTAGAAGGTACGATCTCTAAAATGTGAAAGATTCCGTCCGAAGATGATACTGTATCCTGTACCAACTTCTCGATGCCGGGCAGTGTCATCTCCTGTGCACTTACGTCCATAAAGCCATAGCTTTGGCAGACTCCGGCTGCCAAAGCTATGGTGAGGATTCCGGCTATGTACTTTTTTGTGTTGTGCTTCAAGTTCTTCTTCATGTTATCTCCAAAAGATTGTTAATGCTCTTTCCGGTTTCTGATACGATACATGTCCACCTTCCTCACCGCTGTCTCCCTTGACACGACTATCGCTAAAGGTCACAAATAAAGTATCATTCTTTTCCTCTCTATCAATATAGAGATGAATCATATAAGTAAATACCGTTTCATTTTTATCATTTACTCTGGTATCGCAGTGAATATTCGGATCAATATATGTTCCGGATTTTAGTGTCTCCGTTCCTCCAGCTACAAGGCTGCCTATAACCTTCAGTCCTTTATCACCAGTCTTAAATGCTCCCTGACCTGTTTCAAATCCATATAGATCAACATACACCTTCTCATTGTATACACCATTCTGCCATCCATCGTGCTTATAATCGTTCTTATTCAGATTATAATAACGATTACCTTCCGAGAAATAAAAAGTACATCTGGGAATCAACAGATATGTGGATGCAATTTCATTATCGTTGTCGTCAAAAGCTGCAAGTGTGAGAACATGTTCCTCTTTCCAGTTAATATACCACTTTGCATACACTCCGACTGTTTCACCTTTAGCCGTGGGAAATACGCTTCGTGTGGCTGCATAATCTACTTCTGAATCTGCGAATCCGGTCACTGCTTTATCAATGACTAGGCCGTTTTCATAATCGCCCAGTCCATCACTTGTAATGTTTCTACTAAACCCTACTCTCCTACTCAGTCCAACTTCGCCACCGAAATTATCCTTCACAGGATTACTCTGTGCCAGACCTTCCTCAATATCATTGGTAATCTTCCAGGTAACTTTACTCATATCTCCGGAATAATTTTTCAACGTACAAGTCACCATACTGTTACGTGACAGGACAAACTGATTACCGTCGATGTATGGCTCGTCTGAACTGTCAATGGTCAGCAGATTTGGAATGTCCACTGTTACTTCAGGATGCACTGTAATGGTAGCTGATAATTTTACAGTTGCACGTACTGTGATCGTCTTATTAATATTGTTGCTACACTTTAACAGCTGTTTATATCTGGAAGCAGGAGTCGTATCTTCAAAGCTATAGCCCTTCGGATTTGGAACTCCATCCTCCAATACTTCCCAGTTCACAATCTGAGGATATACATCATAATCCGCCCATGCAGTCAGGCACTCCAGATCTACACTCCATCCCATTTTTTTAATTCCGTTCTCCGTGTAGGAATAAGGCTTCATTACGTTTCGGATCAGTTCCGCCTGGAATTGTCCTGATACCGCCGTCACTGTAACATACGCAGAATCCGACTTAGTTGTGTCCGCATTTGCCATACAGGTAACTTTCAATACCTTTACACCGATGCTTTCCGACTTACTGATATTCAATGTATTAATCAGGTCACTAACATTCGGCATTGTAGAAAATGTAGTAGTGCTGCCATCCGCATAAGTCACTTTCCATTTTACCCCCTGTGCCACAGCAGATTCTTTACCAGTCAGAGTACACTCAAAAGCCTGTGACTTGCCGCGGACTACCTCCACATCTTTAGGAGTTATGGAAATGGAGTCTATCAATCTCTCTTCCACTGTTACATATGCATATGCCACCATACTCGTATCTGCTTTTGCAGTACATTTTACCACCAGCACATCCGTACCGATAGTTTCCTCATCATCTACTTTTAAAATACCATCCTGATTGATCGTACTCTTACAATTAGCCCCGGAAGCATAAGACACACTCCAGGTAACACCCTCGGCAACTGCCTCTGCGTCACCGCTCAGATTATAGGTAAACTGCTGTATCTTGCCCTGGGGTAAGGTTGGCCTAGGAGGAGCAATCGTCAGAGCGCTGATCCATGCGTACGCAGTTCCGGTCTTCTCCAGATCATTTCTAAGCTTAATTGTCTCTGCGATATCATAGCTTCTGTCCTGGTAAGTAAAGGTCATATTCAGGATAACTTTCCGCTTGTCCTCCACCTGGCTTAAGTCTACGCTGAAGCGTGTGACATGTTCTGCCATAAGTGCCGGGGTTGCGGTGGTGGGATCTCCTACGACGAGGTTGCCGTCCGCATCCGTTGTATTTTTCACTTCATAGAGGTATACCTGATTCGCAGTTGCATAGTCCCCTGACGCGGTTCCCTGCCAGCGGATCATATAGGTATTCTCATTATTGACCAGGCGCAGTTCGCTGACATGGGCTGTGGTGATCTCATTGCCGGCTACATCCTTGGCGGTGTTGCCGTCCAGATCCACTGCTGTGTCGGCATGATCCGGTGTGAACTTAATATCCTGCTCCACATCAATGATCAGATCGATCATCTGATTTGCTGCAAGCTGTGCTTCTTCCTGCAGGGTCAGCTCCTTATTTCCTCTCAGGTAGGAATTGTTGCCTGCGATGATAAAGGCGCCCACAGATCCTGCCACAATGGTCATGATTGCCAGGGACACTATCACTTCTACGAGAGTGAATCCTTTTTTTCCGATACGCATAGTCAACCTCCTTATTTCTTCAGGATTTTGCCGGTTCTGCCGACTGTTGTAACAGTTATCTTTCTTGTTCCGTTTTTGTCGCTGATCACAATTTTATCGCAATAATCTTTTACCACATCATTGGCGGCACAAGTTTTTTCTTCAAATGCCCCCGATGCTCTATTAAACACCAAATGCAAGCCGCCCGTGGCAGTTGCATAAGGCAAGGTACCTTTTAAATCAGACAGGCTATACGCTGTGTTGTCATTTGCAAAATAAACCTGAATCGTAATCGGATCCTTTCCAACGATTCTGTCAGATACCTTCGTACCTCCCTGATAGATCTGCGCATGATATTCACCACTCACATCTGTCAGCACAAACTCCACCTGATTCTGTTCTTTTCCCAGGGTCAGCACTCTCGCCCTCTCAAGTGTCGAAACGATCTCATCCGCACATTTTGCAATTTTTCTTCCGGTGAGTGTTCCCACAGATAATCCCATGACGCCCACCACGATCGCCATGATGGCGATGACGATGATGAGTTCCACCAGAGAGAAGCCACCGTTTTTATTGTTTCTGCCAGTTCTCATATACGATCAGGTCTCCTAAATTAATGTCGCTGTTCAGGTAGGTCTTATTGTTATTCTGCAGGTAACCATCACCGCCGATCAAGAAATCCACCACATGATATTCCTTCTGACCACCGCCGGAGCCCGTAATCTCCTTGGAATATGTCAGTGCGCGAAGTACTGCTTCCTTGTCCGGTGTCACTTTCACATTCTGTCCTAACAGGATATCACCGCCTGCCAGGATCACACCGTTGAATTCCTTACGATCCTGTATCTTCACATCTCCCGTAGCAATAATAATCCCACTCTTAAAATCATGGCCCGCTTCGGGATAGGTATAATCACCAGATACGATGACTGCCTTGCAATCCGGATAAGCACTACTTTCAAAATACTTCTCTGTATCAACGGCCAGTCCCGCACCACGAACCACACCGGTAAAGCTTGTGATCTCGTCTTTATTGACCAGATTACTATATACATTGGCAGCATCCGCTTTTTCGGAAGGGGACAGCTGCTCATAGCCATCGATCAGCTTCTTGCAGAGTGCCTTGAATTTGGAATCATCCGCTGCCAGCTGCTGCTTGTAGCCGATGTTGCTCTGATCACTGCCTAATGTGGCATTCAGCAGACTGCCGTTGTAGTTGCCTGTAGTCTGATCCTTGTCGAACATCACCACATTACCTGCGAGGTGCATGATATAGGCACCGGCACTCTGATTCCGGATCTTGATGCCATCGGTGTAGATGCTGGCATAGGCATCCATGGTACTCTTATTTACCTTATAATAATCCTGAAGATAGCGGTTGGCAGCTTCTCTGCCCGCCTGGGTGGAGCTGTCAAAGGACACGTAATAATACACAATGGTAATCTTGCTGTTTAATCTCTTATAAAAAGTACGGACACCCTGACTATCGCTGCTTCCGTTCGTAATAAACTTCGTAATACCATAGGAAGCAAGGCTGTTACCGCCCAGCATACTGCTGGCAGCATTAAAATCAACTGCCGTATTCCCCATAGTATCTGCCTGCTCCCTGGTCACGGGATTGGAACCCTGTTTTATCAGATCTCCCGGTACCAGATATGCCAGCTGGTCACTTTTGACTGCAATGGACTGCCCCATCAGGATATCCTTGCGGTCGGAGGAGCTGCCATTGAGATTTCCATCCGCCCCGGTGAGATTATCCTTAGCAGTTTTCGTGGCAATATAGGTATTCCCTGCCAGAGTCAGATTGATCAGACTGCTCAAATCAATATCCGTTCCGGTACCGTTGACTACAATGGCACTGCTGTCACCGTTCTTCCCGGTGCCGAAGCCTATATACTGTCCGGAGTAATTCCCATCCACCAGACTTCCTGCGGTAAAATTATTATTTGCGCCGTCTATGCGCAGATCTCCCGCTACATAGACATCATTTCCTTTGAAATTCATATTCGCGCTGCCGGTAGACGTCGCTGCTCCGTGCATGGTGATCTTACCTGCCCACAGTTCTCCATAGCTGTCGGATTCCAGTGTTGCGCCCTTGCCCAGATACAGTTCCGTAGCCGCTACCATACGCTTATCATCATTTTCCTTGCCTGTCGGCTCTGTCGGCTCTTCCAGGGTCAGGGTCACGTATTTACTGTTTGTATCGTCCTCATTCCCCACCAGTACCTTGTCCGCATAGAAGCTTCCGGCGATCTTCGCATCGCTAAATTTGCCGCTCTCCGCTACGACCTGAATATTCTTCTGCGCCACCAGTGACATGCTGGTCAGTGAAGGCAGGCTTACAGCCTGTGCAAAGCTCATATCCGGCATTTTCACGCGGATATCCGTCTGGATCACAGAGACATAACCATTAGCATCGGTATAAATCACCTTTAATTTCTGAAAAGACAATCCGTCCGTGAACAGGGTAAGCTGGCCCTTAGGCAGATCACCCACCGCAACTCCGGAGCCGTTTGTGCCCGTCGTCTGCACGACACCGCCCACCATCTTGATTGTATAGGAATTGACTCCGTCACTGGTCTGTAATTCTGTATTTTTCTTTACCTCCGGTGACAGACTGTTGAACAGTTTCTCCAGATTATAGTAATTTAAGCTGGCGGTATCGCTGCACTGATATGCCTTCTGCATACTGCTTAAGAACGCATAGCGGAGCTTACTCTCCTTCTCGGATATGGAAGTGTCATCATAGTTCACAAGAATCTGCGTGTAGGCATCTCCCAGGGATGCGGACACCTGCTCTTCCATATGGACACGGATCTCATCCAGCACTGTCTCTGCCGAATAGAAGTTGTCCTTCGCCTGCAGGTTATTTGCCTTCATCTGATAGTTCAATAAGGACATATACATCAAAACACTGGCTAAAATGCCAATAAAGGCCATAGCTATGATCACTACGACCATTGCCGAGCCCTTATCGTCTGTCTGTTTATGTAATTTGAAGTCTCTGCCACGTATCTTCATGGTTCTTACGCTTCCTTCCGGATTCTCCTGTTATTCCGTTACCGTTCCTGTCATAGTAATGATAGGGCTGCCGTCTGCAATCTTATCCTGTGCATAGACCTTCACTTCCATGTCGTAAATACGATCCTGTGCCCTGGCCGGTGTCAGATTCGTCACGGACATGATGTTTTTCGCCAGTTCATAATTGAGTCCCGTTCCGGCTCCTGCACCGGTCATGCTAGAATTCACAAATACATATGCCGTAAGTCCGGTGCTCTCATCCAGCAGATTCGTACGAAGTGTTCCCGCAGACGTCTGTGTCGTACCGGGAGCCGGTATCCAGCCTGGCCATGCTTCCCGCAGTTCCAGAGATATCCCATACTTACTGCGCATGGTATTATAATCTGTTGTTAAGACATCCCTCACCATATCTATTCTGTCCTGTGTCTCGGTCTGCTCCACTACCAGCAGATTCGTCTCCACATTGTCCGGATTGTTAAACACAATCCGGTCTATAATGGCAGGTCTTCCGCCATCGTAATGAGCGCTCTCCACACGTGGCTGTACACAGACAATGATATTCGCCAGCTGATTGCCAAGCTCGCTGACATCATTCACCTGTGCTGCACGGCTGCGCACACTGTCTTCGTTGGAAAAAATCACATAATCCGCTCCCATCTGCGGATAGTCCGGAGATCTGCCCGTTGCCAGAACACTGGGATCACAATGATACGTTGTGGACGCTGTGACGAGATAGACTTCTGTCTCCACCGTAGCTCCCGTTGCCAGCGTTACGTTGATCTTACTGCTGTCAATATCGATCTCGGTCTTCCGGGTAGTATTCTGCATGATAGCTGCTGTATAGAGTCCTCCGCCGAAATAAGAATAAGCTTCCTTGGCGCCGTCCGCCGCTTCGCTGTAGACAGCATTCAGATTACCCGCCAGGTTACTGATATCTACCTGTGCCAAACTGTTCACCGCACTGTAGGCTGTGGGATCCACCTTCACCACTACATCATAAGTACCGGAAGTGGTGGAAGCATCCCGGATCGTGTAGGTCCAGATGCCGGTCGTGTCGTCTTTTACTGCGGTATTGGTAAATCCCGCAGGTGAAGCGCCCGTGTAAATATCGGACATTTCCTCCAGAGAATGTGCCTCGAACATTTCCATGACGTCCTCAGCGATTGCCGTGGCATGCATCGTGGTACGGGACTTTGCATTGGTCCTTGCCGATGTCACAAAGCTGTGCAGCAGTGGCACTACAATGATTGAGAGGATCACAATGGCGATCAGAAGCTCCACCAGGGAAAAGCCTTCATTATTCAGTTGTCTTTTCTTCCTATGCTTCTGCATTACGACAACTCCCGATTAACAAATCTATTAGTTCACGTTTCCAAATATCGTCTGTACACCCATAGGCATATCGGGAATATAGGGTTCCCCATATACCTTATCTGTGCCCAGCAGATAATACGTATTCAGGTTCATATTGCCGGACAATTTTCCGTTATCACCGTTATAGCTGATGTTCACGCCCTGGATGCTCTGACGCTCCTGCTGATTGTAAATATATCGAACCAGCCCCTTGAAATCATCATAGGTACATTCGATACTGATGCCCAAAGGCACCTCATACATATGAGTCTCCGCATAGGTAGTTCCCTCTGTGGAGACAGGGGATGTAGTAACCGTGGTCGTATCTGTGCCCGACACTGCGGCATCTGCTTCCGCTGCTGCGGTATCCGCCGGTGCATCCGCAGTTGCAGCCGCCAGGGCAGAATTGTCTGCGGAAGCCTGTGCATCATACGCCACCTCTCCTATGGTTCCGAAAGAGATGTTTGCTACATAGGTTCTGGTTGCTGTCTCCATGTTCTTCACCATCATAATGCTGTCTTCCGGTAAAATATCTGCCGGGAAACGATTCTCAAACCCGGTAATATAGGTCTTCATCTTCTCGGTAGCAGCCAGATAATCTGCCTTACGCTGCTCCAATACCTCCAGTGTAGACACCTGAGATCTTAATGACATATTCTGACTTTCCATAGCATCCGACAACTCATTGAACTTCGCATATACAAGGAAATAAGTCACCACGACCAGAAGGACTCCCAGTACCGCGATCAAAAGCTGAATTTCACTCTTTTTTACTTTCATCTCTTATCCGCCTCCTACTGTGCTGTGGTACCGGCTGCATCTCCGGTGCTTTCGGTCTCTTCGGTATCCGCATGGATATCTGCATAAGTACCTGTAATGGAAAATGTCACTGCAGACTCTCCCAATTCATTCTGTGTGTCCGTAATGTTGCTGATCTGTACGTCCTGAATGCTCTCCATATTGCGGATATTCAGAATCGTTCTCGCTGCTGCAGCCTTACCTTCCACAGTTACAGACATACTGATGCCTTCCAGATCCGAACTGAAGCTGTTGGTCCAGAAGCTACTGGGTAATATCTGCTCCAGCTCATTAATGAACTCTACCAGATTCTCATTGGGGTTCTCCGTATATTCATACAAATACTGATATTTATCATACTGTGCCGCTGTTGCCAGGTAATCGTTGTATACTGCCTGCGCGGGCTGTAATTCCTCGACTCTCGCCTGCAATGCCACATTCTCCGCCACGGTGCCGAAGTATCTGGTCAGGGAAGTGACTGCCATGGCGATGGACAGGATCACGCCCAATACCAGGACCGCCACACTGACAAAGGTGTAGTTCGTACCGCTGACTACCGTCAGTCCCTTCGCCTTCTGGGTACTCTTATCGATCAGTCCCACGGGGGCGAGTACTGCGCCCAGGCAGGAAATATAGGCTGCGGGTCTGGTGGAACGGATGGCCTTGCTCATGCCGATCTTGTCATCCATCTCTGACAGGGTATGTACCTTGCGCTCCAGGCAGTTGGTGAACAGCTTGCTCATGCCGCTGAAGCTGCCGCCGAGGCCGGTAACGAAGGTCTTCTGGATCGGATTGTCACCGTTCCTGGAATCATAGAAATCAATGACACGGCTGACGCCGACGATCAGGGGCTCCAGAGAAGCGGTAATCTTCTGTCTGGCTGCTGTGACCTCCACATTGCCGGCATCTTCGTCTTCCCAGCGTCCGGCATTTTCCTCCCAGAGCTTATCTCCCTGATGGAGTACTCTGTTCAGGCAGGTCTTCTTCTGGAAACGTTCTACCGCACTCATGGGATCGTTCACGGCATAGGCACCGGAAGCGATCATGGTCTCGATGGCATCCTGCACACCGTATGCCACGGTTCTCTGTAACAGCACCTTACCTGCGGAAAGCACGGTCACGATGGTGCTGTTCTCATCGATCTTGATCATCATGGTAACGGTTTCGGTCTTCTCATCACGAAGGATCTGGTATAAGCTGTTGCTGCTGTAGTCGAAGCACTCGACCTCCCAGCCGCACATCTGTGCCAGCTGGTAATAGCTGTTTAACAGCGCCTTGGGTACCGCCAGTGCCATGACACGCAGCTTCCCCGCCTCGGTCAGTCCGCCTGCCAGATAATGTCCGATCTCATACTGGGTCAGATCCACGGGGAAATAATCGTTCGCGTTCGTCTTCACCAGAGCCTCGATTTTGTTCGCCTTCACGTTCGGGATCTGTACCTCACGGCTCGCCACTCTGGTAGAAGAAATGGTGAAGATCACTTTCCTCGTACGGATGCCGTTCGTGCCCAGTGCGTTCACCAGGTGATCCGCATACTCCTGCGTCGGCTGCAGCATACCGTCCACCACGATGCCTTCCGGGGTCTCGACGGTCAATACCTTATAGACCTTCGGTTTCTTCACCTTATAGTCGATCTCGCAGATCTTCGTAAAGGAATTGCCGATCTCAATACTCAATACGCGATTATTCATTGCCATGCTTCTACCCTTCCTCTTATCGGTATTTTTCTATCTGATACTGATATTCTTTCTTATCAGCTGATCAAGCAGAAAGCTTTCGCATTTCTGCATTTCATTCTACTTCATTATGTTATTTCTTCTGCATTACTATCTTAAAAGCCTTAGTAATTTTAGTGCTATCATTTTAATGATACAGGCCAAGATACCAGTTCAAAAATTCATTGCCCCACAGGACAGCGACTGCCACTCCTGCGGAGAGATACGGTCCCATGGCGAGGACATGTCCTTCGCCGCTTACTTTCATACGGATCAGATGGATCACGGAACCAATGATACATCCCAGTAAAAATGCGAAAATAATCAATTTCCAGCCTAACAGCAATCCGCAGACTGCCATCAGCTTCACATCACCGCCGCCGATGGCTCTGCCTCCGGTCGCGTAGTACAAAATAAGCAAAAATACACTGACACACAGGAAGCCGATCAGGAAATCCAGCCACTGTGTATAGTGGAAGACTCCGTGGATCAGCCCCAGTGTCAGTATAAATAAGTTAAATCCCACAGGGATCTCATATGTTCTGAAATCAATCACACTTAAAGCAAGAAGTGCACTAAACAACAAGCAGTAGACTAGGGAATCCACGCTCATCCCATATTTCCAGAATACGATCAGGTACAGCACTCCGTTCAGTGCCTCGATGACGGGGTACTGAGCGGAGATATGTGCCTTACATTTCCGACATCTGCCTTCCAGCGCCAGGTAGCTGAACAGCGGTACGAGGTCATACCACCGCAGCTGATAACCGCAGTTCATGCAGTGAGACCTGGTCGTTACAATATTCTCTTTTTTCGGGATACGGTAGATCAACACATTGAGGAAGCTACCGATGACGATTCCATAAAGGAAAATCACTATGTAGAGAAGAATTGTGGGGAGCATATCGGTTGCCTTTCAATTTTAATTAAGGAGTGCCAATGCCAAGTTCTGTAGCCAAATCAGAATTATCTGTCGTAAATACAGGAACTCCTGAATTATCCGTAATGGTAATTGTCGCTGTACCATATTTTGAGCTCTTCATTTTCACATTGGTAATAGTAATAGATGATGATGTTAAAGCAGCCTGTACTCCTGCACCTGTTGCAGAAGATGCAGCTCCTTTAGTACATACAACTGTTCCAGATCCAAGAGGAGTTGTTGCCTGCACATCTGATGCATATACCTGTAATGCAGACATAATTTCCTGATAGTTTGTTAGATCAGAAGACTCTCTTGATCTTTCAACATACTTCAAATACTGAGGAGCTAATACACCGATCAGAACTGCCATAATAGCAATAACGATAATCAGCTCAACCAGGGAGAAACCTTTGTTTGTTAAACTCTTCTGTTTCTTGTTCATAATAACATTCTCCTTTTTATGTGTTTTTTAATTTCAGGGTAGTAAGTTTTCCGCCCCATTTATTAATTATCGTTCTGTCCCTACACAGAACGGATAATCCAAAGCAAAAACGATAATTATAAATTATCAAGTGCTGCATACATTGATACCATAGGTGCCATACATGCTGCAATCAATCCGCCGACTACGATAGCCAGTACAATAATAATCATAGGCTCTAATGCAGCCATCAGAGACTGAATTTCCATTTCCACTTCTTCATCGTAATAGTCAGCAATTTTGTCAAGCATTTCCTCCGTACTACCAGCTTCCTCACCGATACGAATCATCTGATATACCATAGGTGGGAACAGTCCACTCTCCTGCAAAGGTCTGGATAACGGCATACCAATTGTAATTTCTTCCCGAGCATCTTCTAACGCTTCTTTAAAATAGATATTACTCATTACTCCTGATACAATATCTACTGCTTCTATCAAAGGAACTCCGGCCCCCATCAAAGTGCTCAATGTTCTTGCCATCATAGATGATGCAGATTTCACCGTAAGTTTCTTAAAGAGGGGAAGTTTCAATGCAATTTTTCCAAATACATGTTTTCCGGAATTTGTTCCCGCAAAATACTTAATCCCTATTACCAATGCAATCACTACTGGAATAATAATAAACCAATAATTCTGAATACCGTGACTCAAGTTCACATAGAGTTTGGTAATCCAAGGCAGATCCGTTCCCAGCTGACTAAACATATCCTCATAAGAAGGTATTACCTTTACTAACATTACTATAGTTACAACCACAGCTACAATACACACAACTACAGGATAAATCATTGCTTTTTTTAACATCGCCTGCGTCTTACTATTTTTTTCCAATTGTACTGCTACTCGATCCAGTGCCGTTTCCAGACTACCGGACGCCTCACCGGCAGCTACCATGTTCACCATGATTGTCGGAAAAATCTTCGGATGTTCCGCCATGGAATCGGCAAGGGTCTCACCCTTTTCCACACTGATACGGACTTCCTTCAGTGCATCCTGCAATCTCTTGTTCTCTGTCTGTTCGCACAGCATTTTCAGGGATTCGAGGATGCTGACGCCCGCTTTGGTCATGCTGACGAACTGGCGGCACATGACGCTTAGATCCCTGGCCTTGGGCCATCCGCCGATCTGGATATCGATGTCTTTCGTCAGGAAGCTCTGTTCTCCCAGATCGATAACGGTCAGCTCCTGCCTTCTCAGTTCTGCCATTGCCAGATCTTTGTTATCCGCTTCCAAACTTCCCTTTACTTCTTTTCCAGCCTTTGTGATGGCCTTGTAGCCATAGGTCGCCATGTGCCTTCCCTCCAATTACGTCTCTATCTTTAACTGTCTCCCCAACTACGTAAGACGAGCCCCGGTCCTGAAAAGGTCCAGGTTTTTGAAAAATTTTTATAAATTTTGATAAATTTCTATAAAATATTGCGGTTTTTATAGAATTATACGTCAAATGATACCTTTACCATCTCGGAGAAGGAGGTGGTGCCATCCAGTACGTAGTCCGTGGCACTCATACGCAGGGTATGCATTCCTTCTTTTAATGCTTCTTCCTTTAAGATATCGGCACCTTCCCGCTTGCTGATAATGGTCTTCAGCTTCGGAGTGATCTGCATGATCTCGTAGACACCGATACGGCCTTTAAATCCGGTATTGTCGCATTTGCTGCAGCCGCAAGGCTCATAGATGGTAACATTTTCGTCCTCTGCGATACCCATGAACTCTTTTTCATCCTTCGTGGCCTGCTTCGGCTTTTTACAGAAGGGGCAGAGTCTGCGGACCAGTCGCTGTGCGATAACGCCGATGACGGAGTCTGCGATCAGGTAGGATTCGATCCCCATATCCTCCAGTCGGGTGATGGTGCTGGCGGAGGAGTTGGTATGCAGGGTACTTACCACCAGGTGTCCGGTGATGGATGCCTGTACGGCGATGCTGGCGGTCTCCTGGTCACGGATCTCACCGATCATGATGATATCCGGGTCCTGTCGCAGGATGGAACGCAGTGCCGTCGCGAAGGTTAAGTCTGCCTTGGTGTTGACCTGTACCTGGTTGATACCGTCGATGTTCGCCTCGACAGGATCTTCGACGGTGATGATGTTCACGTCTTCTTTGTTCAGCTCGCTCAGTGCGGTATACAGGGTGGTGGACTTACCACTTCCGGTAGGTCCGGTTACCAGAATGATACCGTGAGGATTTTTCAGAATGTAGTCAAACTGTTTTAATTCGTAGGGTTTGAAGCCTAACTGGCTCTTGTCGCGGTTCAGGGCACTCTTCGCGGCAAGACGCATTACGACTTTTTCCCCATATACAGTAGGCAGGACGGATACACGGATATCGTATTCCACGCGGTCTACGATCTGGGTGATACGTCCGTCCTGGGGTTTTCTCTTCTCGGAGATATCCATGCCGCCGATGATCTTGATACGGGCGATGATGGCGGACAGTACGTTGACACCGTATCTCGCTCTCTCATAGAGGGCACCGTCGATACGGTAACGGACACGGATGATATTTTCCATAGGTTCGATATGGATATCGGATGCACGCTGGCGGACGGCCTTTTCGATCATGTCCTTGACCAGCATTACGATCGGGGAGCTGTTGATGTTCTCCTCCGTGGCGATATCTTCCACCACATCCAGCTTTTTCTCTTTGGCGTAGGCAGCCAGTGCCTCGGTTACTTCTTCCTGACCGAAATATTTATCGATCGCCAGCATGATGCTGCGGGTGGTGGCTACTACGGGCTCTACCTGAAAGTTGGTGATGATGTTGATGTCATCGATGGCGTTGTAATCCAGGGGATCCGCCATGGCGACCATGAGAACATTGAAGTTATTCTCCTTGTAGCCGAAGGGGAAGATCTTGTTCTTCTTCAGGACGTTGACCGGTACCAGATCCAGTACCTCTTTATCCACGTTGGTGCTCTGCAGGTCGATCATATCCAGATCCAGCTGGACACTCAGTGCTTTCGCCAGATCATCTTCCGATACGATGCCTTCATCTACGAGGAACTCTCCCAGTTTCTTACCCTGACGGCTTGGATTATCCAGTGCCTGCTGGAGCTGTTCCGGGGTGATGACACCACTTTTTACCAATAATTCGCCCAAGCGAACTTTTTTTCTGCCTAATTCCATGTAATTCACCTGTTGATTATGCTACAATTTGGAAATATCTGTCTAATTGTACCGTTTTTTGGATACAACTTACAAATATTTTGTCTCAATATGGAGATATTATAGCATATTTTGAGTGTATGTAAAATATTTTTCATGCTTTTGTTGCAATTTCTGAAAGGAAATTTTATGTATTATAAAGTCACCGCGTATTCACTGTCGTACATTTTCTTCAGATTTTCTACGCTGTTATATTGTTCGCCGATGCAGAATTCCTTCGACCAGGTCATGTAGTAGACCCAGGGGATTCTGCTCTTTTGCAGGAGATCGATGTCAGGGAGGTAACCGATTTCTGCCAGGGCTGCTACTTTTTCGTGGGAGGTTGCCTGCACGAGTTTTTCATAGGTGTCGGCATAATCCGTAGCCTTGTATTCCGGCAGGTAGACATCCATGGATATTACGTCCGTGTAATTGTCTCCGGGATAGGCTTCCTCTATATCGCAGTTCCAGACCCAGAGCAGATTATGCAGATTCTTTTCTCCGGTATAGTAATCGAACATCAGTCGGTATAAGTCTCTTGCGACTTCGGCACCCTTCGCGCCCCACCAGAACCAGGTGCCGTAGGATTCATGGAACGGGCGCCAGAGGATGGGGATGTTCTCATCCTGGAAACGTTGCAGAATGTCTGCGATCACATCCATGTCTGCGTAGAACGCTGTGCGCTCCGGGGTACCTTCCTGTAATACTTTCGTTGCATCGAAATCGGTGTGTTCCGCATAGAAGCTTTTGTCTCTGCCGCCTATGGGGGAGAACCAGTGGAAGCTGAAGGTGAGGATACCGGCTGAGCGGTTCGTTCTTGCCCACTGCAGGGCGGTCTCTACCGTGCCTTTATTCTCTTCCACTTCCTTCAGGCATTCCGGGGAAGCATCTTCATAATTGATGTTCGGTGAATATGCCAGTAGTTCGAAACCGCGCAGCTTCGGTTCTTTTCCGGTGTTCTCACGGATGTATGTTATTTCCTCACAGGGGATGGTCTGGGTATGCTGACCGGTGATAATCTGTTTTCCTGCTACTGTATGTAAATATTGCAATAATTCTCTGGCTTCTTTCGTTGCTTTTGGATCTGCTGTTACCATAATTTCTTTTTCCTTTCCATATCCTTTTATCCATATCCCCCCGGACCTCTATTCGCGTGGGGTACTGGCAGGATCTTTTCTCTACATATACCCCGGGCCTCTATTCGCGTGGGGTACTGGCACTCTCTTTTCTCTCTATATACCCCCGGGTTATAAAAACCGAGGGTACAGTGAGTCTTTCTTCCTCTCTGTACCCTCAGTTTATGACAATTCAAAACTTATATCAAGTATTATTCCGGCTTTACTTCATGATAATCCGCATCTGCGGCAGGCTTAGCCTTGCCATCGCCGGATGTATTGTCGGCTGTTTCCGTCTTCTTGGCGAAGCCCTTTGCCAGCATCTCGTTGATATCGAGTCCGGTGGACTCTTTGATGCCATCGGTGACCTGGGTCACGGTGGTCATGATATCGCCTGCCAGCTTGCTGGAATCGCCGCCGAACATCTTGATGGAATCTACGTTCATGTAGCCCTTAGCCACAGCCTCGGCGATCTTGGGCAGCTGCTCGAAGTATACCTTCAAAGTATCCAGTTCCATCTGCTGTCTTGCAGCATCGCCGTATTGTTTCATAGCTTCCGCCTTCTTCAGTATACCGGCTGCTTCTGCCTCTGCTTTTGCCTGAATGGCTTCCGCTTCCGCCTTACCTTTGGCTGCCACAGCGGCTGCCTCTGCAAGACCTGCGGCTTTGACTGCCTCTGCCGCCTGTTCCTTGGCGAATCTCTCTGCCTCAGACTTAGCCTTCTCAGCCTCTGCCTGTCTCTGGATCTCGAAGAGTTCCGCTTCCGCTCTCTTCTGTCTCTCGTACTGCTCGGCATCTGCCTTCTGCTGTGCTGCGTATTTATTTGCTTCTGCGGTCTTTTTGACTTCCGCTTCCAGCGCTTTCTCCTTGATGGAGACTTCTCTTTCCTTTAATTCCAGTTCCTTCTCCTGACGAGCCAGGTTTGCGTTCGCCGTGGTGATCTCCACGGTCTTACGCTGTTCCTCTTCCTGAATCTTATAGGCTGCATCGGCTTCTGCCTTCTTGATATCGGACTCTTTCTTCAGTTCCGCTTTCTTGATGGCTAACTCAGTCTGTTTCTGGGCGATCTCGGTCTCTGCGATGACCTGTGCGTCGTTGGCATCCTTCTGCGCCTGTGCTCTGGCAATGGCTACGTCTCTGTCTGCCTGCGCTTTTGCTACGGAAGCGTCCTTCTGGATCTGGGACATGTTATCCTGTCCCAAAGCAGTGATCAGGTTGTTCTCATCCTCGATCTTCTGGATATTACAGGACTCGATCCAGATACCCAGGGCATTCATATCCTTCTGCGCTTTCGCCTGTACTTCGTCACCGAAGGTCTTACGATCATTACACAGTTCCTTCAGGCACTGGGTACCGATGATTTCACGCATATTACCCTGTAAGGAATCGGTCAGCGCATCGCGGATCTGATCTTCGTTCATGTTTAAGAAGTTCTTCATGGCTGCGTTTGCCATCTCTGTGGTGATTCTCTTGTTGGAATCTGCGCCTGCCACCACTTCCCCTTTGGCATTCACGGTGACATCCCTCTGGGTCAGGACCCTGACCTTCGCTACGGCATCAATGTCCACACCGATGAAATCCTTGGTGGGAATGTAGCCGTTGGTCTTGATATCGATACTGATCTGCTTCAGGATCAGTTCATCCTTTTTCTCCAGGAAGGGTATCTTGATACCCGCCCGGCCGATCAGGACCTTGGGTTCTCTCTTGATACCGGAGATGATGTAGGCTTTGTTCGGTGATGCCTTCACATAACCGGATGCCAGAATCGCCAGAATGGCAATGGCAAGTACAACGATTGCGATAATACCAATGTTAATTTCCATACGTACTCCCTCTCTTTTTGCCTTTGTATGTTAATAGTATGCGCATAAAGCCTGTAAATTCCCATCATATCATTACGTAGTAAAATACTCACAACACACATTCCTTGTTTTGCAGCATCTATTACTTATCGTATATTTACACTGCGGATTTATATGTCTGATAGGATTTGTATTGCTTCATTGCGTGAATTCATCATACCATAGAACCCTGAAATAAAACAGCTCTATTTTTCTACTTTTCGTATCTTAATATCACAATTTGCGCACGATAGCTGCCAAACAATCCTTTTTTCAAACTACTCCGGAGAAATCAAGGCACAAAAAAGTCCATCCCTGATCAGGATGGACTTCCGGACTGTTTCTGCCATAGGGTAAAGCTCACAGACAACCTTACAAGTCAACCGAAACCTTACCGAATCTGTGCCAGATCGTAAGGAGTTGCCTGATATACGTAATAATTCAGCCAGTTACTGTAAAGGTTATTGCAATGGGAACGCCACTGCAGCAAAGGTCTCTGCTCCGCGTCATCATTCGGATAATAATTGTACGGAATCTGAATGGGCAGTCCTTTGTCCAGATCTCTGTGGTACTCGTTGTTCAACGTATAGCGGTCATACTCCGGATGTCCTGCGACGAAGATCTTTTTGCCTTCTTCAGCGATTGCCAAAAATACGCCCGCTTTTTCCGATTCTGCCAGAATGGTCAGATCCTTGCAGGCATGAATCGCCTCTGCCGGGGTCTCGGTATGTCTGCTGTGGGGTGCCAGAAAAATATCATCAAATCCCCGTACCAGCGGAATCTTCCGGTTGGATACTTTATGTTCATACACACCAAACAGTTTCTGCGGCAGCTGCTTTTTGTTGATGCCGTAATAGTGGTAAAATCCGGCCTGTGCCGCCCAGCAGATATGCAACGTAGACGTCACATGGGTCTCCGCCCAGTCAAAGATCCGGCAGGTCTCCTCCCAATAATCCACTTCTTCGAAGGTAATATCCTCCACCGGAGCACCGGTAACGATCATGCCGTCAAATGTGCGGTCTTTGATGTCGTCAAAGGTGGTATAGAATTTGTTCAGATGACTTGCAGGAGTATTCAGGGATACATGGGTCTTCGTGTTCATGAAGGTCACATCTACCTGTAACGGGGTATTGGACAGTGCACGTAAAAGCTGCAGCTCCGTATCCTGTTTTACCGGCATATTATTCAGGATCAATACCTGCAGCGGACGCATATCCTGATGGATGGCGCGGAACTCATCCATGACGAATATGTTCTCATTTTCCAATATTTCTTTCGCAGGCAGATCATTTTGTGTTTTGATAGGCATTTCATTTTCCTCCGGGTCTTATATGTTATTCCTCGTAAGGAATATGATAGGTATTCAGGAACTCCTCTTCTGTCATAATGGGCACCTGTAATTCCTTGGCTTTCTTATTCTTGGAAGAAGTCGAGGTAATATCGTTATTGATCAGGCAGGTCGTCTTGCCGGTCACGCTTCCGGTCACCTTACCGCCTTTCTCTTCAATGATTTCTTTCAGGTCATTGCGGCTGGCGAAATGATGCAGGCTGCCCGTTACGACAAAGGACAATCCCGCCAGCGTCCGGGCACTTTCATCGATCTGTGGAATCTCGATCGTCAAAAACGCTTTCAGATGTTCTATTTTCTCAAGATTCTCGGCGTCTGACATATATTCCGCAAACGCCGTGGCCAGTACTTCGCCCACGCCGGAGATGGCGCTCAGGGTCTCCACGTCCGCCTTCTGCATCCGCTCCAGATCATACTCAAAATACCGGCAGAGCATTTTGGCATTCGCCACGCCGATGCCGGCGATGCCCAGTCCGTAAATCAATCGCGGCAGGGTGGTATGTCTGGCAGCCTCGATGCTGTCCATCATGTTCTGATAGGACTTTTCCCCGAATCCTTCCATCTGTGTGATGACTTCTTTGTGTCTGTCCAGCCGGAAAATATCTGCATATTCGTGGATGAATCCCTGATCGATGAGCTTCTCCATGGTAGCCTCTGAGAGGCCGTCGATATTCAGCGCATCTCTGCTGACAAATAAGGTGTAGGCTTTGATCTCCTTTGCCGGACATTTTTCATTGACACAGTATAAGGTCTGTACCTCATTGATCTGACGGATCTCGGTAGGTTTTCCGCAGACAGGACATACCTTCGGTATCTCCACGTTATTACTGCCGGTGAGATTCTCGGCGATCTGCGGAATGATCATATTCGCCTTATAGACCGTGATATGATCCCCGATTCCGAGCCGCAGGGAACGCATGATGCTGATATTATGCACGGAAGCACGGCTGACCGTCGTGCCTTCCAGTTCTACCGGTTCGAAGATGGCTACCGGATTGATCAGTCCGGTACGGCTGGCGCTCCATTCGATTTCTTTTAACGTGGTCTCGCGCAGTTCGTCCGCCCATTTAAAGGCGATGGAATCTCTGGGGAATTTTGCAGTCCTGCCCAGGGACTGTCCATAGCTGATGCTCTCGTAAGTAAGCACCAGACCATCGGAAGGGATATCATAATGCGCAATCTTGTGTTCAAACTCTTCGATGGCAGACAGAATATTTGCTTCTGTCACGGCTACATGCTCCACGACTGCAAATCCCTGTTCCTGCAAAAAAGCAAACTGCGCCTCTTTGGAATCATGGAAATCCACATCATCCGCTTTTACCAAGGTAAAGGCATAGAATCTGACATTTCGTTTGGCGGTGATCTCATTGTTGAGCTGACGCACGGAGCCGCTGCACAGATTCCGGGGATTCTTATACTTAGCCTCTGCATCTGTGATCTCTCCGTTGATCTTCTCAAAATCACTGTATGTGATGACTGCTTCTCCTCGTAAGATCAGCTCTCCGGTGTAAGAAATGTTCAGCGGAAGATTTTTAAAAGTACGGGCGTTATTCGTGATGACCTCACCGATCTCGCCGTTTCCTCTGGTTACCGCTTTTGCAAGTTTTCCTTCACGATAAGTCAAAACGATGGTCAATCCGTCCAGTTTCCAGCTTAAAATTGCAGGATGTCCCTGCAGCCAGTCCCGCAGTTCTTCTCTGCTTTTTGTCTTGCCCAAAGACAGCATCGGACTCTCATGACGCTCCTTGGGAAGCTCATCCACGGCTTCGTAGCCCACGTTTACGGTCGGGCTGTTCGCCAGCGTAACGCCTGTCTCTTTTTCCAGTTCCACCAGTTCGTCATAGAGCCTGTCATATTCGAAGTTGCTCATGATCTCTTCGTCTTTGGCGTAATAGCTCTCTGCCGCAGCATTTAATTGTTCTACCAGTTCTTTGATCCGGTCTATTTTAGATGGCTGCATATTTTCCCTACCTTTTAATACCTTTCATAGGATATTCACGGTTCAGCCTCCCTAAGAATTGCAAACAAGGCTCTGAACAAACAATAGTTTATTATAGCAAATTTATTATGACATTTCGATGTCATAATCGCTTATACGTTTAAATACATTCTCACATTCCTGCACTTTTGCGCAGCTGTTCCAGTTCCTCACCGGTCACCTCGCGCCATTTTCCGGGTTTTAAATCTCCCAGCAGAATATTCATGACCCGGATTCGCTTCAGTGCCTTCACTTTCATGCCGCAAGCCTCGCACATTCGTCGGATCTGCCTGTTGACTCCCTGAGTCAGGATGATACGGAAAGTAAATTTACCGATCTGTTCTATCTCACACTCTCTGGTCGTGATGTCCAGTTCTTTCAAATAAATCCCTTTTTTCATTTTTTCCAGAAAATCAGGGGTAATTTCTTTCTCTGTTTTGACAATGTACTCTTTTTCATGGCGGTTGGCACCGCGCATCATGGCATTGATCAGTTCGCCGTCGTTGGTTAAGAGGATTAACCCCTCGGAATCTTTATCCAGGCGTCCGGCATAGGTCAGTCGCTCCGGATAGTGGATCATATCCATGATTTTTTTCTCCGCATGTGGGTCCCTCTCGGTACAGGTCACACCTACCGGCTTGTAAAATGCTAATACCTTGCAATCACGTTTTCCCTGTAATATTTTCTTACCGACCTGTACGGTATCGGTCTCCTCGATCTGTTGTCCCGTCATGGCAATCTGACCGTTCACGAGTACTTTGCCCTGTTCGATCAGTTTGTCCGCATCACGTCTCGAACATACGCCGCACTGTGCCAGATATTTATTTAATCGTACCACGTAGTTCTCCTTCCGGATTTACCTGTTATCTCTATATCAGATGTATCTCTATATCAGATGGAATCCACTGTTTCAAAATCACTGAGGCTTTTTACCTTCGGAATTCCGGTACCGTTCTCCACTCCAAGCTTAGCGGTCTGATCCGCCAGTTCGTTATATTTAATCTTAGCGTGTGCAGGTACTTTTGTAAAACGAATCTGAATCTTCTGGCCCCAGGCACGCATGGTCTGCGCATATTTCTGTGTCAGTTCGTTTTTACTCTTCCATGCTCCGGTAACCCATTTTTCAATGCCTTCGTAGTCGTAACGGATCTCAATGGCACGAAATCCGCTGTTCAGGGCAAAACGCACCGCATACATGGCTCCCAGCATCTCTCCGGAGACATTCCGTTGTTTCAGGGAGTCCGGGTTGTTACCGTTGCCGTATTCCGTATAGATCCGGCCATCCGACAGGATAAATACGCAGCCGAAGCCATATTTTTTCAAGGCATCCTGATAGCTGCCATCCACGTATGCCAAAAGTTCTCCTTCTGTGGGGCAGTCACTGCTTAACGCGTCCTCAGGATATCTGCCCAGTCCCTGCCATTCTGCCATAGTCTGTAATAACTCCTCTTCCTATTCTATTTGGGGTACCTTTTATCCTCCGGCTGCCTCAGATGGCTTACCGGATAAAATTCGTCCTCTGCAGAGGCTCTCTCTCCGGGAAATTCACACCGGCTGCTTTTCCTGCCTCGATGCATTTTAACAGCCATGCCATATTGTTACCTAACGTCCGCATCGTCTGCATGCCTTCCAGATCCTGTTTTACCTCTTCCGGGGTATTACCATGTACCTGGTTCCAGTACTGACTGGATACGACCGGCATACAGTTAATGGTAAAATATTTGTTCAGCTGGTCAAAAGCAGCGGAAGCACCGCCACGTCTGCAGCTGACGATACAGGCACCGGGTTTTCCCTGGAAGATCGCTCCCCTACCATAAAAAGCACGATCCAGGAAAGAGGTGATCATGCCGGACGCAGAGGCGTAATGTACCGGAGAACCGAAGACAAAACCGTCTGCCGTCTTCGCTTTTTCCACAAATTCATTGACACCGTCGTCTCTAAAACATTTCCCGGTCTTACTGCAGGCATTGCAGCCGATACAGCCGGCAATGGGCTGTACGCCGACCTGAATGATCTCTGTCTCGATGCCGTTCTTTTCCAGGGCTCCCGCCACTTCTTCCAGCGCTGTATAGGTACATCCTTTTACGTGTCCGCTGCCGTTTAACAATAATACTTTCATCCTATTTTACCTCGGTTTCTTTTTCTCTATTCTCTTGTTTTTCTTGCAGGATATCTTCCCCGGTGCTACGATATCTGTAAATCGTAACTCTCACCGGAAAGGAGTCATCCCCATGCCTGACAAAATCTCTCATTATCTTCTGACCATCCTGTGCATCGGCTGTCTGATGTTCCTCCTCAGTCGTTATGGGGTACAGCTTTATCAGGTATCCGGCCGTTCCATGGAACCCACTTATCATGCAAAAGAATTTCTGTTGGTTCAAAAATCCGGGCTTCCCGAACAGATTTCCCGTTTCGATGTCGTCACCGTACGGGTGGAAGCTTTGGATAACCGGACGATTCTAAAACGAGTCATCGGTCTGCCCGGAGAGACAGTAGAGATTCAGGACGGTTTGGTTTACATCAACGGTTCCCGTTTACAGGAATCTTCTTTTCTATCCGACCAGGTGATCACCGAGGCCGGAAATGCATCCAGGCCGATTGTCCTCGGCGAAGATGAATACTTTCTGTTGGGCGATAATCGTTCCGAAAGCATCGACAGCCGGTTTGACGAAGTTGGGATTCTCTCAGCCGATACCATCACCGGCAAAGTGCTTTTCCCGTAGCCTTATCTCCTGTTTCCGGTTCTTTGGAACATTTATCCCAGGTACTTATTCAGTGCCTGTACCAGTTTCTCATTATCCTTCTCATCCCGGATTGCAAGTCTGATGTAATTTTTACCGGCAAATCCTTTTTTCGTTGACAAATCTTTGATCAGAATATTTTCCTCTAACAGATCCTCCGCCAGGGTCGTCGCGCAAGTTCCGTCGGTCAGTTCACACAGCAGGTAATTTGCCTGGGAAGGAATCACGCGCAGTCCGGGCACCCCTGACAATGCTTCTGTAAAAATCCTTCTTGTCTTTTTGAATTTTGTCATTGCCGCCTTATAATCCTTGGCATACTTTTCATAAATCTGAAGGTAAAATTCGCCGAAGGAATTGATGTTCCAGATGGCAACCTCTTTCTTTAACTTTGCAATGAGTTCCTTATCATCTCCTGCCAGGATTCCCAGACGGATACCGGGCACGCCATAGCTCTTGGAAATGCTCTTCATTACGATCAGATGGGGATAGCTTGTAAGGATTGCCTGTTCTAAAAGGCTTGCATCCTCCTCTTCCGCAAAATCCGCAAACGATTCATCCACGATGAGGCGAACATTCGTTTTCTCTGCCCAGTCTGCCAGTCTCTGCACTTCCTGTTTGGGAAGGTAGTTGCCGGAAGGGTTGTCCGGATTGATCAGAAGTAAGGTACTGATCTCCTTGTCTGTAAAGAAATCCATCAGATCCTGTGCCGTATAACTGTAATCGTCATTGTCCGGATGGAATATTACAAGTTCATCTGCTGTCTTACGGTTCGGATATTCTTCGAAGGTAGGCTGTGTAACGCCCATTTTTCCGGGAAGATATTCCATCAGTGCCTTGATCAGTTCGCTGGCTCCGTTACCAACGACCACCTGGTCTTTGTGCAGTCCGAAATCCTTTGCCGCGATCAGGCTGTTGACTGCCATACCGGACGGGTACTCTGTCAACAGAATTTCGAAGTTACTCTTCATTTCATCCTTCAGCTTCTGGCAGGGAAAATACGGATTGACCAGATAGCAGAAATCCAGCAATTTCGGATATCTCCAATATCCGCCATAACGGCTCTGCATCCGCTTGAGACGTTCTTCTTTCGTGGCGAACAGAGTCTCTGCGATATCCAGATCCTGTACATCGTCGATCTCATACCATTTTTCGCCGTCGAGCTTCACCGCTTTGATCTGCGGATCATCCAGAAAGGTAATAACCTTCAACACCTGCTCATAATATTCATTGGTTCCCAGTGCTTTACAATAAGCCTCCAGGAATGGCACATAATGTTTCTCGGAAAACTCCTTACTGAATTTGTACAGATTTACGGTCTTGTAATATTCGTCTGTCTTGCTGAAATCAAATTCTCTTTTGCTTAAAAAGGCTGTAATATTGTCATCTTCATCCAGAGTAACGCAGGTGCCGTCCATCCAGCTTTCGAATTTATCCACCAGTGTCAGGGACGGGTACGGATGCTCCACCAGTTTGCGGATCACCGCTTCCTCATATACCAGATCAGATTCTAACAATAAGGTATCGTCTTCTACCAGCTTTTCCTTGGCCAGATACAGTGAATAGATGTTATTGGTCTTGTAATATACCTCATTGTCAATAAACTCTAATGGAGTGCTGATATGCAGGGATTCCACATATTCCTTTAATTTCTGTCCTTCGTAGCCTACGACAAAAACAATTCGTTTCAGTCCCAGCTTTTCCAGATGTCCCAGGGTTCTTTCTATCATGGTGACGCCGTTTACTTCCACCATACATTTAGTGGCGTTACTGGTCAGCTCCTTTAATCGTTTTCCCATTCCCGCTGCTAAAATAATTGCCTGCATACTCACTTCTCCCTTTCTTTTTCCATTCCTGTTATCTATTGTATTCCCTTCCTGTAGGAAGCAGGGTATCCAGATCGGAGGCTTCTCCGGTCTGCATGTATTCCTTCATGTGATTCTCATTCAAATACACATAATACAGATATCTTCGCTCTCTGACATCTCCTTCCTTCCAGTCAAAGACGTCTTCGCTCTGTGCTCCGTCCAGTAATCTTACATACGCCTGTTGCAAATCTCCGTGTATGATAGGAGCCTTGGATCTCTGTATGGTATCATGATGCTCGTCCCTGCCCTTGATCAACAGGATTGGGCATTGCCTTCCCCAGGAATCATTGCCCTTTTCATAGCCATGGTCTGACATAATGATCAACACAGTATTATCATACACTCCGGCGTTTTTCAGGCTGTCCAGATATGCCTTAGTCAGCGTCATGCATGCCTCTATATTTTGTGTATAGCTTCCCTGGTACTCCGAAATGATATTCACATCCTTATCATAGACAAACGGTACATGTGCTCCCTCTAAATGAATAAATTTAAAATATCCCGTCGTGTCGTCCACTTCCGGTTCCGTATTCCTGACCAGATCATAAAATACGCTGTCCGTCTCATTAAAATTTTCCACCGGAATGTTCCGCACCTGTTCACTCAGCTCATCAAATCCCGACTTTTTCAGGAAAAAGCTTTTCTTCAGATCATAGGGGGCATAACGAAAACCGATCAATTTCAGTTCCTGCCTTATAAACTGCAGACTCAGTCTGGTCTGAAAATGTTCCTTGGCAACATTTTCAAAGGGCATCTCTTCCATGTCACGGTCATCCACATAAAGATCCTTTTCGTAATAGTCCATGCGGTATCCCTGTTCCTGTAATTTTTCAAATAAAGAAGACCGGTAAACTCTCACCATATAGTCTTCAAAATCCTCTGCATTCTCGTAATACTCTCCGGATAGGATATATGGAACGGAACACTGTGTATATGGATAACCGCTCATCGTATTTTCATAATAAGTGAAGTCCGAAAACATTTCCTGATATTCCGGATGTGTATCCAACAGCTCGGAAAAGTCTCTGGCATCAAGTGCATCCAGCAACAGAATCACAAAATTTTTGTTTTCAGAAAAAGTAAACTCATTTTTTGCCGTAGCCACAAAATGATTTCTTTCCGAAAATACATCATTGCTGATCATCTCACTGACTGCCGTCACCAAAAGCATGAGTGTCATACAGCCACAGACAAACGGCAGGATCGTATGGTAAAAGAACTTTTTTGCAAAAAAACATACCACGCAGATGATAACCGTCACAATTCCCCACACCAGAATACTTGGGAGACGTCCGCTATCATAATCCGCCCAGTTTACCGTAGTGCCGTCTAACGGTGGCAGATGGTTCACTAAAAAATTGCCCTGGATATACGTTGCCAGAAACAGGATCATTCCCACTGCCAGTCCTGCGTGATACAGGTGTATATTCCAGTGGTAAAGTCCCAGATAAAGCAGACTCATAACCACAAACGTCGGCAGAAAGAGCATCAGTGCCACCGGCAGCAGATCCCAGATTTCAAATAAAAATTCTGTGGTATTGGCACAATATAAATCGATCGGTGCATATAAAAAAACTAAAAAGCTAAATGCCAGGGACACTAAAATTCCGGGCAGAAGTTCTGCCTCTAACCTCTTTTTCATGGTAGTTCCTCCACACTTTATTCAAAGAATCCCATCTTCTCTTTTTTGACGTACTCATTTCCGGTTGCCTGCAACGTTGTAAGATCCCATGCATGTCCTGTCTGCAAATACTCTTTCATGCATTTTTCGTCTTCATCGTACTCATAGTACAGGTAACGTCTGTCTCTGCTGTCGCCTTCCTTCCAGGGAAATACATCGCTGCCTGCAGCACCGTCCAACAGCTTCAGATAAGCATCCGCCAGATCCTCCTGGGCAACCGGAGCCTCGGAAAGCTGCATCGTATCATGATGTTCTCCCACTCCCTTGATCAATACCAGTGGACACTGCCTTCCCCAGGACTCGTATTCATCCGTGAGGCTGTACCCATGATCCGCCATGACTAACAGCACCGTATTGTCATAGACACCATTGTCTTTTAATTTTTGAAGATAGTTTCCGGCTACCGTCATTGACGCTTCCACGTTCTGGCGATAGGAGCCTTTGTCATAATCGATCATATTGGCATCGGCATCATAGCAGAACGGAACATGTCCGCCGTCCACATGGAAAAATTTGAATTGCTTTTCCGGCTGATTTACCGTCATATCATTTTCTTTTACAAACTGCAGGAACTGATCGTTTCTCTGTCCGAAAGGATGGGTATGATCCGCATCGGTATCATTGCGCAGTTCATCAAACTCTGTCTTTTTTACAATAAAAAATCGTTTGAGATCATGCGGTGCATAACGCAGTGCAATCAGTTTGAGCTCCGGTTTGATCAGCTTCAGACAGAACCCGGAAGTAAGTTTTACTTCCTTGATATTATCAAACTGTAACAGCAGATCATCCTGTACATAGGAATCATTTTCATAAAAATCCATCCGGTAGCCATGTTCCTTCAGGCTCTGAAAAAGTTCTGACTGATATACCTGCGTGATGTATTCACTGAACGGTCTCTCATTCTCATACCACTCTCCGGATAACAAAAGCGGCACACAATGCTTCGTGTACGGATATCCGCTGATCATATTCTGATAATAGGTAAAATCAGCAAAAACATCGCGGTATTCCGGATGGCTGTCCAATAGTTCCGCAAACGTTCTGGAATCCACAGCATCCAACAGCAAAATCACAAAATTAGTATCCTGTGACATCTCCAGTGCATGGTCTGAACTGATCACATAATCTGTCTTGGCCTTCAGTCCGTGATTCATATAAGCTTCGCTGCACAGTGTGACGCAGAACATCAGTGACATGCAGATACCGATCAACCGGATTGCTGACAGCAGATGCTCCTTTAACAAAATTGCCGCTGTTGTCACCACAGGAATCATCAGAAGCCACAATACTACTGTTCCGATTCTTCCCTCCGCATAATATGCAAAATTCTGATAGGAGCCGTCTGTCGGCGGCAAATGATTTACCAAAAAGCTTCCCTGGACATAAGTACACAGATACAGAATCATTTCCATCACCAGTATCGCATGGCAGCCCTTTTTGCCAAGATGCGCACAGCAAAAATTTATGCCTGCAAGGATCAGAAAGCATACCAGAAATAATCCCAGGATCGTCGGAAACAGGGAATATACGTCGAACCAGAATTCTGCATTATTGGAAAAATATAAATCTAACGGTGCATAGATAAAAACCAGGAAGCTGATTGCAAATGCCATCAGCAATCCCGTGGAAACGTCTTCTCGCTTACCCTTTTTCACGTTTTATTTGTTCTCCTGTGTCTGATCTGCCTCACTCAGTTCAATCTCATCAGACTCTACTTCTTTATTTCTGTTTTCGTCAATACCAAGGCTCTTGTCGATCTTTTTCTTCGCTTTTCTCCAGTAGATGCCGGCAGCGGCTCCCACTGCAATGATCACGCCGGCTACTGCCTGAATGGCATAGTTCATTACGGAAGGATCGATATATGCTTCTGCGGTCTGGGAGAATACCACTGCAAATGCAGCAGCGAAAAATGTTACCTGTGCGATTTTACTTAATTTTTTCATGTGATTACCTCTCTTCTGTGACTTGTTTCAGATGATTTTCTTTCTGTTTTATTGTCTGTTTTTTTATTATTGCTGTTTTGCCTGTCTGATCTTTTCCTGAATCGTCCGGACAATATATGTTGCACCTACTTCTGCACTATTGCCAAGATGGTAGACATACTCCTCCACAAACTTTTCGATTTTATCGTGGTATGCACTTTTTTGTTCCAGAAGACTTCGTACTTTGTCGTCTGCTTCTTCTGCCTTTTCCGGATCCAGACGATCTCCGATCACATCACGCATCCAGATATTGATCGGTACCGTATCGATCCGCCGGTACTCGGGGTTCATGACCTTCATCGGCGTATCTACGAATAAGACAGGCTTCTTGGTGGTAAACGCATACTCATAAGCGATGCCGGACCAGTCAGTGATCAGGAGATCCGCTTCAAATACCGTACTGTTGGAAGAGAACTCTGTCTGAATCTCAATGTCCGGATTTTTTGCATAGCGCTCCTTTAACCGGTCCATCTTTTCCTGTTGCAGACGTACCTGCTGGGGATGGGGTCTGACCGTCACTTCATAGCCGCTGTCTGCCAGGCTGTCCAGTATTTTCTCCAGACAGCTGTCCACAATATTGTCCTTCTGCCAGGACGGAGCGATCAGGATTTTCTTTTTCTCATGCTCTGTTTTTTCTGTCTGCCCGTACTCTTCTATCATACGATCCAGCAGGCAATAGCCCCATTCCACCAGTTTTTTGGCAGGCAGTCCGTACGCTTCTTCTGTCTTTCTGATCTCTTCGGTCTGATGCTTGCCTACACAGTACACGGTGTCGTAATGATCCATGGAGCCTGTCCGCATCGTCATATTCAGGCTGTCCATACCGTGTGGAATATAGATATATTCAATATCTTTTCTAATGTAACTACGCTTAATGTGGTAATTCTCCAGATCCGGCATGGTCATGACAACCACATCTGCATCCATCTTCATCATCAACGTGATCAGACGTTTCTCTCCTATGTAGTAGGCACGGATTTTGCTCTCCTTCTCTGCAATTGCAAAAATCTGATCCTCAGGATCACTGGTAACATAGTGAATCGTCAGATTGGTATGTTCCAATAAATATTCTATGATGCCCTGATAATATTTATAGAAGCCGCTGCTCTCTGAATAAAATACCAAATGCTTGTTGACCACGGAAAAGAATCTCTTAAAATCCTTCTTCTCCCACTTTGCATAAGGATTTTTCCGGAACAGCTTCTTTTTACCGCCGATGGATTGTAATTCCTCCAGTTCCTGTTTGCTGGCTTCCAGTGCTTCATAATCCACATAGTCTTTCGGATTGATTGCCCAGTTCAACAGGTACTGCTGTAAAATAGCGAACAGATTGCTGGCGATCCAGTATAATGCAACACCTGCCGGAACGAACCAGCCAAGATACAGGGACAAGCCAACGGAGAATGCCATCATACCGTATTTATTCAGTTTGGACTGCTCTGCCTGAATAACATTCGCTGCATTCTGTGCCACACACAAAAGCCATGCAGAGAAGCCGGCAGCAATCGGAACCACGATATCGATACCGCCCACTTCAGAAGGAACCCAGCTTAAATTAATTCCGCAGAAATCCAAAGAGATACTCTTCACCTGCTCCAATATCATTGCAATATCTGCTGCGTCAGCACCGGTCCCTACCGATTGCAGTGCAGCGAATTGTTCGACATACTTTCCGCTTTTGATCATCTCTACTACGGTTAGCTGAATAGAGGAGCTCTCCGGATTTGCTCCCGCCAGACTGACAGCCAGTCCGTTGAATGCTGTGATTACCTCCTGTGAAATATGCAGCAGGTAATCTAACGGATGATAAATGACCTCTACCAGTCCCATCAGCAATATGATCTGAATTGCCAGCGGAATCAGAGATGCCAATGGATTATATTTCTCTCTTTTGAATATTTTCGACTGTTCGTCCGCGATGCGGTCTGCATCACCAAAATGCTTTGCCTTGATCCGGTTGATCTCCGGCTGCATCTTCACCATTTTGATGGAATTCTTCTGCACCCAGACAGATACCGGTAATAGAACAATCTTGCTGATCAGCGTAAACAGAATAATCGCCAATCCGTAATTATGCACCAGATCATAGCAAAAATACATTACATATCCCAGTGCTTCTGATAGTATTCGCATGATAGGATTCTCCTTTTAGTCAATAGCATTAATTATATAACATAACCATATACTTTTTCAACCCAAAAAGCCTTATTTCCTGTTCACTTGTTCCCCTTCAAGTTCAAAAATCAGGCAGGAACTTCTGTTATCGTAACAGTCATTCCTGCCTGATTCTCATTTTTGGATTCTGTTATTTACGCTTATCGCTTTCCTGTTGATTGTCCTGCATCTCTTCTTCCGGCTTCTTATAATAAGCAAAATCATTCTTGCCGTTCTTCTTCACCTGATACATAGCATCATCCGCACAGACAATCAACTGTTCCAGATTGTCCGTATCCTTCGGATAGCTTGCGATACCGATACTTCCGCCAATCTTGCGTCTGGTACCGCAGAGTACCACATCTTTCGTAAATACCTGTCTGCACTGGTACGCTGTCTTCTCTACCAGCATGTTCTGGCTGCTGCGCAGGATCAGGATAAATTCATCTCCGGCGAACCGGTAAGATGTCAGTATCTGTGACTGCATATCCTTCAGACGGTTTGCCACCTGCTGCAGTGCTTCGTCTCCGGCAGTATGTCCGTAGGTATCGTTGATCTTCTTGAAATTATCAATATCCAGCATCATGACAGTACAAGGCACTTTGGCATCAATCAGCTGTCCCAGATCCTTCATGAATTTGCTGCGGTTCGGAAGTCCTGTAAGGAAATCATGCTGGGATGCCGATTCCATAATGGATCTGGCGGTCTCTAACTCCTCCATCAGCTTTCTTCTGCGATAGTTATCAAAGCACACCCATATAACAATAACAATCAATGCACCGACCAATATCATGCATGGAATAATTGCTTCACGGTTTCTTGTAAAAAAGCCTTCCTCATGATTTACAAACACTGTATCTTCCGGAAACTGTGATGCACTCAAATGGAATTCTTTCATCACTTTTTCATCAATACAGTAGATATTGGGGCTTTCCCTGACAACATTGATTTCACTGCTGTCCGTTCCGTTCATAATATCCATGGCGATCTGCGCGGCAATCTCTCCCGATTTATACATAGAGACCACATTACCGCCCAACAATCCGTCGCCGATTCCGGCTTCTACCATACGGTATACCGGCACTTGCGCATAATTTACGGTCATACGCACGGCCTGTGAACTGGTATATTGCTTGCCGCTGCCGTCCGTCGACATCACGATGTAGATCAAAATGGTCTTATCATCTACTTTACCGACAGCCTGCTGCAGTCTGGCTGTCGAAAGCTGTGAAGCATTGATCTCGGAAAATTCCAGATTGGGATAATTCTTGGCAGCACTGTAGAAATTCTTTCTCTCCGCTTCCGCCGTCACAGAATCATCCAGGATTGCCACCACTTTTTCTGCCGTCGGGTTAATCTTTAACGCCAGATCAATATTTTTCTCTACGGAAAGTTTTTCCAATATTCCTGTCACAAGGGGATCTTCGGCTGCCTGCAGGGCATAAGCCTCATCATTGACCCCTTCAAACACAATAGGGATCCCGTCGAATAATTCCGTTTTATACTCCATGGCAAATTGCAGTGCCGCATCGTCTCCGACGATCACGACATCATAAGGATCCGTATTCTCCAGATGGTATTGCAGCATGTCATGGAACATCTGAATCGACTCTTCTGACCGGAAACGCTTTGTATCCATGAATTCATAGTCTATCGCCGTATCCGCGTCCACTCCGGCTTTGATCCCTTCAATCTGGGTCTGCACCGTATCCCAGCCGTAAGAATAAGAGCTGATAAAAAGTACCCTTTTCCCTTGATTTAATCCGGCAGCTTCTGCCTGTAAGGAAGCCGTTCCCACAGCTCCCAAGCTTATGAGAATAGCCCATGACAGCAATAATACTTTCCACTTTCTCATATTCTGCTCTCCCCAATCCATACACTTCTGTTTTCCGGCAGCCAAACTGTTTTCTCCGGTTTTTCTAGTACCATTTTACCACATATTTTTCATGAAACAAAGAGATTAATTTCATTTTTGAGGTTAATTTAGTCTTGTAATGATGCCTTCTTCTTTTTTCTCTTTCATTTTTCCGATCACGGTAGGGACTGCTCCGAGCGCCACAAACAGATACTGCAGAACCAGATTGCCTATATAGCTTCCCATATCAATCACTTCTTCGGAAAGCAGCGCGGGGATCAGACGATAACACTCGAACAGACTATAACCTGCTTCCGCACCGCCTCCCTGATTGAACAAAATAATCGCCCAGTCCACACGGTCTGCAAAATAGGTCATAAGGATCATGATCACAGCGCTGATGGCCACTGCCTTTTTGGTCAGTTTTCCGCCCAGCATCTCATATCCCTTCAGAACGCACACCGCCATAATCACACCGGATAATGCTGCTACATATCCCAGCTGGCTTAAGATCAGAACACTGAGCATTCCCAACAGGGATCCTATCAGAGCGCCTACAATACCGCCTACGATGTTTTCTTTCTTCTGCGCCGTCTGCTGTGCCTTCATTGCGATGTCACTGCGCATCTTCATCTCGCAGTCCGGACATAAATGATAGTATTCACCGCCCATTCTGAACGCTCCGGTCTCTACATTCTGACCGCACAGATCACAGCAGGGGCTGTAACTGTTTGTACGCAGGAATGTCGTTGTAGCTGCAAGTGCTTCGTTCAATGTATCCTTACATTTTTCCGCATTGGACTGTGCCTTCAGTGATACTCTGATATCCAGATTCTTCTGACCAAAACTTGCGATCTTCCTGCTGCTTTTCCGAAACCCTTTCACTGCCTGCTTGTCAAATGTCGAACCGTCAGCGCTTTTTGCCGCCGTATGCAGCACCATCATATACGGATATCTTGCATCGGGTGCATAGACGATAAAGTCAAACCCATCCCGTTCCCCGTGAAACAGGTCACCCCCTTCATCATAACGCAGTCCGGTTCCCATGGCAATCTGCTGATAATTTTCAATCTTCTTTTTCTGATTCATTTTTCTCTCCATCCTTTGTAATAGAAAATTAGTAACTGTTCAGAATCGTTACAAAAATCACACTTTTTTCATTTTACACTTTACCGTGTTAACATGCAACCCTATTAAGGGTTTTTTTGGTTTTTAACCTATTGTTATAAGAAAAAACTGTAGGCACCTCTATGTAACCTACAGTTTTTGAACTTCCTTATGAATAGAGCAAGATGATCGAAATCATGCAAATACGAATTTGCATTCCATCAGCACTTGATCTCCAGGTATCCCAACAGCTTGCTCATGTCGTACTCTTCCAGCACACCCAGGTTGGAATCATAGAACTTGCCGTCAAAATGTACCAGATAGTGGCAGAAACGTCCCATTTTCTCCATCATGATGCAGCATTTTGGCAGTACAGCGGGCCTGCCCTCAGTATATACGATGATATCGGTATGATCGATGCCGTAGTAGTTCAGTGCGGAGATCACACGTCCCATGGTAGCCTGCCACTCTCTGCAGTCCATAACGCTGATTACTTCTGCAATGGTAACACCTGCCAGCATAGCTACACATGCCTGACCGCACAGACCGTCTTCCGGCTGGATGATCACATTCATGCTGTCGATTTTACGGATCGGATTTTCGAAACTGTAAGGGCTGTTCTGGTCCATACGGATCAGGGAACCGTTGACATGCAGCAGAATCTTATGAGGCACACCAAGCTCTACCTTTACTGCATTCTCATCGGTAATCACGATCTCGTAGTTCCCCTTCTCCTTGGGATGAAGCTCACACTCGATGATGTTGTTGTCAAGGACGATATCTCCTTTGATGACTTCTCTCTGCTTGCATACTTCCCATACATTAAAAGGAATCTGGATGGTATATCCGGCATCCTTTTTTTCTACTTTAGATTCAAAAAAATATCTCATGATTTCTTCCTCCGTTGCTTTTGCTGTTCCCGAAATATTTCCCAAAGAAAATAACTTACGAAAGCGGTTACATTTGCTATTTACTTAGATTCTAACAAAATTTTCCGTACTTGCAAAGAGCTTGTTGGAAAGTACTGAAAAAAAAACATCCTGTCAAAATTTTATCAACATGATGCAGAAAAATAAGCCGTATGTGAATGATTTTGCGCATACACATTACGGCTATTTTAAGATTTCTACAATCCCAGAATTGCGGATGCTACACGGAAATATACCAGCAATGACATGGCATCCACGATGGTCGTGATGAATGGGCTCGCCATAACGGCCGGGTCGAAGCCCAGGCGTTTTGCCAGGATCGGCAGTAAGCACCCGATGATCATGGCGATCACGACTGCCGCGATCAAAGTCAGGCATACAGACGCTGCGACGAGCACGCCCACTCTGTCCAGCAATAACAGCTTCACAAAATTCGCCGCAGAAAGGGTAACACCGCAGATCAGTGCCACGCGGATCTCTTTGAACACGACCTTGGGCACATCCCGGTATTCGATCTCATTCAGGGATAACCCACGAATGACCGTAACGCTTGCCTGGCTTCCGGCATTACCGCCGGTATCCATCAGCATGGGAATATATGCCACCAATACGGCACAGACACTCAGTGCGTCTTCAAAAGAAGAAATGATTGCGCCGGTAAACGTCGCCGATACCATCAAAAGTAACAGCCAGGGAATACGCTTTTTGAAGGTCTCCCATACGCCGGTCTTCATATAAGGCTTATCGCTGGGCACGATAGCCGCCATCTTTTCCATATCCTCCGTGGTCTCTTCTTCCATGATATCCACGATATCATCCACGGTGATAATACCGACCAGCCTGTTCTCATTGTCTACCACAGGCATGGCTGTAAAGTCATATTTTTTGAACTGTCTGGCAACTTCCTCCTGATCCATCAGGGTATTGATGGAGATGACATTCTCATGCATGATGTCGCCGATGATCTCGTCGCCATCCATCAGCAGCAGGTAACGCAGTGCCACGGTACCTACCAGTCTTCTCTGTGCATCCAGCACATAACAGATATTGATGGTCTCACTGTCAAGTCCCACCTTGCGGATCCGCTCGATTGCCTGATTCACCGTCAGGTTTTCCTTCAGGTCGACATACTCGACCGTCATGATACTTCCGGCGGAATCCTCCGGATAACGCAGCAGATGATTGATATCCCTGCGCACATCGGGGCTTGCATTGGTCAGAAGCTTTTTGACAATATTGGCAGGCATCTCCTCCAGCAGGTCTGCCGCATCGTCCGCCATCAGGTTGTTGATAATGCTGGCAGCTTCTTTATCCGACAGGGAGGTAATGATTTTCTGCTGATTGTCCATATCTAAATAGGAAAAAACGTCTGCCGCCAGATCCTTGGGCAGGATGCGGAAGACCTTTAACATGTCCTCTTCTTCCAGTTCTTCCAGAAGTCCCGCAATGTCGGCATCGTTGAGTTCAGCCAGATACTGGCGCAGCTTGGTATACTGCTTGGTATTAAGAAGCTCTAAGACTTCTTCCAGTTCTTTGATCTGTTCCATGATGATCCTCCTTATGATGTTTTCTATGGGTGTAACTTATGCTGCAACTTCGCCCGGGAACCGGATTGTCAGAACTTGTCTGTGTACACTTCATAAAAACCACCACCTTTCCTCATGGAATCATAGCCTTCTAATCCCTTTTGATTTTCAACATTTCATTTACGAAAATGCATTTGCACAACTATTTCTATTTTACCTATCCGACGTTTCTTTGTCAATGAAATACGTCTCTTCGATTTTCTCAATCTTTACCTTGCCGCAAGTGGTTTCTGTCAGGTTTTTTCTGAGATTTTCCTCTTTTTCGACCGGAATAAGTAAAATAAATTTTACGTTTTCGGCATAGATGCTGTCTGACGGAACGATACCATTTTGCCCGAAATAGTATTGCAGTTTTCCGACGTCATTATAATCGGTCACAATTTCCAGTCTGCATCCCTTTCGCATGACACCTGTCTCGCAATGTGTCAGCCCCTCTTTCACCGCCTGCGTGTAGGCACGCACCAGTCCGCCGGTACCAAGCAGGGTACCACCGAAATATCTCGTCACTACCACTGCAATATTGCGGATTCCGGAGCCGGTCAGCACCTCCAGCATCGGTCTCCCGGCTGTACCGGACGGTTCTCCGTCGTCGCTGCACCGGGTCAGCTCTCCCCTGCTTCCTATAACGAATGCCGAACAATTATGTCTGGCATCCCAGTACTTTTTCTTTATTTCTTCTATAAAAGCCACTGCCTCTTCCTCGGTCTCGCACTTGCGGATTGTGGCGATAAAACGGGATTTTTTCTCCACGATTTCACCCTCGCCGCCGGATAAAAGGACTCTGTAGCTGTCCATGCTATTGGTTTCGCTCATATCAATCCTCAATTCTGCACACACTCTTTTTATATGAATCCCATGTCATTATCTTGCAATGCCCCGAACAGTAAAGATGCATGCACTCATTTTTCCTAATTCAGTGTAGCATAACTTGCTCAAAATGTGAAACAATTCTAAAGACTGGCAAGAAAACCTTTATTTACATAATTTTATTTGGTATAATATTTTCGTCTGTATCCCAGACAGAAAGGACTTGTTTTATGAATTATGGAAAAAAAGGTGTCCGAGCGAAGCAGAAGGCACTCAACTCTAAATCACAAAAATGGGGAAGGAAGTTCGCACTGACCTGTGTCAAGGTGTTGTTAGCCGGTATCATCGGTGTGGGCATCTGCGGCGTAGCTGCCGGTATCGGTGCTTTCCGCGGAATCCTCTCTTCCACCCCAACGATCCGCTTGTCCGACGTAGTAGCTGTCGGTGAGGCAACCATCGTATATGATAAGGAAGGCAACGAGATCGACCAGTATGTCAGCACCAATTCCAACCGTCTCTCCGTAGGTATGGATGAAATCCCGGATTATCTGGGCAAAGCTTTCGTAGCAATCGAGGATAAGCGTTTTTATCAACACAACGGTATTGACGTCAAAGGTATGCTGCGTGCAGGTTACCAGTTTATCAAAACCGGCGGTGAAGAAGCTCAGGGTGCCAGTACGATCACCCAGCAGCTTCTGAAGAATACAGTTTTTACCAGTTGGACTTCCGAAGGCAATAACAAGATTAAGAAAATCAAGCGTAAAATTCAGGAGCAGTATCTGGCACTGGAGATTACGAAATATTACAGTAAGGACGAGATTCTGTTACGTTACATGAATGCGATCAACCTGGGTCAGAACACTCTGGGTGTGGAATCTGCTTCCCTGCGTTATTTTGGCAAGCACTGCAGCGAACTTACTTTATCCGAAAGCGCCGTTATCGCATGTATCACGCAGAATCCTTCCAAGTATAATCCAATCAGACATCCCGAAGAAAATGCCAGACGTCGAAAAGATTGTCTTGACACTATGTTGGAAATGGAATTTATTACAAAAGAAGAATATGACGAAGCCATTGCCGATACCGATGCAGTATATGAACGAATCGGTCTGTACGATATTGATTATCAGGAAGCCAACGCGACCACAGGCTCCTACTTCTCCGATGCGGTATACGAGCAGGTAAAACAGGATCTGATCCTGGCAGGTTATAACGAGACCATGGCAGAGACCCTGCTTACTTCCGGCGGATTACGTGTGGAATCTACTCTGGATCCCAAGATTCAGGCAATCCTGAACGAAGAATATGCAGACCCTTCCAACTATCCGGAGAATGTGAAATGGTATCTGAACTATGCGCTTACCATTATCTCTCCCGACGGCACCAAGAATAACTTCAGTAAAGAAAACATGATGTCATGGTTCAAAGAGAACCAAAACAAAAAGTTCAACCTGATCTTCTCTTCCCAGGATGACGCCTACGCTGCTGTGGATACTTATCGTTCGGCAATGCTGGCGCAGTTAGGTGTGGAAGATAATGCGGACAATTACGAAGAGACGATTTCCATGACGCCTCAGCCGCAGTCCGCAATGGTCATTGAAGAACAAAGCACCGGCCATATCGTAGCCATGATCGGCGGCCGCGGTGCCAAGGAAGGACGTCGTACCCTGAACCGTGCCACCAATGCCAAGCGTCTGCCGGGATCCACCTTTAAAGTACTTGCTTCCTACGCTCCCGCTTTGGACAGTGCCGGCAAGACTCTGGCAACCGTTTACAACGATGCACCGTTTAACTATGCCGACGGAACCCCCGTACGTAACTGGTACAAATCCGGTTACCGCGGCATTCAGAATATCCGTGCTGCGATCCGTGATTCCCTGAATATCATCGCAGTAAAAAACATCACCGTGATCACTCCGAGACTTGGATATGACTACCTGCTGAACTTCGGCTTCACGACATTGACTGACGGCGTACAGGTCGGAAACGAAATCAAATCCGATGTCAACCAGTCCCTGGCTTTAGGCGGTCTGACCTACGGTGTCACTCCTTATGAACTGACTGCAGCTTACGCAGCGATTGCCAACGGCGGTACTTATGTCACACCGAAATTATATACCAGAGTTACCGATTCCGACGGCAATGTAATATTGGATAATACCAATCCTCCCACCAGACAGGTCATCAAGGAGTCTACTGCTTTCCTGTTGACCAGTGCCATGCAGGATGTAGTTACTTCCGGTACCGGTGGTAGGGTGAACTTCGGTGGAATGGCAATCGCCGGTAAGACCGGTACCACCACAGGACCTACGGATGCATGGTTCGCCGGATATACCCCTTACTACACCGCTGCTACCTGGACCGGTTACGACAACAACGTGGATCTGAACAATGCAGAAGACGGTGTCTCCAAGACCTTATGGCGTAAAGTGATGAAACGTGTACACGAAGATCTGCCGAACACCCAGTTCCCGGTTCCTTCCGGAATCGTACAGGTAACGGTATGTTCCCAGTCCGGCAAGCTTCCGATTCCCGGTCTCTGCGACGGTTGTCTCTACACAGAATACTTTGCGGAAGGCACCGAACCTACGGAAAGCTGTGATGTACATTATCAGGGTGAGATCTGTGCTTACGATGGGTTACCCGCAAGCCCCGACTGCCCGTTCAAGTACACCGGTGTGGCTACCATGCCTCTGGTAGAAGATCCTGCACTGGAACAGGGTTCCACCGTCATCATCACCAATCCTGATGGCACCCAGACCGTCAGCACGCCGAATACCAGAAGCCAGTGTCAGCATGATGCAACCTTCTTCGCTAATCCGGATTATGAAGCTGTGATCAACCAGCAGCAGGCCGAGATCAATGCAAGGAATGCCGCAGCACAGGCACAGACGCAAGAATAGTTTTTCAATAGCATAATATATTTTAAAGTAAAAGAAAGCCCTCTGTAGTCACATATTCATGTGATACCGGGGGTTTTCCTATCTCTCACTTGTAGCAAACGGTCTCCAAAAAGCACCCTTTATCTTCTAACAGCAGAAAATTCAGACAATTAAAAAACCCCGAAAGCATCATACTTTCGGGGTTCCTTTATGATTACTATACAATACCCTGTGCGGTCATAGCATCTGCAACCTTCAGGAAGCCTGCGATGTTAGCACCGGCTACATAGTTGCCTTCCATGCCGTACTTCTTAGCTGCATCGTTCAGATTGTGGAAGATGTTAACCATGATGGTCTTCAGCTTAGCATCTACTTCTTCGAAGGTCCAGGACAATCTCTCGCTGTTCTGGCTCATCTCCAGTGCGGAGGTAGCTACACCGCCTGCGTTGGAAGCTTTGCCGGGGCAGAACAGAACGCCGTTCTTCTGGAAATACTCAGTAGCTTCCATGGTGGTAGGCATGTTAGCACCCTCTGCTACAGCGAATACGCCGTTAGCGACCAGCTGCTTAGCATCCTCCAGATCCAGTTCGTTCTGGGTTGCGCAAGGAAGAGCGATATCACACTTGATGGTCCATACGCCATGCTCACCGTTCTTCTTCTCATGATACTGTGCACTGGGTCTTGCAGCAGCATACTCGGTCAGTCTTGCACGCTTTACTTCCTTCACTTCCTGTAACAGTGCTACGTCGATTCCTTCGGGATCATAGATCCAGCCGGTAGAATCAGAACAGGTAACAACCTTGGCACCCAGCTGCTCAGCCTTCTGGATTGCGTAGATAGCTACATTACCGGCACCGGATACAGCTACGGTCTTGCCTGCGATATCCTTGCCGTTGCACTTTAACATTTCCTCGGTCAGATACAGCAGACCGTAACCGGTTGCTTCGGTTCTTGCCAGGGATCCGCCGTAGCTTAAGCCCTTGCCTGTCAGAACGCCTTCATACAGGCCGGTCAGTCTCTTGTACTGTCCGTACATATAACCGATTTCTCTTGCGCCGGTACCGATATCACCTGCGGGAACATCGGTGTCAGCTCCGATATATTTATAAAGCTCTGTGATGAAGCTCTGGCAGAAAGCCATGATCTCTCTGTCGGACTTACCCTTAGGATCGAAATCGGAACCACCCTTACCGCCGCCGATGGGAAGACCGGTCAAGGAGTTCTTGAAGATCTGCTCGAAACCAAGGAATTTGATGATACCTAAGTTTACAGAAGGATGTAAACGTAAGCCTCCCTTGTAAGGTCCGATTGCGGAATTGAACTGTACACGGAAGCCGTTATTTACCTGTACCTGACCCTTGTCATCTACCCAGGGTACCCGGAACAGGATCTGTCTCTCTGGAGTAACCAGTCTCTCAAGAAGAGCGTCCTTACGATATTTCTCTTCGTTTGCTTCGATCACTACACGAAGAGATTCCAGAACCTCTTTGACTGCCTGATGGAACTCGGGCTGTGCAGGGTTCTTGGCTACTACCATATCAAATACTTCATCAACATATGACATTTGAATGTCCTCCTTCAATTGGTATTCAGATTCATGACAAGCTACTTGCCATATGCTTTATTATAAAACTACTTTTTTAATTGTACAATAAACTTTATCCCACTAAATCATAAAAGTTTTTGCCGTTTTTCTGTATAATTTGCACAATAAATTATACAAGTATACAATTTGTGCGTTATGGTGTACGTTCAAATTGACGAAAGCGGTTTTCTCATTTCTAATAATGCTTTACAAATAATCCTTTAAGGTTCTGATATTGGTATTTTCCATATCTATCAGTTCTTTTGCCAGATCACGGCAATCTGTCCCTGCAAATTCTCCGTTATGTGCCAGCACCTTCTCCATCTCCAGGATCCCGTTATTACTTCCTTTGATGATCATTTCCGCAATATGACCGGTACTGGTATTCAGCATGGTATTATAGCCAATACCCATTCGAAGCATTATATTCTCCATTGCACTTCCACGATAGGTCTGTGCTTTTCCCTCTATCAGGGTCTGCATTGCCCGGTTCCGGATTCTGGAATAATGCAGTCCCTCTTCTGCCACTTCCGCTGCCAGTCTGTCGTCATAGATTTTATCGGAGACAGCGTCCAGCGCCTTAATTGCCATTTCTGTGTTTCTCTGGATTTCCCGGTAAATAGTAATCTCCTGCTTTTTAAGATTTTGTTTTTTTGATGTATATTTTTCCATTGAAAAAGCTCCTTACCGTTTTTGGTAAGGAGCTTTCCCTGAAATGATATATTTTATTCGTGCAATACGAATTGTTCTGCAGCTTCGCTGCTTTCACAATTCTACCTCCATTCAAAATCCACTGATTTGCTATCGCAAATCGTTACTGCACATATTCACTCTTGACATATCCGATCTGACCGTTGTATTTGATCTTGCTCCAGTCGCCTTCGGTTCCTACGAGCTCCGCGGTATCTCCGCCGGAGAGTACTCCCAGTCTGTCCGCTGTCTCACTTGCGGACGAACGGACATTGATATTGGTCGTAGCCGTTACGGTTCCGATGGTCTCTGCACCAGTTGCACTTTCTGCCAGCTGTAAGAACTCCGTCTTGATATAGCCTTCCTTGCCTTCGTAGTCTACCTTAGTCCAACCGTTAGGACGCTGCTCCAATACCTGAAGCTTCGTACCACCGGATACCTTGCCCAGCTTATCTGCCTGCTCACTGTCAGAGCTTCTGACATTCACAGTGGTCGTCGTGGTCACATACTGCGGTCCCTGCTCTTCTGCCGGCTGTGCGACGTCTCCCGTGGATGTATCCTGACCGTCTGCAGACTGGTCGCCGTCTTCCGTTCCGGTCTCTGTATTCTGATCACCTGCGACCTGATTTGCGAGCTTCTCACCCACGGCAATGCTGACCTGGGAATCCAGTTCACTGATATACTGCAGGACTTCCGGATGCTCTACCATCAGTTCGTTATATTCTACCGTAATTTTGTTGTTAAACTCCACAACATCATCCTGTGTACTTACTGTTTTAATATACGCATTGACTTCTTCGCTGTTCTCGCCGCGCTTAATGTACTTCGCCCCCTGATCATTGGTACAGATATAAAGCGCCTGATAACCGGGAACTTCTTCTTCATGACCTACAAATGCGATCTTATAATATACATAAGCAATGACAGATCCTTCTTCCGGTCCCGTCTTGGTATAGATCTCCAGGGTCGGATAATAATCAATATACTGTGACAGCTCCAGATATCTGTACATATCCTTATCAGAGATTTCATCGCACACAGATCGGAGCGTCGCTTCATCTCCGGTAGCCATGGCATTATAATAGGTAGCCACCAGAGTGTAAATCTCACCTTCCTCATTCGCCACCAGGGGAACTTCTTCCGTAGCAGCTTCTGTTACAGCCTCACTGGATGCTGTGGTAAGTGTTGCATCCAACTGTTCTTCCCTGTGCTTATTTCCAAGGCTCAGGCTGACCGAAACAGTAATTGCGACAGCCACAACGACTACCGTGGGTAAAATTATTTTACTATGTTTTATGATATCATTTCCAAGTGCATTTATTTTATCCTTCCACATATGCAGTCCTTTCCAACGTAAAACTTCTTTAATCGCAAAAAGCCGCAAGCGGCTTCTCTCATCTCTCTCCCTATAGTCAAGGTGATGTAAATGCATCCGACAGGAATCGAACCTGCATTAAAGGCGTCGGAGGCCTCCGTTCTATCCATTAGACTACGGATGCAAATATTACAAATTTGTTACATCACCTCGACTATAATATCATAAAACACTACATCTGTCCAGTTTAAATTGTTGGAATTTTTTCACATGTATTTTACAGCATTTTCAGTTTCTTCTCTTCTCTGCAATACAGATACAGATGATCCGATAAAACTTCTTCCGGAGACAATTCCAGGCTGTTTGTCTCCGTTATCATTTCTTTCAGTTCCTCTTCCCCCTGCTCCGTCTCCTTCGGCATCATCAAAAATTCATGTACCGAGCTGGGAATCAGATAGAAATCTCCCTGTACCTGTTCTGCTATCTGTTCCAATACCCCGGGATACAGAATGCAACAGGCGCCGTAGTTTTTCCGGGATGTTGTCATAATCAGCATCGACACTCTCTGCAGAATATCCTGTCTTTCCTCTTCCGGCAGTCCTGCCAGCACATCTTCCATAACGTTCTCCATCGGAATGGTCTCAAAGGGAAAAAGTCCGGGCATATTTTCCAGGGCACACTGCAACAGATCCTGTGCAGTTACCTCCCATAGCTGCAAATGGGAATTGCGAATCGGAATCATCCCCTGCTTTACTTCGGCATCCTCAAATGCATAGTAAAAGCAGATAGCAAGATCCAGGAACGGGAGATACGGTGATTTGTCCAACAGCTCCCTGTTCTTCTCCCGATTCACCAGACGGAAGCACAATCTCTTTTTTACTTTTTCAAAATCCCTGAAAAAAGAGACATCCATCTTTTTCCCGGAACCATTCTGTCTATAGATGCTTACAATCTTTTGAATGATGTCCGAAAAAGTGATGCCGCTCTCGTAAGCCTCCCAAAAAGAATTCAGATAAATGGTCGGAGACATATTTTCTCCTTCCTTCCGAATCATCAGTCCCTGCAGCAGCACACCATTATTTTTTTGTACTTCCCGTAGTTCTACCGTATACCCGGATCCCAGTATCTCTTCGACTGCCTTCTGTACTTTCACTTTAAATGTTGAAATTTCCATTTTTCCTCCAAGCCTCTCCGAAACGGACTCCCCAGTCCGTAATTACCCATGTAGCATTCCATCACATAAGGACAAAAAAGGCAATAAATCATCCTTATCGCAAGGATAACTCATTGCCTTACAGGTTCTCTAATCGGATATATTACAGATCAGACCCATTGTCACTGCTTACGCACGAGACAGATATTCACCGGTTCTGGTGTCAATCTTGATCTTATCACCCTGGTTAACGAACAGAGGTACTGCTACAGTAGCTCCGGTCTCAACGGTAGCGGGCTTGCTGGCACCGGTAGCGGTATCACCCTTGAAGCCGGGCTCGGTCTCTGTGATCTCCAGTTCAACGAACAGAGGAGGCTCAACGGAGAATACGCTGCCATTGTGAGAGCAGATCTTGCACATCTCGTTCTCTTTTACGAACTTCAGTGCATCGCCTACGGTCTCAGAATTCAGTGCAACCTGATCGTAAGTCTCGGTATCCATGAAGTAGTACAGATCGCCATCTTCATACAGATACTGCATATCCTTTCTATCAATACGCGCCTGAGGGCACTTCTCAGTAGGACGGAAGGTCTTCTCAACCACACCGCCACTCTTGATGTTCTTCAGCTTGGTTCTGACGAAAGCTGCGCCCTTTCCCGGCTTAACATGCTGGAATTCGATAATCTGGTAAACATTGTTATCATACTCAATGGTAATACCATTTCTGAAATCACCTGCAGAAATCATAATGTATTCCTCCTAAATATTTTCACGTCATAATTCTTTAACATTTTAATATAAAAACATGCATATTTCAACTACTTTTGAAAAATATTTTCAAATTTTCCGCATACCTATCTATATTCTGTCCGCAAAAAATCGATTGCCTGCAGATAACCGTCCAGTCCCTGCCCGTAAATCTGCTTGTTGCATACAGGTGCAGTCACGGAAATCTTACGGAATTCTTCTCTGCTGGTAATATCGGAAATGTGTACCTCTACCTTAGGGATTTCCACGCTTGCCAGTGCATCTCTGATGGCATAACTGTAATGCGTATAAGCTCCCGGATTGATCACGATGCCGTTCGTACCGTCAAAATACGCTTCCTGGATTCTGTCGATGATTGCGCCTTCATGATTGCTCTGATATGTCACGATCTCATCTCCGGTTTCCTTCGCTTTTTTTGCGATCAGATCCATCAGATACTGATAATCCTGCGTACCGTAGATTTTCTTTTCCCGGATTCCCAAAAAATTCAGATTAGGACCATTAATCACAAGAATCTTCATAGGTTTCTTCTCCTTCTTCTGTATTGTCACTTTTTGCCGCAGCTTCAGCAGCAGTTCCTCTGCCAGTTCATCGGAATGTCTGTTGTCAACATCCAGTATGATATCCGCGCATTCCGTATAAATGGCATCGCGGACTGCCAACAGCTCCCTTATTTTTTCCAGCGGTTCCTCACACTGAAGTAATGGTCTCGTGGTATCGTTTTTCAACCGCTCGTAGACCGTCTCGGGTGCCACTCTCAGATACACGACGGTTCCGCATTTGTGCAGCAGCTCCCGGTTCACCGGATTGACCGGCGTGCCGCCGCCGACAGACAGGATTCTCTCGTATTTCCGGTTGCCGCATTTGCGCAGCATTTCCGTCTCCAGTTCACGAAAATACGCTTCGCCGTCATCCGCGAATATCTGCGTGATGCTCCGTCCCTCCTGCCGCTCGATCAGTTTGTCCGTATCCTCTACCGGCATACGAAGCAGATAGGATAATTTCAGACCCAATGTCGTCTTTCCCGATCCCATAAACCCGATCAGTACAATATTTTTCCGCTTATGCTTCATCGTATTCTCCATTCCGCAGGCAATTTTTCGTATCATGTAATCTTAATGCAAATTTCCACCTCATATCATCCTTTTCCGGCTGATTCGCCTTTTACATTCCCGGCGTTTTTCGCCTTCTGCATGCGTTCATATACTTGTGCCGCCAGCCAGGGTTCTATCTCACAATCTGTCCACAGTTCAAAAGCAATGATTCCCTGATAAAGCAGCATTTTTGCTCCATTGTAAGCCTTACCGCCCTGTTTCTCCACCAGTTCCATGAATCTGGTCTTCGGCGGATTGAAGATCAGGTCGTATCCCGTGTGAACTTTTTTGTAAAATTTCGGATCCTCGATCACTACCTCATCGCAGTGCGGATACATACCGACGCTGGTTGCCTGAATCGCCAGATACTTTTCCCCTTCCTGAAGGGTATCATACGCATCGATTGCAAGTGCTTTTGCAAACTCTTTTCCTGCTAACCGGTTCACCTCATCGGCGATTGCCTGTGCTTTTTGCACGGTACGGTTAAGGATCACAGCCTCCGCCGCTCCCTTGTCAAGCAGCAGCATTGCCACAGCTCTTGCCACACCGCCGGCACCCAGGATCAGAACCTTCTCTCCTTCTACTTTTACACCGTCCTCGCACATTGCGCGGTAAAGCCCCGGCATATCGGTATTATACCCTTTATAGCCTTTTTCCGTCCGCACCAGCGTATTGACAGCACCGATATTCGCCGCCAGCGGATCAATATCGTCCAAATACGGAATCACATCGCTCTTATAAGGAACCGTCACGTTCATGCCCAGAATATTCAGGGCAAATGCACCCTTTATCGCATTCTCCAGCCGTCCGTTCTCTACATGAAACGCAACATACGCCAGATTTTTTCCAAGTACCATGGAAAGTGTGTTATGAATCACCGGAGACAGTGTATGTTCTACCGGATTTCCGATCAATCCGCAGATTCTGGTATAGCCATTGATATCATTCAGCATTTTTTCTTCCTTTCCGGCGACATTGTCTGTGGTAAAAATATAAGACAATCTTCTCCAGGTATCTTTTGAGTACGATCTGAATCTCTTCTTTGGGATGAATCGGCTTCGTGAGATACGTTACAATACCGCACTTTTTGGCGCCCCACACATCTGTGAACAGCTGATCTCCCACGAAAAGCGTGGTGTCCTTCGTCGTCTGCATCTGTTCCATTGCTTTCAGGTAACCCTTCTGCCCCGGTTTTCCCGCTTTATAGATGTAAAAAGCCCCAACTGCATCCGCAAAACTTTTCACACGTGGTTCCTTGTTGTTCGACAGAAGCAACGTCTGAAATCCAAATTCCCGCAGCCTGGCAAAAAAAGCGATTGCCTGCGGCGTTGCCGGCGCTCCGTGGGGAACCAGCGTATTGTCAATATCAAATATGATTCCGCGGTAGCCTTCCTCATATAATGTTTTGTAATCTATCCCGTAGGCGGAATCCGCTTCATGATCCGGATAAAACTGTTGTAACATGTTTTTCACCTTTCTGGTTTTATGAAATAATCGGCATGCTCTTCTATAGAAAACGCCGCAAAATATGCTTCTTCCATAGGAATCCATTTTTCCTTGAAATCCTGCAGCCGCTCTTTTCCGTTTCTGAATAAGATCCGCTCTTCCTGTGTATTCCTGTCTATGTCCAAGAATACTTTTCGGTCCATGTAATCACCGAAGACCGGATGGCAGCTGTAAGCGCCTTCTACCAGTACGATCCCTTTGTTTTTCACAGGCACCTGATTTCCGAGTTCCATTTTGGAACAGTCAAATCTTTGATAGGAAAATGATTTACGTTCTTTTAATTGCGGTAACACTTCCGAAATAAAGCGTTCATAATGCACATTGCCGCCGGCTTCCGCGCTCCGCTGTTTGGTTCGAAGCATCGGAGGAAGAAAAAAATCATCCATATGGATCACATCACCGTCCAGCTTCTCCAAAAGCCATGCCGCCAGAGTCGTCTTTCCTGCGGCGCATCGTCCGTCAATGGCTATGATCCGTTCTGTTTTAGGAAGTTTCTGCAACTTAGCAAGCAGTTCTTCCCAATCTGCTATTTTCTTAGGAATACATTCTTGCGATTTCATCTGCTGCCTCCGCAATGTATTCTCCCAATCGTTTTCCTTCGATTCCCACAATGGTCGCATGGCATTTGCTCATAGGGATCAGCACCACTTTTGCACCGTTAGAGGTCACTGCTTCTGCCATTGCCGGTGTGATCTCTCCCAGCATGGCATTTGCCATCACGATGCCGGCAGGTCCTGCAATTACATCCGCATGTTTACTGTTATATACCACGGCATTTTCTCCGGTCGCACCGTTTGTCACACCGCTCTTCATCATATTCGCCGTGGCCGTGGCATTCGTACCCACTGCAAGCAGTTCCGACTCCGGAAACCGTTCTTTCAGTGTCTCCAGCAAGCTTCTTCCGACGCCTCCGCCCTGGCCGTCCATTACCATAATCCGCATAAAAATACTCCTGTAAAAATTAGTACATAGCTTTTTTATCATAGCATGGCAACTGCTATTTTGCAATTTATCTTGACAAAAAATTGCCTACCCGTTATCATAAATACTGCTTCAAGAAGGAGCTTAGTAACGCCAGAAGGCAGATCACCCCAGAAGGGGTCTGTGCCGTACTGGCGTTTTTTTGTTACTACTATTCTCAGGAGGTCTTATCTTAAATGAAAAAATTATCTGTCTTAAACAAGAGTATCCTTACCGCTCTCTGCGTTGCCTTATGCGTGGTACTGCCCATGGCGCTTCATGCAATTCCCGGCGGCGGAGTGCTGTTCTCTCCCATGCATCTGCCGGTGCTTCTGTGCGGTATGATCTGCGGTGCACCTTTCGGTCTGCTCTGTGGACTGCTCGGACCTTTTATCTCCAGTCTGCTCACCGGTATGCCTGCGTTTGGTTATATGCCGGTCATGATGATTGAGCTGGGACTCTACGGACTGATCAGTGGTCTGGTCATGAGCTTCCTGCACAGTGGCAGACTGGTTCTTGATCTGTATGCTTCCCTGGTCATTGCCATGCTGGGCGGACGTGTGATCACCGGTATCCTGCGTGCCCTGATCTTCGCAGGCGGTACTTACAGCTGGTCAGCCTGGGCTACCGGATATTTTGTATCCTGCTTCCCCGGTATTGTGATCCAGCTGATCCTGCTCCCTGCCATCTATGTAGCCCTGGAGCGTGCACGCCTGCTGCCGGTGCGTTATCCTGCGAAGGCTGCCACTGTAGAAAGTGAAAATGTCTGACGGCACAATTCGAAATCAACGCCAAGGCGCTCTGTTTCCATGGAATCAGACTGATTAACAACATAAAAAAACGGCTCTTCTGTCTTACGACAGGAGAGCCATTTTTTGTCTGTAGATTCGTATAAAATATAATATCTCCGCCACCGCGGTAATACTCCAGGAAAACACATACAACAGGTACAGAGACGGTATCGTATGAAAATATGCGAACACGGTGTACACCCAGATCACCCGGAATACACAGGAGCCCATAATGACAATGAACATCGGTGCAATACTTTTGCCCATCGCTCTGGCTGCCGCAATCGTACAGTCCATAAATGCCGATACACAATAGGAAAAGCCCATGATCGTCAGCCGGTACATGCCGGCATCCATAACTGCAGCATCCCTGGTAAACAGAGACAAAAACGGTCTGCCAAAAGCTACCAGTGATACTCCCAGGAGCAAACCGATTCCAAAGGAATATGCCAGGCTGATAAAATAACTGTTGCGCACTCTTTTTTTCTTGCCGGCACCATAATTTTGCCCCATGAAGCTGCCGCAGGCGGTATAGAATGCCGCCATGACATCATATACCATGGCATCCGCATTCGTTGCGGCGGAGTTTCCTGCCACCATGGTCGCATCAAAGGAATTCACGCCCATCTGGACAAAGCTGTTGGCAAACTGGAAGATCACATTCTGCAATCCGGACGGCATTCCCAACTTCAGGATATCTTTCGTAAGCTCCGGATTCAGTTTCAGTTTACTGATGCGCAGTGCATAGATTTCTTTGCTTCGAAGCAGTGCCTGTAAAATCAGAATTGCCGATACATACTGGGATATGATACTGGCCAATGCCACACCTGCGACATCCATCCGGCATACGATGACAAAGAACAGATTCAGCACGATATTCAGCACGCCGGAAAATCCCAGATAGTACAGCGGCTTTTTCGTATTTCCAACTGCACTGTACACCGCATTACCGAAATTGTAAATTGCCAGTGCCGGCATTCCCAGATAATAAATCCGCAGATATAACACTGCCTTATCCAGAAGTTCTGCCTTCGTCTTTAGCATCGTTAACATCCACTCAGACAGACCCACTCCCAACACCAGCAGCAACAGACCCATGATCAGGCTGACCAGTGCTGCGGAATGAATCGTCTTCGTCAGACTCTCTTTATCCTTGGCGCCATAATATAATGCCGTCAGTACGTTAATACCACCTGACAATCCGATCAGGAATCCGGTATACATCGTGACCAGTGTCGCCGTGGAGCCCACAGCTCCCAGGGACAACGATCCGGCGAACTGTCCAATCACCGCGATATCTGCCATATTGAACAATACCTGTAACAAGTTTGACAGCATAAGCGGTACACTGAAAATCAGTATTTTCCTTCCCAGGGATCCCTCTGTCAGATCTTGCATATTTTGCTTCATAGTATCTATCGTCCTCTTTTCTAAGTTATCTTCTCTTTTGCCGTTTTCCGGATGCTTCCTCTTGAAAATTCAGTGAAAAAGAACGGTCAAACAAGCTCCTGCCTTTTGACCGTTCCCTATTCTAGCATATTCTTTTTCTACTTTCCACAGCAAAATCACGAAATTTTATTTTCCTTTTTTATCAGCGATCAGGGGTTTAATCGCAGAATAGATCTCACTGGTACGTTTCGTGTCTTTGAACTCTTTGTTCAGGGCATTATTGATTCCCTGCTTGGTTTTATACTGACGGATAAACTTCACCACCTGCGGTACGATTTCTTTTTCTTTCAGTACTGCTTCCACCGCACAGGTCAGTTCTTCTTCCGTTTGCTCCGGTTTCTCTGCTTTTGCATTTGCTGCGTTTTCCCTCTGCGCTGTTTTTTTCTCCGTTTTTTTAGCAGCGTTTTTCTTTTTAACAGGTGCTTTTTTCAGGTTTGCCGATTTTTTTGGGTTTTCTGCTCCCTTTTTGATTTCTGTTTCAGCACTTACATCAGTTTCCTGAGGTATTTTCGTCACAGTGTCTGTTTCAGGAATCGTCTCTCTGAGGTCCTCCTCGATTGCCTCAGGCGCAATGCATTCCGGCAGGGTCGTTTCCCATATTTCGAATTCTGTTTCTACTGTTTTTTCCTCATTCGAATGAGCTGATGCAAAATCTTCTGCACTTGTATCTTCCAGCTCCACAATCTCTGTTGTCTCCGGCACTTCTTTCAGGATTTCCAATGTTTCCGTATTTTCCCCGGACACTGCTTCCTGATCCTTGCCCCACAGTAGATTACGGATAATACGAACCGGTACACCTTCCGCCTTCCAGTATACCAACAGACTGTAAAATCCGTTATCCTTGGTCACAATATAATATTCCTGTGTCCGCTCACTCTTTTGCTGATCACAGATTAAATATCCCAGATACGTTGCAAGCTGGAAGTCCAATGCATTCTTGGTGCCTACAGCCACCTTATGATAGATGATATGAGCCTTTGTCTCATTCAGTTTTCTGTGCAGATCAAACGTCATGCTGTCGGCATTATTGCTATAAAAAATGCAGACAGTATCTTCCTCTGTCAGTAATTCCACACCTTCCATACCACGGCTCTTTACATTTTCAAAATCTACTAAATAATAGGACATTACGCATCCTCCCCGGTTGTTGTTTTCTTTTCTTCTATCCTACTGTTACTGCTGTTGTTTTCCGGTTCCGGCGACACTGATTCCACAATCATTTCGCTGCTTGCGGAATCCTCTTTCGCTACATTTTCTGTATCTGGGCATTCTTTTTCTGCTGTTATCTGTTCCGTCGCTTTCTCCTCTGCTGTTTTCTGTATTGCACTTTCCTGTGCTGCACTTTCCTGTGCTGCATTTTCCTGCACCGCATCATCCGTGACAGGTTCCACGGCAGTCACCTGCACTATTTCTTCGGGCGCTTTCTTTTTTCTCTCCGGAAGCTTTTTACGGATAGCCTCTTTCCAACCGGAGATGGTCTCCTCCGTACGTTCTTTTCGTGCTCTGCGCTTCGCTGCACGTTCCTGTCTGGCTTCTTCCTTCAGCTCCAGTTTCTCCTGTTTTCTTGCGTGTTTTGCCAGTGCTTTTTCTTCCAGTTCCACTTCCTTGACTGCGGCTTTTTCAATATCACGGATATAACGGTCGGCTTTTTTATGGTTCTTCCGATCCTGACGGTAGGGATCATACAGGAAATACGATACCGCCCCCAGCACCAGAAGCACTACCCCGGCTACCGTCAATACAGGCACTACCATTGTGTACGCTGTAAATTTCAGTTCAAAACATACAAATACGATCAGCATCGCCGGGAACAATAACAGATATAAAACCTTCGTCAGCGCATTCCACAGCGCATGCTTTCTTCCGTTCGTCAAAAGTGTTCCCTCAATAGCCGTATAAAATGCCATGAAGATGCAAAGTTCCGAACCAAATCCATGCAGATATCCGCAGATCCCGGTCAGGATCAGAGACAGGAAAAACATGCCAAAAGCCGTTCCCTGATACCAGGCGTTCCGGTACTCCGTCATTCCCTGGAGCTTGTCCTCACTGATGCCATGCATCTGATAGACATCCTTGCGGATCAGCCGTTCAAATTCTTCGTTATACCGCTGTTCTTCTCTGGTATTACGCAGATGGTCTTCCACCGCCTTGCTCATCTGCTCGATATATTCCTGTTCCTTACGGATTCGCTTAGTTCTGAGCTGTTCCTGTTCATTCTGGCGTCTTACTTCCTCTTCCAGCTTATGTACTTTTCCGATCCTCGGATTTTTCACCGTGATTTCCGGTGTATCCGGGAGTATGGTTGTTTCCTTGTTTTCCTGCTCTTCCATCGATGGCCTCTTTCCGTATGTATTGTCCAATACTTTTATTATAATTTTTCCCACACACAAAAACAATCTTTAGTTCTTATTTTGTGTATTTTGCTCCGTTATCCGACTTTGAAAAAGGGCAAATAATACCGGCAGCACAGCCATGATCGGGAACAGGTATCTCACCTGCACCACCGGTCCGAGCAGCATGGTTGTGAAATACAGAAACGGCAGCAGGCTCATCCGGAAACACTCATATCTTTTCCGGTACAGACTCAGCAACATCAGTAAAAACAGGCTCCAGCTATAAAAGGATCCATGAAAAATAAGGGAAAACACCGGCCATTCGCGAAAACAATTTTCGCTGACGATCTCTTCCAGTATCTTTTCCAGTGCCGGAAATAGTGACTGATGTTCAATGCTTCCATAGCCCTCGATTTCCGAAGAATTATAGGTAAAGAGTACACCGTATCTGTCTTCCGTGCCATAGCCCAGATTCTCCGCCCAGGAGTAGTCATCCGGGAACCAGTAACCTCTGGTCAGTTCCAGAAAAGCATCCAGGAACTCATTCGGATAGCGTTTTCCGACACGCAGCCAGTCCTGTAACAGTTGTCCTGCGTCATCGACATAAGATGACGGATTTACCGTACTCTTTATAGAATCCGCAATCGGTGCGTAGTAATCCTCCCAATGTTCTCTGGCTACATATTTTTCCAATAGCTCCGCCATTGTGGGATCCTGCGTTTCCAATTCTTCTCCGTGATAATATGCCACTCTGGCAAACTGCTGGATCGGCACACTGTAAGCTTCGATTTTCGGAGCTCCGACCACGTTTCCGATTGCCAGGTGGATCACATTCCGCGTCCCGATCTCTCCGACCACCAGGCAGATCCCCAGAATCAAGATTCCCACTTTTTCCTTCTTCGGTCTTACCAAGAGTAAGATCAACATAAAAACAGCCACCGCATATACCGCGTTATTGCGAAACTGCATCATGAGACAGCCTTCCACCACCCCCAAAATATCCATCAGCACTTTCTTTTTCCCTGTACTGAAATAATTTCTCTCCAGGAGTATTAAAAAGAACAACGTAAATAAGATGGTGAACATCGTATCCTTGGTCGTACACACTACCAGAACCGTATTATATGGGAATAATGCAAAGAAAGCGGCAGATATTATTACCAGCCATTTTTTCGCTGCAAGCCGCCAGATCATTGTGACCGCATACCCCATTACCGCAGCATACAGCGCCATCTGAAAGACTGCCATGCATGCCATGCCGGTCTCATAAGATCCCAATGCTGCACCGATCTGCAAAAACAACCATATTATCCAGGTATGTGCGATGGGCTGCAAGGGATAGAACCAGGCCAGCCCCTTGTATGCCTCATTGACCTGTCGGTGAAAATCATAGGACATAATAATGGGGTAATATGCCAGCCACACCGGAATCAGACACAATAGAATAACTGCTGCGGCAACGCCAAATACCGCGCCGGATTTCCAGTGTCTTACAAATGTCTGTCCTTTTTCGTTCCACGAACACTTATCGCCCCACGCAAACAGCAGATTGGCGAACGGAAATGCCGCAACACCAAGGCACAACGCCCGGATAAAAATCAGGGCTTTTCCCCGGAACCCACAATCTGTCATACCAAGGTTCTGTAATTGATACCCCATAATCATAGACAGTGCAAACAAAAAGCTGATAATCGAGACATAACAGATTCTGCGCTTTCTGTCCTTTTTCTCCGTTATCTTCGAAAGGTTGCTCCCGGTCTGCTGCAGCAAAAAATAAATTCCCACCGCAAGCAACACATTAAGTACACTGTAATAGATCCGGTTTGCCGGCTGTAAGCTGAACAAATATGCCACACCATAAACACCGCATATGCTCAGAACCGCCATTTTCAGATTATCTTTGTATTGCATCCATTTTTCTTTTGTAATATCCAATGTTAAAATGCCCCCAGAATATTTTCATTTCTTTAACTATATTGAACTTTCCATTTTCTGTCAATTGTTCCTGCCAAATCTCCGAGAAATCTTAAAATCCCTTTGCTTCAAATGTTATGTTTCCGTTATAGCCGCAATTATACATTCTGTATAATTCAGTAATGATTCCTATTATTATATTTGTTTATTCTGTGTATTTATTATTTTACGAAATAAGCTATACTATAACTATCAGGAAGCTACCTGAAATAAAAATACGGAGGACACTGACTATGGCAAAATTATATACAATTACTTTAAACGGAGTAACCGAAGAAACTTACAATCAGGCAACGGATTACATTCAGAAAAACGCACTCCGTCTGAACTACAGACCGGCTGCCTCCACGATTGATGTGGAATTTCCCGACACGATCGATCCGGGCAAGGCTCCGGAGTTAAAGGAAGCAGTCATCACACCAGTACACCAGACATTATGACGATGGAAAGTTGTTAAAAGCCGTCGGCTATCATCACGATAGCCGGCGGCTTTCTCAATCACTTTATTTACTGTTTTGTCTCGTCAGCAGGCACACGACCTCACAGTTTGCCGTCCACGGGAACTGATCCACCGCTACCGCCTTGTCCACCCGATATCCGTTTGCCAGGAACACTTCCAGATCTCTTACCAGGCTGGTAGGCTTACAGGAAATATAAACAATATGATCTACACCGTAAGCGATAATCTTTGGCAATGCCTTAGGATGGATGCCGTCACGGGGCGGATCTAAAATGATCATATCCGGTTTCTCTTCCACTTCATCCAGTACTTTCAATACATCCCCTGCGATAAATTCGCAGTTATCCAGTCCATTGGCAGCCGCATTTTTCTTCGCTGCCTCCACGGCTTCCTCCACGATCTCCACACCGATGACTTTCCGGGCCGCAGGCGCCATGAGCTGTGCGATCGTACCGGTACCGCTATAGAGATCAAATACGGTCTTATCTTTGCCGCCCAGATCCCCGACATACTCACGTGCGGTCTGATACAGGACCTCTGCACTATAAGAGTTGGTCTGAAAAAAAGAAAAGGTGGAAATCTTAAACTTCAGTCCCAGTAATTCCTCATAGAAATATTCCTGCCCATATAAAAGATCGGTATGGTCACTCTGCACCACATCTGCTACAGAATCGTTTGTAATATGCAAAATACCGGCAAATTTTCCCTGTAGCTTTCCATCCTGTTCCAACGACAGTAAGCGTTCTTTAAATCCGGCAATCAAATGCTGTGTCTGCCCACTGCCCATGGAACCTGCCATTCCAGTTTTGCCGTCCGTAAGGGGATCGTCCGACTCCATACGATTCCACGGATCCTGGGACGTCGTCACAAGTGCCGCCAGGATTTCTCCGGTACGGGATGCCTTACGCACCAGCAGATGACGTAAGAACCCCACATGGCTCAGTCTGTGGAAAAAGGTAACTTTTTCTTCCGCAAAATAATCTCTGACCGTCTGTAAGATCAGTCGGTAATCCGCATCCACGATCTCACAGTCCGCTACAGTCACGATATCATAAAAACTACCTCTCTTATGCATTCCCAATGCAAGAGGACCGTCCTTATACTCGTCTCCGAAGGAGAATTCCATCTTATTACGATATTCATAAGCCTTGGGGCTGCCCTTGATGCCCTCAAAGTTCCAGGGTTCTTCCTGCCTGTCCAGCACACTGTCAAGCAGTCGTTTCACCTGTCCTTCTTTGACCTTTAACTGCTCTTCATAAGGCAGTGACAGGTAAGTGCAGCCACCGCACAGCCCAAAAAGGGAACACGTCTGTCCTGTCTCTAAAGGTGACTTTTCCGTCACCTCTAAAAGCCGGCCTTCCGCCTTCCCTTTGCGTACTTTATTCACAGAGAACTTTACTTTCTGTCCGGGCAGGCTGTTCTTCACTACAGCAGTCTCTTCTCCCACACAGACGATCCCTTTGTTGGGAAAATCGACCCTTTTCACAGATCCTTCATATACCTGTCCTTTTTTCATGGGTTAGTTCTCTCCTTCATCCTCGAAGAAGTCGTCATCATCATCCTCTTCTACGTCATCTTCCTCTTCGAAATCATCATCGAAATCTTCCAGGTAATCCTGTGCGAAAAAGAAACGATATACTGCGTAAGCGACTGCTGCCACAGCTGTTACGATACCGATGATTGCAAGTACCCATAAAAGTACATTGCGCTCTTTCTTCTCTTCTACTTCCTTGCCGAGAAGCTTATTCAGTTTCTTCAGCTCGCTTACCTTCAATTCATTCAGTTTGTCAAGATCTACCAGATTTTCCAATTTGTTCATAGGATTCATCCTGCCTTTCCGACATTGTCCACTTTTTACGCATGTCAAGCAATTGTTTTATTCTGTATTATCATACCATGTTTTTGCAAAAAATACTATACTGAAATCAAACCGGCTTCAATTTTGCAAAAGATGCATACATAATCTTCTGTCCTGCCTGGTCAAATGCTACTGTGACTTTATAGTCTCTGGGTTCGCGTACGATATTCAGCACCGTTCCCTCCCCATATTTGATATGGCGCACTCTGTCACCGGCTGCGTAATCCAGTGCTTCCGGAGCCTGAAATGCCGTACCCTTCTGTAAGCCTGCCAGTTGGTTTAGTCCACTGATTCCTTTGGAAATATAGGGTTTATCCGCTTTTGCCGTGGTCTTTGGTCTTAACGCTGCCTTGGGTCTTGGATCAAATCCGGTCGTGCCAAAGCCTCCAAAGCTGCTGTCTTCGCCGGTGCGTGTGGGCACTGCCGCCTCCAGTCCCATTGCCCTAAGTGCCGCTTCATTTGCCCTTCTTGTCTGAAAATCTTCCAGATCGTCATCACGGTATCTTCTGCTCTGGGGCGGTGTATTATCCATCAGTTCCTTCGGGATTTCTCTCACGAAACGGCTCACCGGATTGTACTGCGTCTCTCCGCGAAGCATTCTGCTGCGTGCACAGGTCAGCGTCAAATCCTCCTTGGCTCTGGTAATTCCCACATACGCAAGTCTTCTTTCCTCCTCAATCTCCATGGGATCATCGGACGCAATGGTCATAAAGCCCGGGAACAGTCCGTCTTCCATGCCTGCCAGATAGACCACCGGGAACTCCAGTCCCTTTGCGCTGTGCAAAGTCATCAAAAGCACTCTGTTGTCGCCGTCTTCTACATTATCAATATCTGCCACCAGCATGATCTCTTCCAGGAATTCCGACAGATTCGGCTCATCATGGGTTTCTTCATAAGCAGCCGCCTTGGTGATCAATTCATCTACGTTTCCCAGACGGTCTTCTGCGGATTCCTCATCCTGATCCTTCAGATACTCCGCGTATTCAATATTTTCCAGCAATGCCTTGATCAAATCCGGCAGGGTATAGGAAGACAAACCACTGCGTAACACCCGGATCAGGTTGACAAAGCCTTTGATCTTCGATTCGGCTCTTCCCAGTCCTTTGATTTGATCTGCTTCACACAGGGCATCGAACAGCGTGATGTCCTTCCTCTGTGCATAATCCGCTACCTTTTCCAGAGAAGCATTACCGATGCTGCGTTTCGGTACATTGATGATTCTGCGCAATGCCACTTCGTCTCTGCCATTGTCGATGGTCTTCAGATACGCCAGGACATCACGGATTTCCTGTCTGGCGTAGAAGTTCACTCCTCCTACCACATGATAAGGAATCCCTTCGACCACCATGCGCTCTTCTAAGAGTCGTGACTGGGCATTGGTACGGTACAATACAGCACAGTCCGCATAAGCCAGACCGTCCTTTTTCACCTTATCTGCAATATCGTCCGCAATATATTCTGCTTCTTCATAGGCATTGTCGAACTGCCTGAAGTGAATTCTGTTCCCGGCACCTTTCTCGGTCCACAGTGCCTTGTCCTTGCGCCCCACGTTATTGCGGATCACGGTGTTAGCTGCATCCAGAATATTCTGTGTGGAACGGTAATTCTGTTCCAGTTTGATCACTGTTGCTTCCGGATATACCTTTTCGAAATCCAGAATGTTGCGGATATTGGCTCCGCGGAACTTGTAGATTGACTGGTCATCATCACCGACGACGCACAGATTACGGTAACCGTCTGCCAACAGGCGGATCAGTTCAAACTGTGCGGTATTCGTATCCTGGTACTCGTCCACCATGATATACCTGAAACGTTCCTGATAATTGTGCAGCACTTCCGGACAGCTCTTAAAAAGCTCTACCGTCTTGACAATAATATCATCAAAATCCAGTGCATTACTCTTCTTCAGAGTCTCCTGATACTCCCTGTAGACCCTGGCAGTCACTGACTTTCTATAATCTCCGGCAGATTTCACTTCAAATTCCCGTACATCCACCAGTTCATCTTTGGCAGAAGAAATCTCCGATAGTAAGGTACGCTCTTTATAGATCTTCGTGTCGATATTCAGTCTCTTACAGACCTGTTTGATCACCGTTTTCTGATCATCCGTATCATATATCGTGAAATTCGTATCATACCCCAGACGGTCAATATGTCTGCGCAGGATTCTCATACAGGTCGCATGAAACGTTGCCACCCATACCTGATCTGCGCCGAAGCCGGCAATCTTGTCCACGCGCTCCCGCATTTCCTGTGCCGCCTTGTTGGTAAAGGTAATCGCCAGAATGTTCCAGGGGTTGACTCCCATTTCGTCGATCAGATAAGCCACTCTGTGCGTCAGGACACGGGTCTTGCCGCTTCCGGCACCCGCCAGCAGAAGGAGCGGACCCTCTGTATGAAATACCGCTTCTTTTTGTTCTTTATTTAAGGTATCATAAATACTCATGAATTACTAATTCGCCCTTTCGTTAAATTCCAGTAAAAATTTTCTGAACTCCGCGATTGGCATTGGTTTCGCATAAAAATACCCTTGTACGATATCGCAGTCCGCCAGCCTGAGCATGTCCAGCTGTTCTTCGGTCTCCACACCTTCCGCCAATACCTTGAAGCCGAGATGCTTCAACATTTTAGTCAGATATTTGATGATTGTCAATGCTGTTTCCTCGCGTTCACTGTTCATCGTATCGTCCAAAAATTGCTTGTCCAGTTTTACCGTATCTACCGCTACTTTGGACAACAGATTCAGCGAGGAATATCCGCTGCCGAAATCATCGACCGAGATCTCCACGCCTTTGTCCCTGAGTGTCTCCAGATTATTGGTAAGCTTGTTTAAGTCGGACATAAACACAGACTCTGTGACTTCTACTTCCAACAGTTCACTGGGCACCCGGTAATCTTTCAGACGTTTTAAAATATTGGGAACAAAATCGGCATATTCGTTATGTCTTCTGGAAAAATTGACCGAGATCGGCACTACTTCTTCTCCTCCGGCCAGTGCTTCCTGCAAATATGCCATTACCTGATCCAGGATTGCGAAATCCACTTTGGTAACAAAACCGTTTCGTTCAAAAACATCAATAAATCTGCCGGGCATGATCATGGTGCCGTCCGCCTTCACCCAGCGCACCAGTGCCTCCGCACCGACTACTTTTCCGGTATGCAGGGATACCTTGGGCTGCAGATAGGCGTGAAATTCTTTATTGTTATACGCACTGACCATTCCGGATACGATTTCTCTCGTATTCTCCAGGTCTTTCCGTATTTTTTCCGTATAGATTTCTACCGCGCTGTCCACTTTCTGTGTCTTACACTGTTTTCTCGCCTCATTGGCATTGTCCATCATGGAAGACACCGACCAGTCGTTCTCCAGGACCTCATACAATCCGGTAGCAATGACCAGATTGCACTGATCATAACGACTGTTCACTCTCTGTACAAAAGCATTGGTAAATTCCAGATAATCCTCTTTGGCATCCTCCACGGAGTCTTCTTTCAGCACGCCTACAAAATGATCGGAAGTCACACGGCAGAACAGAATGCCGCTCTGGCAATTTTCCTGCAATGCCACGGAAAAATCATGTAAAATGCGGTCGCCCACCTCATAGCCATACATTTCATTCACATATTGGAAATTGGAAAAGTCAGAAGACACAAAGTACAATCCGCCCTTTCCATGTGTTGCCATATAGCTTTCCAGCTGATCCACGAACCGGTTATAGACCGGAAGTCCTGTCAGGGCATCATAGTTTAATTTTCGGTTTAATTCTCTCTGATCCTTCTCCGCATTTTTCAGTTTTCTGAGTCGGTTAAAGATCTGATGGGAAATCTTGCACAATGCATTCTTTTTCTCTTGCCATTTTCTGTCCGTATGGCGATCGGTGAAGATCACGCTGGCTTTCACACCCTTTGACGCCGTAGACATCACGATCATCACGGATTTTGCTTCTTCTTTGTAGATATTTGCTGTTTCCTTCTGGCGGTAGATCACCGCGCCGGATTCGTCCGCATTTTTCCGGATCCGGTCCCATTCAAAGACACCCGGCTGCAAAATCCGTTTGGCAAAATTCTCTTTTTCCTCACGATTCCACTGATAGCGGATCATAGGACCGGACTCCGTAGTCTCCACACAGACCATATCATCAATGCCAAAGAAACTGCAGGTACGCTCGCAAAGCACCTTCAGTGCACTGGTCAGGTTGGATACATTCTCCAACAGATCCATGCAGAACAATACAAGATCCTCCTCGCTGTCAAACCTGGCTTCTTTATGCGCGATCTCATCCTCTTTGTTCTCTTCGCTCTCTAAGTAGCTTTTTCCCGGCAGAGCCACACCTTCTGTGACCTCCAGCAGGTAAAATGCTCCCTTGCCTTTGCTTTTTACCTGATATAGCGCTGCATCTGCCCATTGAAACAGCAGATGATAATCCATGACCGCCCCGTTCGTCACTGCCACGCCCAGACTACAGGAAATATGCAACCCTGTCTTGTCATCATCATAGCGGTCCGACATACACCGGTTCAACTGTTTCAGCTTTTCTTTCAAGGTGCTGCGTTCCATGTCTTCCACATAGAATACAAATTCGTCACCACCGATTCTGCCGCACAGTGCATCCGGAAAATGTTTTCTCATTTCATCCGCAAAAGAGCATAATACCGCATCTCCGAACAGATGCCCGTTGGTATCATTGATCTTCTTAAAGCTGTCTACATCCAGCACCACAAGATAACCGTTCTTTCCCTTTTGCAGCCCCTTCAGTTTTTCTGCGATCTTCTGTTGGATCGTGGAATGATTCCACAGTCCCGTCAGAGAATCTTTCTGTGATTTTTCACGCAGTTCCCACTCTTTTTTCTTCTGCTCGTCAATATCGCAGACTTTTCCCAGTACTCTCTCAGGTTCTCCATTTTCATCATAGAATGTCTGACCGATCACCTTGACCCAGCGCGGAACCCCATTTTCCCCCGTTTTGCATAATTCTATGTAAATATCGGGTTTCCCACTGCGCAGAGCATCCGCAAGCTGCTGCTCCGCCGTTCCCACACGGTTTCCGGCATTCACCATCAGATGTTCCGTATAGCTTTCTGTAACCTGACCGGAATACAGGATGCCCTCTCCCGGACCGGCATAATACATTTTGTCATTCGGGATGTCATACTCAAAAATCAGATCGCCTGACATACGGATCACAGCCATCAGTTTTTCTCTTTCCCGATGCAGTTCTTTATTCGCAGCATCCAGCTGTCTGTCCACATCCTGTCCGTTTTGCATTGTAACCCTGTTACTCTCCTCTCTCATGCAGACCCTCTCTAACAATACGGTATGAAACTTGGAACTGCTTCGCAAAAGAGCCTTTGCTCTGAGCAATTAGAAGTTCTTTTCATACTTCTTCCACGCGGCTGAAATTCCAGACTCTCAGATTGTACTCTATGATCGGGGTGTCACAATAGATACACTTCTTCGCTCCCAATCCCGGAAGTGGTGCCCCACAATTCGGACAATTCAGTGCCAGCCCGGCATCCGCCTGGTTCTCGATCATATCCTGATCCTGGATATAGACCAGCTCCACATTATATTTTGCCTGTTCCTTACGATCCCTGCTGCCTTTGATCACCTTGCCGTTTTCCGTCAGCGCATGAAAATACTCCACCGCCGACTGAAAGACAATGCTCTGCCTGCCTTTCTGTTTCCGGTACTGGTGAATCTCCGTTCTGTGAATATGAATATTGTCAAAGCTCTCTTTCTGCGACCGGTTCTGTAACATTTCCAGCCGAAGCTTAAGCTGTTCTTTCAGTTCATTCGTTCCTTCGGACAAAAGTGCCGGATTCTGTCCGGTAATGCCATGCAGGTAAGAAATCAGTACATTTTCCGCCCTGCTCTTCATCTCATCCAGATGAAATTCCGGAAAATCTCTCATAATAGACGGCAGATACAGATTGGTAGCGGACGATACCGATTTCGGTGTCGTCTCTACTTCCAGCTCCCGCTGTTTCATTCCCTCGATCATGGAATCCGTCCCGAACAGCAGTCTGGAAGTCTCCCCGAGTTTCCTCTTCAAAGTACAATATGCGTAATAAATAACCCCCGCCAGCACCAGACATAATACCAGTATGATAATTATTGCAATCAGACTCGCGCTCATTCGTTTTCTCTCTTCATTTACAAATGATTGACAGCAAAGTACAGCAGACGCCAAAAGGCATCCGCTGTACTGCTGTTTTCTAAATATAGTTCAAAAAATGCTTATGCTCTGTCATTCTCATCAAACGGATCACCGCACTCCGGACAGAACTTAGGAGGATGTGCGGGATCTTCCGGCTCCCAGCCGCATTTGTCGCACTTATAAATCGGTGCTCCTTCCGGCTTCTTAGCTCCACATTCGGAACAGAATTTGCCCTGATTTACTGCGCCGCAGCTGCAGGTCCAGCCGGCATCAGAAGGCTTGGGTGCGCCGCACTCGGAACAGAACTTACCGCGGTTATCTGCCTTGCCGCAGCTGCAGGTCCAGCCCAGAACCGGTGCCTGCATGTGAGGCTGCTCGGGAGCCTGTGCGGCTGCCTGCTGCATTCCCATACCATTCTGCTGTGCGTCCATCTGATACAGCTGTCCGGCGTTGATACCGCCTACCATATTTGCCATATTCATGCCTGCAAATGCCATCATGGGACCTGTTGAGGTATTGGATGCTGCCATCTTCATAGCCTCTGCCTGTGCAGCAGTCATGGTAGCTGCTGCCATACCGGTATTGCGCAGTACTGCGGTTCTCTGCAGATCTGCAATCGTCTTCGCATCCTCATCGGGGATCTTCGCAGAATTAATGTTGAAGGTAACGATCTCGATACCGCGAAGCTTCGTCCACAGATCGGAAAGCTCTTCCTGCAGAGCTTCCGTCAGTTCCTCGGTATGCGCCGGGATTTCGCTGGGACGTACGCCCAATGCGGAGATTTTGGCCAGTGCCGGCTGCAATGCCGTCAACAGCTCTGCCTTCATCTTTGCCACCAGTTCGGTTCTGGTATAAGCCTCGGTCACATTACCGCATACATTTTTATAAAATAACAGAGGATCGATGAGACGGAAGGAATACTCACCGTTACATCTTAAGGAAGTATCCAGATCCAGTCCGATGTTTTTATCAATGACACGGAAAGGGATCGGGCTTGCCGTACCGAAGAGATTGTTCATGACCTCTTTGATATTGAAGAAATATACTCTCTGATCCTTTGCCGCATTACCGCCAAAAGTAAAACGCTTTCCGATATTGGAAAAAGTATTCTTAACGCTCTCACCAAGACTTCCATAGAATAAACTGGGCTCTGTGGAAGCATCATATACGAATTCACCGGCATCCGCACAGAATTCTACGATTCCGCCCTGATCCACGATGATCATACACTGACCTTCGTTGACTGCTATAATAGAGCCGTTGGAAATGATATTCTCCACGCCCTTGGTATTGCTGTTTCTTCCGTTTGTTACACGCTGCTGTCCTTTTACCACCAGCACATCATTGGAAAGGGAATCACAATAAAAATACTCTCTCCACTGATCAGCCATCATGCTGCTGATCGCATCTTTTGCCGCTCTGACTAAACCCATTACCGCACCTCCGTTTTATGTATGAAAAATCATTTTTTTCACATCTCTTACATTTTAGCAAATTTTACACATTCCCTCAACTGCTTTTCGTAAAATATCATCAATATTGTCAATTTTTCTTTACAATGTGTTTCTTTTCCACTAAACTGTCTTACGTAAGATGTGACGTAACCTATGTGGTTGAAAATCCGAGTTCTCCCAAAGAGTTTTGTATAAAATGGGATAACCATACCATATGCTTGTGAATCATAGATAAGTATCATAGTCCGGTTGTTTTCACCACAACATCATAATATACGAAAGGGAAACAAAACAAAATGGGTAAAAAAGCTACAAAAGCCGCTGATAATATGTACTATCTTGCACGTTGCGAGGCTGCCGGGTCGAATCCCGACTTCAGCAGCCGCGAAAAAGCTGCCGAACTGGTCGGTATCGACCGTACCAGACTGGCCAGGATCGAACTGGATACCATTGCTCCCTATCCCGAAGAAGTCAAGGCCATGGCAGATGCCTACAACACGCCGGAACTGTGCAACTCCTACTGTGCCAAAGAATGTCCCATAGGACGCAGCAGCGTATCTGAGGTAGATATCGTGGACTTTGACAGACTGGCATTAAAAGTGCTCGGTTCCCTGAAAGACATCGATACGCTCCGTGCTTCCCTGATCGCGATTTCCGAAGACGGTGTCATCTCCGAAGATGAACGTCCTGCATTCCAGGATATCCTGGATTCCCTGGAAAAGATCAGTACCAATGCCAAAGCACTGAAGCTGTGGGCAATCAAAAATATCCACATCAAGGAGGAGGATGTTTGATCCTCCTCCCTTTCATGGACTTATTTTACCACTGCATCAATTCTTCTTTAATTTTTCTGTCATTCAAAATCTTATTTCCCGGCACTCTATCATACAATGTCTCATTTTTCTGCCGCTTTCTGTGCAAATTCTGTATTTACCAGTGTTTCATAAGGCACTCTCTCTTTTAACACATCGGAATCCTCCAGAATATTCTGCAACAGATCAAATGCATCCTTTTGGAAGATCAGGTCTTCTTTCCAAGTATCCTGCCCCTGATACCGTGCCACGATTGCTGTCAGTGTATCACTTTCCGTCCCGGCAAACTGCGGTGCAATGCATTTGGCAATTTCCTCTGCGCTGTGCTCCCGCACATAGTTCATGCCCTGCTGTAAAGCGTCGGTGAAAGCCTGAATAGTTTCCGCATTTTGTTCCAGATAGCTCTTTTTTGCCGAAAAAGAAGTGTAGGGCACATAACCGGAATCTTCTCCCAGCGAAGCCACAACGTATCCGTCCCCTTTTTGCTCCAGTAACGTTGCATGCGGCTCAAATTCCACGGTAAAATCTCCCTGTCCACCGGAAAAAGCTGCTGCCGTGGAACCGAAATCAATACTCTGATCAATCGTAAGATCTGTTTTTGGATCGATACTTTGCTTTTCCAGAATATATTCAAATACCATTTCCGGCATGCCACCGGCTCTGCCGCCCAGAACCGTTTTTCCTTTCAGCATATCCCACCTAAAATCATCTATCGGTTCTCTCGCCACCAGAAAATTTCCCGCACGTTGCGTCAGCTGTGCAAAGTTCACCACATAGTCCCCGGTACCTCCGGCATAAGTGTAGATGGTACTCTCACTGCCCATGAATCCGATATCCGCTTCCCCGGTGAGTACCGCCGTCATTGTCTTATCCGCACCGAATCCGGTGACCAGCTCTAAGTCAATTCCAGCATCTGTGAAATACCCCTCCTCGATTGCCACATACATCGGCGCATAAAAAACAGAGTGGGCTACTTCATTGAGCACCACTCTGGTCTTCTTTGTCCCACCTGTCTGTCCGGCTTCCCCACAGCCTGTCAATGCAGGCAGCGTAAGCGTCACAACAAGTGCGGTTATCATTGTTTTTTTCGCAGTCATTCTTTTCGCTGCGTTTCTTTTTGCAAACATCTTTTTCATAGGATCCTCCCTTTCTATAGTGATCGTCCGTTTCTTGACGATCAGGCTATAGCTACATCCTATGTTCCGGGAGGAAATTATGTGCCTGTCCTACAGATTTGCCTTGATCTTATCGATCATCTCCTGATATTCCGCGTCGGTCAGTAACGTCTTGCCGGGGTTCATCTCAAAAGTGCCTCCCCATTCAAAACCGTCCTTATACTTCGGGCACAGGTGCATATGCAGGTGACAGCCGGTATCACCGTAAGCACCATAGTTTAATTTATCGGGATGGAATGCTGCATGAATGGCTTTTGCCGCATGTGCCACATCTTCGAAGAACAGTCTTCTCTCTTCCTCACTGATATCCACGATCTCGCTGACATGATCCTTATATGCCACGATACATCTGCCGGGATGGCTCTGCTCCTTGAACAGGATCAGGCTGCTCACCTTCAGATCACAGATGAAAATGCCGAACTTGTCCAGCAATTCCCCTCTCATACAGTATCCACAATTTGCGTCTTTCATTTGTTCTCCTATCCGCCCATTTCCGGGGCATGCCGTAATACGGCTTTTCCGGCTCTTCGCCTGTATTATTTATTATAAGCTATAGTGCTATGTTGATCAGTTTGCAAATGTTCTCCGGATCGTAATTTAATACCAGTTCCTTCGGAAAACCGATTTCACGCATCAATGCTTCCGCTTCCGTAAAATCACCGATTGCATAACAGATATGGCTGTCCGTTCCCATTATAACAGGTTGTCCGTACTTCATGCAAGTCTTTAAGAGTTCTGTGATATTTTCTCTGCCGCCTTTTCTGGAGGACTTTGGATTTAACGAGGAATTGTTCACTTCCAGTGCAACCTGTGCTTTCCGTGCCTCCCGCACCAACAGATCATAATCCAACGGAAATCTGCCGTCATCCGGGTGCCCCAGGATTTTCACATACGGGTTCCGGAATCCCCTGACAGAGGCCATTGTGTTTTCCTTACGGCTTCCCGGGGTAAACGCAAAAATATGAAGGCTCGCTATCGCATAATCCATTTTTTGCAGATAACGTTTCTCCAGATCCAATGTTCCGTTTATGTCACTGATATTTGCTTCCACGCCGCACAACAGACGTAACCTTCCGCCCTCCACAGGCATTACTTTGTCTGTATTGTCCACATAATCATATTCTCTGGGAATTACTTTGTAATTGCCGAAAAAGAATTCATGTGGCCCGCCGGGTGCGCTTGGACCGTGTTCACTCAGTCCGAGGTACCGAAGTCCGGCCGCCATTGCCGATTCTATATTTTCCTTTAACGTACTATACGCATGCCCTGCTGCCAGAGTATGCGTATGCAGATCCATCATTGCTTTCATTTGATGACCCCTTATTGATTTTTCTTCTTATGGGACTCCTTCTCCGGCGTCTGTGTTTTCTGTGAATCCGCCAGTTCGTTCACCAGCTGTTCCACGAGCATTTTCTTCATGTAAACATCAAAACTTAACAGGCAGATCAAAGCGAATTTCTGTAAAAACTCCTGCTCCTGTCCGGTCACCCCGGCAAAAGAATTCGCTGCTCTGTGGAATTTCTCCACAACATCTTTTTTCAGGTACTCTAACTGTTCCTTCTCCAGAGATACAACTTCCTTGTAGACGCTTTCCAGATCAAACTCCTGACCATTTTGGAAATACCGCTCTGTCAGCGGCTGTAAAAGTGTCTGGATCTCATTCATGGGAATGACACCTTTATAGTAGTAAATGAAAATGAGCAGTAACACATGCTCTTTGGAATATTTCTTTTTTACCGGTGGAGGCAGCAGATCGTTCTTCGCATAATTATTGATCATGGTCTTGGTCAGCGCATGGTCTTCCGTCTGGGGACGGACTGCGGAACGAAGTTTTCTGTCCATAAAGGTCAGCACCTGATCCATATACAGATCAATATTCGGAATATCTTCCGATTTGATATATTCTACTTTCTCCAGACTCTGTAAAATCGTCTGCAATAATTCTTCTGTGGTTGCCGCCATAATTGTCCTGCTGTCCTTTCTGCAAATAGCTGCCGGGAAAATATTTGCTCCCGGTTGAATTAACTCGAGAACCCGTGCTTCGCGCTCTATCGTCTGCTTCGCAGACGGTTCTCTCGTTAATGAATGTAAGAAAACAAATGTACACTATGTGTCCACTTGTTTCTTTTTGCATTCATTATATAGTATTCAAAACTACATGTCAACAGTTGCAACTTTTATCTTATTGCGCATAATTATGAAGATTTTATAACTATTTCACCGCGCATCTTTACTTTACAACTTTAGTATGCTAAAATAAAGATAGTTTCGTTGTAGTTTTTACAACTATGGAAAGGTGTGTCGAACATGAATAAAAAAATCAAGACGGACGCTGTGGATTCGCTCTTTGATGCAGTATTATGTCTGCAGTCCCGGGAGGAATGCTACAGTTTCTTTGAAGATCTGTGTACGGTGAATGAGCTGCTTTCCCTGTCTCAGCGTTTTGAAGTTGCCGCCATGTTGAAGGATGGAAAAACTTATCTGGAGATTGCTGAGAAGACCGGCGCGAGCACCGCTACCATCAGCCGTGTGAACCGCTCCCTGAATTACGGCAACGACGGTTATGAACTGGTATTCGGACGTATGGAGAAAAAAGAGAACGAACAGTAAAACTAAAAAACAGGGACCTGGGAAATTGCCGCCTATATACAGCGTTTTCCCAGTCCCTGTTTTTTATGATACCTTAAAAATGCCTTTATCCGTTTTTATTCTGTCGTCTTATCAGATTCTGCGGTGTTTTCTGTCTTTACCTCTGCGACATTTTCCGCCGTTACTTCACTTGCCGTTGTTTCCTGATTTTCCCGTTTTTCTTCCTCAGCTACTTCTTTCAAAGCTTCCGCAAGGGCAGCCTTTGCGCTCTTTCGTCCAGCGCGTACAGCCTTCGCGGCTCTCGCTTTTCCTTTCTTATCCGGAACCTCCTGGTTCATATCGATCTTTCCCTGAAATACGGCATGTTCATCGATGACGATCACTTTTGTAGTGATATCTCCGAGTACCTTTGCCGAAGCGGTCAGTTCCGCTTTTTCCGGTGCAATGATATTGCCGGTCACTTCTCCGCCGATCAGCACACTTGCTGCCTGCACATCACCGGTGACCACACTTCCGGCTCCCAGGATCAGGTTACCGGTAACTGTTACGTTTCCACCGATTTTCCCGTCGATTCTGGCAGAACCGTCCAGCGTAAAATCACCGTTTAACTGTGCGCCTGCTCCGATCAGTGTATTCATCTTACTGTCTGCATTCTTTTTTCCTAACATGTATCTTCCAAACCTTTCCGCAATCAACCACTGATTGCCAGCATATCCATAGGATTAATGTAGCTTCCGTCTTTTTGCATCTGATATCCGAGATCTGCATTATCCTCGCCGATCACGAACAATGTCGTTCCCTGTACCACGGAATCTCCTGTCGTTACGGTTGCATCTCCCTTGTTCCGGTAGATGGTAATGTAGCCGTTGCCGTGATCCACCCAGACACTGTGTCCGTAAGTCTCATCATCATTTACTGCGATCACCGAGCCGCTGGCCGCCGCTACGACTGTCGTACCTGCCGCTGCGTGGAAAACGCACATGGGATCGTCCCCATCCGTTACTTCTTCCATGGAAGCCGATCCGGTCAGGGGGAATTCTGTAGGCAGGCTCTGTTTTTCCAGGGTTGCCGACAACTCGCTTTCACTCTGTACCTTCTGGCTGACAGTATCACTTAAGATCTGTATTTCTTCTACCTGTTCCGTAACCTGTGCTTCCAGCTTGCTGTTCTGTTCGCTCAGGGTCTTATTCTCCTCTTCCAGTGCGACTACCTGCTCCTGGTTCCGTCTACTGACATCCTCCCAGAGCTGTCCTTCGTAGATAAAGTATCCGATCACTCCGCCGATCAGTACACAAAGGATCAGTACCACGACTTCCACGATCCAGGCACGCACGCGGAACTGCCTGACATTTGCATCCGCCGCATCCGATGTAAGAATCAGCACATGGTTTAATCTGCGCTTATGTTTTTGTCTATTCATAGAGTCACCTCCGCTAAACATCATCCCATTTTATCACAGGAAAGCACTTACAGCAATCATTTCTTAACAATTTTGTAATATTTTCCCAAGAATTTCTTCATTTCTTTCTATTTCTAAAACATATTTACTGTATTTTTTTGTGCATATTTCATAATCCTCTATTTACTTTTCAGTGCCGCTGTGCTATGATGCAGTTGCTGAAGTATCATAGGAACTCAGCATAAAAAGAACAGGAAAGTTATTTTTGGAGGTATCTATTATGAACAAAGGTACAGTTAAGTGGTTCAACAACCAGAAGGGTTACGGTTTCATCTCTGACGAATCCGGTAAAGATGTATTCGTACACTATAGCGGACTGAACATGGAAGGTTACAAGACTCTGGAAGAGGGTGCTGCCGTTTCTTTCGATGTTATAGACGGTGAAAAGGGTCCTCAGGCTGTGAACGTAACCAAGCTTTGATCATAAAAACAGCGCACAAAAGGGAAATACCGTGAGTGTTATGAACTCCCGGGGTATTTCCCTTTTTGATATCTGTCTTATTTACATTTCTCTTATTTGTATTATCTTAGGAACTTCTATCTCACATCTCTGTTCTGCATCTGTTTTATATCTTGCGCATTTTGCAAATTCTGATTTTGGGAACGATTACGCTTCCCCACACACTGCCAGCACATCTTCCCACTTCATACTGCCGCCGAACAGATCCAGTGCACTTCCGATGGTTACGTTCATCCGGTTCTGTCCCAGTTTTTTCAACAGCAACAAATCTTCCATGGAATGTACACCGCCTGCATAGGTAATTGGCTTTCCGTTCCATGTTCCCACAGCACTGACCAGTTTCTGTTCGATTCCCTGCGCTTTTCCCTCTACGTCCACTGCATGAATCAGAAATTCATCACAATAAGCAGATAATTTCGTAAGCAGGCTCTCCTCTACTTTTTCGCAGGTAACCTTCTGCCAGCGATCCGTTACAACAAGGTAGTCCTCTCCCACACGCTTACAGCTGACATCCAATACCAGATGCTCTCTGCCTACCGCCTGCACCAGCTTTTCCAGTCGACCGTAATCGATTCTGCCCTCTCTAAATACATAGGAAGTCACGATCACATGAGATGCCCCTGCCTTCAGATAGTCACCGGCGTTTTCCGGTGTAATGCCTCCGCCGACCTGTAATCCTCCGGGATAAGTATGCAGTGCCAAAAGCGCCTGCTGCCTGGTGGCTTCATAATAAGGACTGTCTGCAGCATTCAGTAAAATAATATGTCCGCCCTTCAGCTTATTTTTTTGATAAAATTCGGCATAAAAGGACGCATCCTGCTCTGAAACAAAATTCTCTTTTGCACAGTTGTCTCTGTCTTTCAGACTTCCGCCAACGATCTGCTTTACTTTTCCGTTATGAATGTCAATACAGGGTCGAAATTCCATCTGCTCCTCTTTTCCGCAACAGGTATCTGCTTATGATAAATTTTTATCTCTGTATATTTCTCTCATATCCGCACATACTACTCTCAAGCCGGTCATCAAAATCCGGACCGAATCTTCCCTTAATGGGGCATTTTGAAATGGAGGACATTATGAAAAATAACACAAAATCAAGATTTGGCAAAAAATTACTGGTGCTTGGTATCATCACTGTCTATCTGTGCCTGGCAGCCGCCTGCGGCACCAACAAAAACAACAATAACTCCGGCAGCATGGCTGCCTCCCCTTCCCCTTCTTCTCCTGCCACGCAGGAGAGCACTGTCTCGCAGCCTTCCGAGTCCGGCACTGCCACTGCGGATACCACGATGGGTGATCAGAACGGCAACGGCAATACTGCAGCAGAGAACGATTCCATGCTGGACAATGCAGGAAACGCCATCGGGGAAGCCGGCGATACCGTGGGAAATATCGTAGATGATGCCGCAAACGGTGTCTCCGATATTACCAATGATCTCGTAGGCAATGATGCAAACACAGGCAATCCTACCACCGGTACCACAGGCAACGGTCAGAGATAACCTACACCTCTTCCATGATGGTACCTTCCCGGTAAGCTTCCAGGAGTTCTTCCAGATAAAAGATGTTCTCCTGGATCTCCTTGCCGGTATCGGTATCCGCCACCATTTTTCTGCGAGGGAAATTCTCCACTACAATGGAATCCGAGAAAATATCCGATTCTTTTAAAATGGATGCTTCTGTCGATTCGAACGGTTCGTGTGCTACCAGGCGCATGCCTCTGGAATTACATACCAGGGTATACCCGGCGATTCCCGTCTTTTTCTGATATGCTTTGGAAAATCCGCCGTCAATGATCAACAGTTTTCCGCCGCATTTGATCGGGGATTCTCCGTGGATCTGTTCCACAGGGACATGACCGTTCACGATGTGCGCATCCGTCTTGTCCAGACCGAACTCTTCTAAAATCCTGCCGATGACCTCTTCATTTTCCAGCAATCGATAATAGCTGTTCTTCTCTTCTGCATGGGTCTCCTTGTCCTCCAGAAAATACCGTTCAAACGTAGCCATCTTCGCCTTGCCGAACACAGGGGAGCCGGAACCCGCCCAGATATACCAGATCATATCCTGTCCCAGTGCACGCTCTTTGGCTTCCTTGGCATAATAGCCCCTTCTGGCATAGTACTCCAGAATGTCATATAATGCTTTTCCGTAATATTCTTTTCCGCAGATTTCCACCTGCATAAAGCTTCCGTCCGGATTCAGGGGCACACAGCCGTGATACAGCAGATTGCCGTTATAGATTTTGTACATACCGCCTTTGGAAAAGAGGAATTTTACATGACGCTGTAATTTTTCACAGCGCATAAACACCTGCTGTAAGCGCATCATGACCTTGCTCTCTTCTTCCGTAAGTTCATAAGGATGCTCCGGATCCACAGTGGGGAAATCCACATCCTTCATAGGATATTCTTTTCCGTCCACACGCACGGTCTTTTTTTCAAAATCGATCCTGTGCAATAGCATCCGGTTCTCCATGTGGAATTCCGGATGGCGCAGGATCAGCTGCCCTTCCAGTTTGAACTGTAAAATAGCGATTGCCTTATGCATCTTGGTATCTAAGCCCAGATCCTTGGTATTATAATCCGTATTAAATTTGATGGTAAATGCATCACAATTCGTATTTTCATAGGTCTCCAGGGCAAACGTTGCCAGCGGCAGCAGGTTGATTCCATAGCCGTCCTCTAAAGTTGCAAGGTTCCCGTATCTGGCAGACATGCGTATTACGTTGGCAATACATGCCAGACTTCCGGCAGCCGCACCCATCCATACCATGTCATGATTGCCCCACTGTACATCTACCGAATGATACTCGCAGAGGGTATCCATGATAATATGCGGTCCCGGGCCTCTGTCATAAATATCCCCTACAATATGGAGATGATCGATGACCAGTCTCTGGATCAGATGGCTTAAAGCAATGATAAATTGCGGTGCCCTGCCGATCCGGATGATTGTATGAATGATCTCGTTATAGTATGCCTCTTTATCCTGTATTTCTTCCTTTTCTGTAATCAGTTCTTCTATGACGTAAGCGAAATCCTTCGGTAGTGCTTTTCTGACCTTAGAACGGGTATATTTGGAAGACACCCGTTTGATCACCTGTACCAGACGGTGCAGGGAAATCTTATACCAGTCCTCCAGATTGTCCTCTTCCCTCTCGACGATCTCCAGCTTGCTCTCCGGATAATAGATCAGCGTCGCCAGACTTTTTTTGTCTTTATTGCTAATCGTATTTCCGAATTCTTCATCAATCTTACGCCGCACCGAACCGGAGCCGTTCTTCAGCACATGATTGAACTGCTCATACTCTCCGTGAATGTCCGTCAGGAAATGTTCTGTTCCTTTCGGCAGATTCAGAATTGACTGCAGGTTGATGATCTCTGTGGAAGCTGCTGCAATATTTTTATATTGATGTGAGAGGGTCTTTAAAACCTTCTGTTCCATCTCATTCATAGGGGTATCGCCTTCCTACATTGCCGCATCAATGACATCTGACATGTTGTACATTCCTGCAGGCTTGCCTGCCAGGAACTTGGCGGCCTGTACTGCACCCTTGCCGAAGACTGCCTTGGAATATGCCGTATGGGAAAACGTAATCACTTCATCCGCACCGGCGAAGATCACATCATGATCTCCTACGATGGTACCGCCTCTGACAGAACTGATACCGATCTCTTTTTTCGGTCTCTGCTCTCTGCGTGTGCTGCGGTCATATACATATTCATATTCGTTATGAAATTCCTCATTGATGGAATCTGCGAGAGCCAGTGCGGTTCCGCTGGGGGCATCCACCTTCAGGTTGTGATGCTTCTCCACGATTTCCATATCGAATCCGGCAGGTGCCAGGACGCCTGCTGCCTCCTTTAAAAGTTTCAACAGCAGATTGATGCCCATGGACATATTGGCAGATTTCAGGATTGCGACCTGCTTCGATACTTCTTCTACTTTTGCAAGCTGTGCTTCGGATAAACCTGTGGTACACAGTACGCAGGGAAGCTTCTTCTCACAACAATAAGCAAGCAGCTTGTCCACTGCTGCCGCTGCGGAAAAATCAATGATACAGTCCGCTGCCACATCACACTTGGTAATATCCGTGAACACCGGATATACATTGTGTCCGTCATCTCTTGCATCAATTCCCGCTACCAGTTCTACCTCGGGATCCGCTGCGATCAGACCGCTGATCACCTGTCCCATTTTGCCGTTACATCCATGCATAATTACTTTTACCATTTTTCTTCTCTCCTGTCTTTTTATCAAAAAATTCCGTCCATGATAAAATTTTCACAGACGGAATTCTTCCACTCTCGTTATCTTTTCCAGCCTACAGGATACCATAATCCTTCATGGCTTTTTCCAGCCTCTTGGCATTTGCTTCTTCCATTTCACACAGAGGCATACGGAACGCGCCTGCTCCCATTCCCATCATGTTCAACGCTGTCTTTACCGGAATCGGGTTCACTTCACAGAACAGTGCATTGCACAGATCCATGGCATCCAGCTGCATCTTACGGCTGCCTTCCACATCTCCGTCGAAGAACTTCTGGCAGATCTCATGCGTCTGCGTAGGTGCCACATTCGACAATACGGAGATCACACCGACACCGCCCAAAGAAAGAATCGGCACGATCTGATCATCATTACCGGAATAGATATCAACAATACCGCGTCCGATAGCTGCGAGATGGGCGATCTGGCTGATGTTGCCGCTGGCTTCCTTGACGCCTACGATATTCTCCACATCCTGACATAACTTCACAACCGTCTCGGGTAAAATATTGCATCCGGTACGACTGGGCACATTATACAGGATCGCAGGTACTTTTACCGCTTCCGCAACGGTGCGGAAATGACGATACAATCCCTTCTGTGTTGCTTTGTTATAATAAGGGCTTACTAACAGAATACCGTCCACACCGTATTTTTCCGCTTCGGTGGAAAGATATACCGCGGTCTCCGTACAATTGGAACCGGTTCCCGCTACTACGGGAATTCTCTTTGCTACCTTATCTACACAATACTTGATGGTGTCCAGATGTTCCTCATGTGTCAGGGTAGATGACTCACCGGTGGTACCGCATACAATAATTGCGTCCGTGCCGTTCGCAATCTGGTACTCGATCAGTTCTCCAAACTTCTCATAATTCACAGATCCGTCTGCGTTCATGGGTGTGACGATTGCCACGCCTGCTCCTTTAAAAATAGCCATATGCTTCCTCCATTTGCAAAACGCCAGCGCACAATGGCGCTGGCGCTGATTATCCAAGCTTATCTGATAGCGCCCCATCTGCTTACGAGATGACAGTCATACGCTTCTTCAACGTATGCCCAAGATAAAATATGCAGGAAATCTTATCTTTCGGCGTGTTCCCCTTTCCTTTTCCTTCAACGGTACCTGTTACCTCCGAAAAAATACTCTTGAAAAACGCAACCTCTATCCTTAAATATATAATTTATGATAGCATCAACCCATGCCACTGTCAATCCCAGACCTTGAATTTTACGGTCTCGATCTTGGACACTTCATCTGCCAGGACGCAAATCTCATCATTCAAAGTAATTCCCGTCAGGATCACATCCGTGTCCCCACGACACTCCAAAAGTGCTTTCAGTGTATCCTGCGTAATGATATCCTTTTCCACAAGTCCCAATACTTCATCCAGGATCAGCAGGTCACATTCTCCGGTGGTCAACACCTTTTTGGCGAATCCGATTCCGTTGCGGATGTTCTGGATCTCTTCCTGCTTTTTCTCCTCGGATAATTCCGCAAAATTGCTGTCGGACTTTTCAAATCGGAACAACTTGATCTCCGGCTCCATTCTGCGCAGGAAATCCGAATCCTCCAAGCCCTTTCCCTTCAGGAACTGGATGATCACGACCTGTTTTCCCTCCACGGCTGCCTGTACTGCCCTTCCGATTGCTGCCGGTGATTTGCCTCGGCCATCGCCGGTATAAATATAGATGCATCCCTTTGCCATTTTACACCTCATGGTCTGTCTGCGCTCCGACCATCGTCCGGATCAGACACCTGCTAAACATTTATGCATTCTTTTATACCATATATTGTAAATTTTTGCAATGTTTTGTCGTCAGACGATTTCCATCTGCGCTTCTTCCAGTAGCTCCAGTTTGCTGACAGACACCTCAAATGCAACTCTTTTTTCCACATGCTCTTCATCCAGTTTCTTCATATATTCACGGCTCTGGATTCTTCCCCAGACAGCGCAGCGTTCTCCTACTTTAAAATGTTCGGCATAGCGGGCATTACGTCCCCAGCAGATACAGGGAATATAATCCGATTTGCCGTACGGTCTGTTGACCGCAAGCAGCAGATCTGCGATCTCTCTTCCCAGCGGAGTCTTACGATAAATAGGTTCCTTGCATATATAGCCGTCCAGATAGATTTGATTCGTTTTCGAACTCTCCTCCATCTCATCGATAAATTTCACTTCTCTGGCAAACACAGACAGCACCAGTCTGTTCTTGCGCTCTTCATGGCGGTTATAAGAGCGGAATTGTCCGTTGATACACAACAGCCTGCCGATATAACTTGCACTCACATCCATCAGCCGCTCCGACACCATCACCGGGATGATATCATAACTGTCACTCAGTCTCGTGCACTTGATATCCACCATGTAAAATCCTTCCCCGTAGATCTCATGGCTATAGGAAAAATCACTTACCACTTCCCCCATCACCGTTACCTGATTGTTTTCAATAACCTTATCTGTCATTTCTGTTCTCCCTTCTACCTCTTCTGACTCTTTCCTTTCTTTTTGTCTCTCCTTATGTAATCTGCAGCAACCACAGATTTTCCGATTCTGTATCGTTGCACTATATTTATACTCTAAAATCTGCCGTTTGAGTACCTAAAGACATCGCGCGAATTGGCAAATACCGCACAAAACCACTTTCTTTTACATACTTTTTCATATAGAAAACCACCAAAAGCGTTGAATTTACACGGTTTTTTCTTGCGTCATGCATCGATAAGTGCTATACTGAAACAGTTTGAAAAAAGGGTAATCATTTATGAACGAAAAATAACGGCACTCGACAAATCTGCCGTAATTTTCGCAAGTTCCACGCATTTTAGAAAGGCAAGGATTTTTATGAGACAAAAAAGAGAAGATGTCAGAAACGTTGCGATCATTGCTCACGTAGACCATGGTAAGACCACCCTGGTAGATGAGCTGTTAAAACAAAGCGGTGTATTCCGTGAGAATCAGGAAGTTGCCGAGCGTGTCATGGACTCCAACGATATCGAGCGTGAGCGCGGTATCACCATTCTGTCCAAGAACACTGCGGTTATGTATAAGGGTACCAAGATCAATATCATCGACACTCCGGGGCATGCGGACTTCGGCGGTGAAGTAGAACGTGTCCTGAAGATGGTAAACGGTGTAATTCTGGTCGTAGATGCTTTTGAAGGCGCAATGCCCCAGACAAAGTTCGTACTGCGTAAGGCACTGGAGTTAAAGCTTCCCGTTATCGTATGTATCAACAAGATCGACCGTCCCGAAGCAAGACCGGATGAGGTTGTGGATGAAGTACTGGAGCTGTTCCTGGAGCTGGATGCTGATGATTCCCAGCTGGATTGTCCTTTCGTCTACGCTTCCGCAAAAGCAGGTATCGCTTCCCTGGATGCTTCCGAACCCGGTACCGATATGGAGCCGTTGTTTGAGACCATTCTTAACTACATTCCCGCTCCCGAAGGAGATCCTGATGCAGCTACCCAGGTGCTGATCAGTACCATTGATTATAATGAATATGTAGGACGTATCGGTGTCGGTAAGGTAGATAACGGTACCATCCGTGTGAACCAGGATGTTGTGATCTGTAACCATCACGATCCCGACAAGATCATCAAGACCAAAGTCAGCAAGCTGTATGAGTTCGACGGTCTGAACAAAGTAGAAGTCAAGGAAGCAGGCATCGGATCCATCGTTGCCATCTCCGGTATCAGTGAGATTCACATCGGAGATACCCTCTGCTCTCCCGACAATGTCGTACCCATTCCTTTCCAGAAGATCAGTGAGCCCACGATTGCCATGCAGTTCATGGTAAACGACTCTCCTCTGGCAGGTCAGGAAGGCAAATTCGTCACCAGCCGTCACATCCGTGACAGATTGTTCCGTGAATTAAATACCGACGTTTCCCTTCGTGTGGAAGAGACCGAATCCGCTGACCGCTTCAAGGTATCCGGCCGTGGTGAATTACATCTGTCCGTTCTGATCGAGAACATGCGTCGTGAAGGCTTTGAATTCGCCGTAAGTAAAGCAGAGGTTCTGTATCATACCGATGAAAACGGTAAAAAGTTAGAGCCTATGGAATTGGCATATATCGATGTTCCCAACGAATTCTCCGGTGCAGTTATCGAGAAGCTGGGACAGCGAAAAGGAGAACTTCGCAACATGGGTTCCATCTCCGGCGGTACTTATACCCGTCTGGAGTTCTCCATTCCCGCAAGAGGCCTGATCGGTTACCGCGGTGAGTTCATGACCGATACCAAGGGTAACGGCATCCTGAATACCGTATTCGACGGCTATGGTCCTTACAAGGGAGATATCCAGTATCGTAAGATGGGTTCCCTAATCGCTTTTGAAGCCGGTGAAGCCATCACCTACGGTCTGTACAACGCCCAGGAGCGTGGTACGCTGTTCATCGGACCCGGAGAGAAAGTATACTCCGGTATGGTCATCGGACAGACCGGGCGCAGCGAGGATATTGAGGTAAATGTCTGCAAGAAAAAGCAGCTGACCAATACCCGTTCCTCCAGTGCCGACGAAGCGCTGCGTCTGACACCTCCCAAGGTACTGTCTCTGGAACAGGCTCTGGACTTCATCGATACCGACGAGCTGTTGGAAGTAACTCCTACCAACCTGCGTATCCGTAAGAAGATCCTCGATCCTACCATGAGAAAACGTGCTATGATCAACAAGAAAGCTTAATAGAACTACAAACACCTCCGCATATTGTGTTGCGGAGGTGTTTTGTTAACTTGAAAGTTAGTGAAGTAATTGGTCTAAAGTCGCCGTAGCCGTGGCAGTATATAAGAAACGCTGACATCGCTTTCGCTCGGGCGCAGACGTAGCGGTACATAAGCGAGGAAAGTACCCTCGCTAAGTACCGACGTCTGCTTACGGTCAGCTTATTCTTATATACTGCCGCGGCTACTGGGTTACTGCAAGTTTTAGGAAAACAGAACTCCCGGAACGGACAGAATGCCTTCTGGCAGCTGTAACGTCTCCGAGTGTGAATTTCCTAAAGAAGTGGATATCAT